>JANNTD010000132.1:0-6702 GCA_031403315.1 Planctomycetota bacterium
GCCTGGCCGGGTGCCAGGCAGGCGTCGACTGGCCGGCCCGGTGGCGGTCGGCGATCCACCAGTGGCCGGCAGGCGTGCGCCCGGTTGCAGTCGTCTATGCCGATTGGCAACTTGCCGCTGCGCCGTCGCCAGAGAATGTGCTAGCAGCAGCGGTAGTGAGCGGTTGCCCGGTTCTGCTCATCGACACTTGTGACAAAGCGCGCGGAACATTGGTCGATCACTGGCCGGCGCAAGACGTTGCGCGGGTTTGCGTGCGCGTGCGCGAGGCGGGAATCGCGGTCGTCTTGGCTGGCTCGTTGCAAGGCGAGAGTCTCCAAGCCGCAGCCGCTTGTCGTCCCGCTTTGATTGCCGTCCGTGGAGCGGTCTGCGATGGTGGCCGGACCGGCACGATCTCCGAGGAGCGCGTCCGAACCGTACTTGCCACGGTGCGTAGGGAACGAGCGTTCGCCGGTGACAGGGTGCTGTCACTGCGGGCGGCACAGGAATTGATCGCCGCAGTGCCCGCCGACGACAACGGCCGGCCGCGTCCAGAATTTTCTTGACAACGGCCCCAAAATCTCGATACTCGGAAGCGCTGGATGTTCGGGGGCAACTACAGAATGAGGGCCAAATCTCGGTTGGACGTTTCGCAGGCATATTTCGCAGGCAGTCAGGTTCGCAGCAATCAAGGGGAGTGCATTGTGACGAAGTCTGTGTTGGATGCGATTCGAGAAGGGAATTGGAGCTTCGAGCCGGCCGAGGTCGACCGGCGGGGTTTTGACTCGACCCGCGCGATTCCCGGTACGGATGAAAAACTAAAAGTGCTCGCCGAGCGCGTGCAAGCCGGCTTGCCGCTCTGGCATGAGCGGGATCGTGCCGATTACGAAGATCCGGTCGAGTGAGCCGGTTGAATTCGCTGAGTCGGTTGAATTCGCAACGAGGACAAGGAATGCCGAAATTTAGTGTGACGGTGCCGCATACGCTCTCGCAACCGGAGGCGACCGAACGGCTCAACCGATTCGCCGATATCTTGCGCGAGAAGTTCAAGGACTCGGTTGGCGATCTCGAACAGAATTGGGAAGGCAACGCGTTGGCGTTTCGCTTCAAGACGTTCGGCATTCCGCTCTCCGGCAAGATCTCGGTCGGCGACAAGGACCTCGTCGTCGACGGCGACCTACCCTTCACCGCGATGATGTTCAAAGGCAAGATCGAATCGTCGATCCGCGAACAGCTCGAGCGGCTGATGACCGCCGGAATCGGGAAGAAGGAATGAACCTCTTCTTCTTTAACGCGGCTTGATTCGCACGCGGTCGCCGTCACGTTCCGCAGTTAGTCCGGCGGGCGTGAGCAGCGCGTCGAGCAGTTGGTCTTCATCGGCGTTTTCGACGGTGAATGAGACCCGCTCATCGAGCGAATGGCCGGCAGCGCGGATCGCGGCTTCGTCGACCGAGAGTTGCCAGCCGAGCCGTCGGCCGAGTTGGTCCAGCACTTTGCCGACCGGCTGATTTTCGATACGCAGCGTGAAGACTTGTTTGCCACCCGGCGCGGCTCGAGGTGGTCGGCTACTGGCGGGAGGCGTTTTCGACGTCGGCTCGATCGCATTCCAATCGACGGGCACGATCTCAATCGCGCGTTGGTCCGGCACGACGCGGTATGTCCGATCAAAGCCGGCCAAGAGCACCGTCAACTGGTCGGTGAGCGTCATCGTTGGCAGCGCGCCACTGGCCCAGCGATCGTGCGGAAACCGCTCGCTCTCGAGCACACGCCAACCGTGCTCTTCGACCAACCGCGCGATGAGGCCGCGCGGCTCGGTCAGTTGCGGCCACACAATACGGTGTCGCTCCAATAGCGAGCGACGCAAATCGGCGGGCAGCGCGGCGACGTCGCGGCGTCGCAGCGCCGCGAGCGCGACGAGCCGCTCGGCCGTCTGCGGCGGGCCAATGAAGTACAATCGCTCCAACCGCCCATAGCCGAGCGAACGAACGGCCGCGAGTCGCGCGACGATTTCTTCGAGGCCAGCATTTTCGAGCTTCAGATCAACTTGTTGTGTGGGATCGACGCGACGATCCAAGAAGACGTTGGCGCCCGATACCGCCTTCAACCGCCCGATCGCGTCACCCAGCAGCACTTGTTCCCACTCGACGGAATGGACCGCGGTGGGTACGGATATTGCGCCGCTCGAAGCAGTTCTGGGCGGCGGTGATTGCCCCAAGGCCACGCCTGCCACGAGCGAGATCAAGGCACCGATTCGTGTCAACCGCCAAAACATTTTTTTGCTCGCAATTTCATTGCGGGTCGCCACGACGCGAAAGCATTCAATCGCTTAGCTGCGTTGATCCTACGAGGTTGATGCCGGTCTCCGATAGTGCCGCTCAACGACTCCCGCCGTCGGCATCCGAATCCCGGCGTTTTCGCCTTGGTGTTCTCGCCGCCGCCGCACTTCCGGTGATTTTTTTCGTTGTGCTTCTCGCAATTGTGATTACACTCAACCCATAGAGGTCGCGGGCGCGCTCGCCCTAGCAGGACGCTCGGTACGAGCACTTTTCCAGGCAAATTTGCCCGCGATCGGCAAGGTTTCAGCGCCACGCCTACGACAGGCACGGTTCTCGAGGCATTGGCTCTCAAGGAACGGCAACGCTGGTTGCCGGCCTCTGCGAATTGGCTGCACACGGCATACACGGCATCTTGTGACGGAGTGTTGGACGTGGACGCGAATCGATTGCGAAGTCCGGTCTTGGTAGGTTACTACCAACGGTATCTGAACCACCAAGATTCCTCGATCTTTTTAGGACAGGTTTCCGAGCGGTACGGTTGCGCGACGCTGGAACGGCTGGTCTCGATGAGCGATAGCGTGACGCGGCGGGCGGCCGTCTTGGCGCTTAGCTGCGTCGGCGACTACGCCTCGAACGCCGTATTGGGGCGGGCCCTGGTGGACCGCGACCGTGGTGTCCGCTCGATCGCCGCCAACGGCATTCGCGAGCTGTGGTG
This sequence comes from Planctomycetota bacterium, assembly GCA_031403315.1. GTDB lineage: Bacteria > Planctomycetota > Planctomycetia > Pirellulales > Lacipirellulaceae > DASYDU01. Next base: position 2,968 of record JANNTD010000132.1, read on the forward strand.
CCGCGTCGGCAACCGGCAGCAGCGGCAGTCGCTGCAATATGTCGTGCGGCTCAACGACTCGAAGCGTTACGAGGAAGCGATCGATCTTGCCACCCAGCTGATTCACGAATCGCCCTGGATCGCCGAAGCCTGGTGCCAACGCGGCATGGCCAACTACCATCGCGGGCAATATGAATCGGCGATTCGCGACTGCCACCAGGCGCTCGAAATCAATCCGTATCACTTCACTGCGGCAGCGGGCATGGGACAGTGCTATCTGTTGCAAGACAACCCTGTCGCCGCGCTCGAGGCCTTCCGCCGCGCCCTGCGACTCAACCCCGGCATGGAAGAGGTCCGGGCGCAGGTTGTGCGGCTGCAGCGGTCGCTGAAGGAAGACTAGTTCACGCCCACTCTTGCGTGACCGTTAGCCGGCGGGCTCGTCCCGCCGCGCGAACGCATTAACTCGGCGGGACAAGCCCGCCGGCTAACACGGAGCGTTCACGACTGCTGCGTGAGCGCTATCGCGTCTGCTGAGTCGGCTGCAAACCCATCGCTTGGCGCACGCCGCTCGCGTAGCGCTCGGGGCTGCTCGTGAATTGCTGCAGGGTCGCCTCGCTCGAGAACAGGAAAAACTGCCCGTCGTAGTCGAGGCTGTGCTCCCGCACACCAAGCACCGATTGCTGGTGGTCGATCGCCAACACTGGATCGATTCCGGCGAGCACCGGGCCGTAGTAGTCTGGCCGGGCGAGGAATTCTTGTTGCTCCTGCGGCCCGACAAACCAGTAGGTGCGGCCGCGGTGGATCGCGCCGTACTTCGGATCGCCGGGCACCCACTTCCATGTGCTCCGCATGCTTACCGGGCAATAGCCGTCGAAACCCAAGGGCGGGGCGCCGGACGGCAACCGACTGGGGTCCGGCGCGGCGGACGCTTGTTGTGCGTCGGTCGGTCGCAGCGCTTCCTCGGAGACCGGTCCGGTGGCACTCGACGGCGGCACGCTCGCATCGGGTGGCACACTATAGGCGGGCGGCGTGGCGGGTGACTGAGGCTCATAGCCGATCTGCGGCGATGATGCCGGAGGCTGCGCCTGCAGCGGAGCCGCGACTGGTTGCGGCTGCGCCGGCGGTGCGTAGGCGGCGTATGGGTTGGCGGCCGGATTGGTCGGGACTGGCGTCACCGGCTGTTGCGGCGCTGTGTAGCTTGGAGCGGTGTAACTCGGCGGGACGGGCTGGGCATAGTTGTTGGTGACGGTCGCCGGTGGCGTGGCCTCGGCTGCCGGCGGAGTCGCCGTGGGTGTCGGCACGCTGGGCGTCGCCATGACGGGCACGCCGATGGCGAGGTCGGCGTACGCCGAGTTGAGCACCGGCGGATTGGGCGCCGCTGCGGCCGCGAGCTGATACGTGCGGCCCGACTGGTTCGCATATTGGTTGGCGACGTTCGTGGTCTCGGCGATGTAGGCGGACGGCGTGGCCGGGCTGATCATCTTGCCGAGGACTTGGCCGTCGGGCGTGATTACTACGTCGGTCGGCACGCGCGTGATACCGAATCCTTGTGCGATCGCAGGGAACTCGTTGGCGTTGAGCTGCACCGGGACGAACCGCTGTTCGATTGCGCCGGCGATGCCGGGCTGATTGAAGACGTTGGATTCGAGCGCGCGGCACGGCCCGCAGCCGTCCGCGACGACATGCACCAGCACCAGCCGCCCGCTCTGGCGGGCCAGCACCTTGGCCGATTCGATGTCCTGCTGCCAGCGAACGCCGAGTTCTTGCGCGTTCGCCGACAGCGCCACGAGCAGGCTGGCAAGCACAGCGAAAACAGGCCGCAAATTGCGTGACATGAGAGTTCCTCGTCGTCCGGATGAGCGGTATGCGAGCGCAGCTGCCGCCGGGGGCAGGCGCTCAAAGATCGGTATCGGATATTCCGGTCCGCGACTTTGCGCAAAGTTTGCCGATTCCGCCGCCACCCTGGCTAGCAATGTCATCATCGAGCCGCTACTTAGCCCCGGGTGATTCGGCGGTTCCACCGCCGACACGCCCGGGGAAAACCCGCCTTTCGGACCCGACAACGAGAAATTGTCCCAATTTTAACGCCTCGGCCTCGACACGAACCTTGACAGCAGCCGATTCGTAGGGAACAATACGCATGAGTTGATTGTCCTGCCCAGTTTTGGGTGGGTTCTACTGGCCAAACGCATTGGTTCGCGGCCGCCCAGGATTCCCCGAGTGAATTGGGGACTAAAAGGCGTTCGAGTGAGTCCAATGGCCGCCTTTCCGCCTTCAGGATAATTCTTGGGTGGAGGGTATCCGTGGGAGCGTCCTTGGCCTGCGGCGTCGCACTAGCATTTGCCGCAGCCGAGCGAATCCACGGTTGATTTAGCGCTTTCGTCTGCTTTTGCAACGTCTGTGGCGTTGTCTTAGGTCCGCTCGCTCTCGGAGCGAGAAAAATAGACGTTCTGAAGCAGAGCCGAGTTTGTGCGCGCCTCGTTGTGCGCGCGCTGCGGGCTTGGAGTTTCGCAAACAGGGACTGTCGCGAACAGGGACTGTCGCGAACAGTGACTGTCGCGAACAGTGACTGTCGCAATACGACGACGTTGCCAACCGCGACGTCGTAAAACATGGATGCCTCGTACTATGAGTTACTCATATTGAATTTCAGTCGCTTCGCGCGACATGCGTGCTCGAACCCTCGGGGGGATTTCGGTTTCTCGTGCGGCTGGCCGAGAAGCTGCTAGGTTCATTGATCGCCAGGTTCATGATTGATCGACGCGGCTGCGGCCGCACGAATTCGGCACCGGCACCGTTCAAGCTCCAGCAGAACGAAGTCGGAATGTCAGCTAGTTTTTTGATGGTGAGTTTTCTCTCTTACCCGACTTGGAATGAATGGTTCCGCGCGGCTTGTGACCGTACGGACCAGGCGAGGCCGCCTCAATGCGCGGTCTCAAAGCAGGCGGGTCTTGTTTAAGGTGTTGGATCACATGAAGAAGAATCGTGGGGGTGGTAGCGGTGGCGGCGGTGGGGGCGGACGATACCGCAACAACCGACAAGGCGGCGGCGGCGGCGGCGGTGGCGGCGGGGGCGGATACAACCGAGGTGGTGGCGGCGGCGGCGGCGGTGGTCGCGGCCGTGGCGGCGGCGGAGGTGGCGGCGGTGGACGCCGTCGCAGTGGTGGAAGTGGTGGCGGTGGCGGTGGTGGCGGTGGTGGCATGACCGCCAATCGCCAGGATCACCAAGAATTTGATTACCCGGAAAGCGGCGAACCGTTGCCACTGGTTCCCGGTTCGGGTGTGCTTGAAATGCACCCCAACGGCTATGGGTTCCTCCGCAACCCGGCTTCCAATTTCACCCGCGAGCGGACCGATCCTTTCGTGCCCGGCACGATGATCGAAAAGTTCGGCCTGCGGGAAGGGCTCCTGCTCCACGGCACCGTCCAGCGGCACCGGCGCGGCCAGGGCCCGCGGCTCAAAGAGCTGCTCGACGTCGACGGCATGGCGCCCGAAGACTACACCAAGATCAAGTCGTTCGACGAGCTGACGGCGATCAACCCGGAGCAGTGGTTGCGGCTCGAGACCGGCCAGCATCCGATATCGACCCGTGTGATGGATCTCCTGACGCCGCTCGGCAAAGGCCAACGGGCGCTGATTGTCGCTCCGCCGCGAACCGGCAAGACGATCTTGCTGCAACACATATCGAACGCGATCTCGGTAAACTACCCGGACGTGACGATGATCATGCTGTTGATCGACGAACGGCCGGAAGAAG
>JANNTD010000133.1:0-3892 GCA_031403315.1 Planctomycetota bacterium
CCAAATCTGCGATTGATTCGGCCGCTGAGCTTGATATCATTAGGATCGAGATAGTGTACTCACGTATCCTAATGCGGCGGCGCTCCTTTTTCACCCGCCCACGGAGATTCCCGCCATGTCCGCCGGTCAAAATCATATCGCCGATGAAGTCAAACGCGGAGAGATCTGCGCGCTGGTCGCTGCCGGTTGCAGACTATCAGCGCGGCCAATTGCGTCGGCTGCGATCGCCGGCGACCTGCTGCAAAATGCCCCGGCTGCTGCAAAATGAGGCCTAATTTTGCAGCACCCTCCTCACGTGAAGCCCTGAGTGTTACCTCGCTTTTGAAACGACGCCGTGCGAAATGAACCTATTTTGCAGCAGTTTAACGGATACCTTCCTTCCCCCGCGAATTGCCGGCAAGCGGCTCTCAGCGCCGGGGCTATTTCCCCTCTCCCTCGCCCAGCAACCCGGCCTCGCGCAAGGGCAGCAACAGCGAAAGTATCACCGAGCCCAGCAGAGTCGAGCCGACGACGCCGAGCGATGCATATGTGATCGTGCGGTCGTTCAGTTGCAGATAGTGCTCGATCGGGTACTCGACAAGCATTTTGACGCCGATAAACGCCAGCACGATCGCCAGGCCATACTGCAGCAATCGGAAGCGGTCGAACATGCCGGAGAGGGCGAAATAGAGCGCCCGCAGCCCACAGACCGCGAAGATGTTCGACGTGTAGACCACGAACGGATCGCGTGTCACACCGATGATGGCGGGAATCGAGTCGGTGGCAAACATCAGGTCGGTTACGTTGATCACGACCAGCACGACGAACAGCGGCGTGAAAAACAGCTTTCCGTTCTGGCGGACGGTGAAGCGGTTGCCGACGTAGTCGTCGGTGAGCGGCAGGTATTTTCGGCAGAATTTGAGGGCCACGTTCTTTTCGGGGTCAACCGATTCGTCGCCGCCGGCCATCAGCAGTTTGATCCCGGTGTAGACCAGAAATATGCCGAGCGGGTACAGGAGCCAATCGAACTTACTCACCAGCGCCACGCCGGCAAAGATGAACACGCCACGGAGCAGGATCGCCGCCAGAATGCCCCACACCAGCGCCCTCCGCTGATTCTGCGAGTTGACTGCGAAGTACTGGAAGATGACCAGGAACACGAACAGGTTGTCGACGCTCAGCGACTGCTCGAGCAAGTAGCCCGTCCAGTAGTTCATCGCGCTCTGCGGGCCTTTGTAGCTCCACACGAAGAAGCCGAATCCCAAGCCGATGGCGATCCACATGGCGACCGTCGCGAGATTCAACTTCATGTTGTTGTTGGAGTTCTCGCGGTTCAGCAGGAAGAGGTCCACATAGATCGCGATTCCCAGAAACAAATGAAACAGCACCCAGAAAGTAATCGTGGTGACGTCAGGCATGCCACTATCCCTCCAACCCTACACCGACTCATCGACTGTCTCAGGAAATACGTGGGACAGCAGTGCGATCATCGCGCCGAACAGACCCATCACGATAAAAATTGCCACGAGTGCGACGCCGCTGATGCGGAGCGCTTCGGGAAGCGCGCTGTCAGCGTTCGATCCGGCGGCGACGGTTTGTTGAGCGATTGTCAGCAGATTCTCGTGCATCGTGGAAGCTCCTCAACTCACCAGCGCCAGGATCAACCCGCCGGCGACGACGGACCCCAGTTGCCCGCCGACGTTGCAGCTAATCGCCTGCATCAACAAATGATTCTGTGGATCTTCGGCCAATCCCATTTTGTAGATAACTCGTCCCGACATGGGAAACGCCGAGATGCCGCAGGCGCCGATCATGGGATTGATTTTATGTTTGAGAAACAGGTTCAAGAACTTGGCAAACAGCACCCCGCCCGCCGTGTCGAACACAAACGCGATGATTCCCATGCCGAGAATCAGCAGCGTGCGGCGATCGAGGAATTCATCGGCCGTCATGACCGCACCGATCGAGATTCCCAACAACAGCGTGACGATGTTGGCGAGCTCGTTTTGGGCGCCTATCGAGAGCCGGTCGACCACGCCCGATTCCCGCAACAGGTTGCCGAACATCAGCATGCCGATCAGCGCGGCAGCGCTCGGCACCAACAGCCCGGCCACCAGCGACACCGCGATCGGAAAGATGATTTTGGTGCGCTGCGAGACGGGCCGAAATTGGCTGCTATCCATCCGAATCCGCCGCTCCGCTTTGGTCGTCAGCAGCCGAATCACGGGCGGCTGAATGATCGGCACGAGCGACATGTACGAATAGGCTGCGACCGTGATCGGACCCAAAAGATGTGGAGCGAAGCGGTTGGCGACGACAATCGACGTCGGTCCGTCGGCCGCGCCGATAATGCCGATCGACGCCGCTTCTTTCAGCGTAAAATGCAGCGCCGCTGCCAGGCACATCGTGAAAAAGATGCCGAATTGTGCCGCCGCGCCAAACAACAGCATTTTCGGATTCTGCAGCAGCGGCCCGAAATCGATCATCGCGCCGATCGCCACGAAGATCAGCAGCGGAAACACTTCCGTGCGGATGCCGGCGTCGAAGAGCGTCGTGAGAATCCCCGGCTCGCCATCGACGCCGATAGCCGCTGAATGAGGGATGTTGGCGAGAATCGCGCTTAGACCGATCGGCAGCAGCAGCGTTGGCTCGTATTCCTTCGAGATGGCGAGCCAAATCAACAGCCCGCCGATGGCGAACATGATGCCCTGCCCGGGCGTCAAACTCAAAATGCCTTGTAACAATTGGTCCATTTTTGGCAAAGATCCGAAAGGAACGAACGGCTACGGCGCACCTGATCGGGCCTCCGCGTCGCGTCGACCAAGCGTCGCGCGGCCCGCAGCTGCTCGTGGTGGGCGGAGACAGACGGACGCAAATCATGGTCCAATCGTGGACGATTTTGGGTCGCAACTACGGCCAGGCTGAATTTCGTCGCGGCTGACGTAATACGCGCGAATGCGCGACGGAATTCCGTGGCAAACGAATAAGACAGTGCACGCCGAAGCGGCTCACGCGCGTCAAAACGACACACTTTGGTGCAATCTTCGTCCCCGATCAATTCGGTCGCGAGTGGCATCTTCGGTACTTTGTGCGATCGAGCCGTTCTTTGGAAGTGGCTCTTCGAGCAGCGCACAGTTCGAAGATGATCGGTAACTTTTAAGAGTGGTAGGGCACGCTGTCCGCTGGCTCATTGCGCCATCAACCATAGCGCGGCAATGGAGAGGAAGAAAGCCAGCAAGGCCCAAATTAGTTCGCCGGCTGATTTCGCCGGCGTCGATGGCTGCGGCTTGTCTGGCGGATCGCTTTCACGTGGCAGGGCCGCAAACGCCGTGAACAAATCGGTGCCCGCCGCGACGTGCATCAATAACTCTTCCTCTTGGTCTTGGGTTACGCCCATGGCAGTTGCCGTGTCAATCGCTTAACTCGCGACCGCCCAACCGATCCGCTGCCGAGCGCACCGTGTCAATATCTATGCCGTAAGTGTCCGAAATGCGTCGAATTTCGCGTTCACGCGCGGATGGCAGTGTGGTAGAAGAGTCCATTGCGTACCATATTGCGCACATTGTCACGCCAAATCCAATCACAATCAAATTGTTGACCAAGTTGAATTCGGACGCTTCCGTCGCGACGGCCGCTGCCATATCTGCTTTCTCTTCCTTGTGAGCGGCGACGACGTCGCGTTAGCATCAATCCGCAATGCGGACACCCCATTGCCGATTCGCTGATCCGCTTGTCGCATCCAGGGCATTCAATAAGCGCCATCTCACTTCCTCGTGACCTGCCCCCAAATCCTGTACCAGGGGTTATGAGAGTACGGGTTGGGTAAAGCCGCTGTGCTGCTGGAGCGGAGAAGTTGCTTGAGGCGTAGCCGAAAGCAACTTCGGAGCGGAAGCAGCACAGCGGGCCGCGAACT
>JANNTD010000134.1:0-16457 GCA_031403315.1 Planctomycetota bacterium
GCTCGCCCAGCTCTACACCGACTACGAACGACTGCTCCAATCACACCGCCTCGCGGATGAGGAAGGCCGCCATTGGGCCGTCCGCGACGCGCTGGCCAACGATGACACGTTGTTAGCCGAACTGCAGCTCGTCGTCGCCGATGGATTCACCGATTTCACCCACACGCAGCAGGAAATCCTTGGTGAGCTCGCGCGGCGGGCGGGCCGGCTCTACGTCTCACTGCCCGGGGAAGAGCAGAACAGCGGAGGGCGAACTGAACTCTTCGCCAAAACGAACGCCACGGACGCCGAACTGCGGTTGATTTTCCCAAAGCTCACGGTCGAGCGATTGCCGAACCGTGAGTCCGCCTGGCCGGCGCTCGATCACATCGCCCAACATCTGTTTGAGCATCCGCGTGATATTCCGCCGCCGTCGCCCGCCGCGGCCGAGACGCTCGACCGGCTGGAAATCGTCGCCGCCGCCGGGGTCCAGGACGAAATCGTCGAGTTGGCCCGCAATATCAAACTGCAACTGATTGACGAGCGCAATCGCACAGGTGTCGCGCGGCCGGGCGACGTGGTCGTCGTCTTCCGCAATCTGCGCGAGGCCGCGCCGCGGGTGCGCGACGTGTTCGCTGAGTTCGGCATCCCGCATTCGCTCGAAGCCGGTGTTCCGCTGGCAGCGACGGGCGTCGTGCGGACGATGTTGGATCTGTTGCGGCTCGACGCCGAGGATTGGCCGTTCCGCCGCTCGGTGTCGGTGGTGACCAACAATCTGCTCACGGCGGTCGATCGCTCGGCACGGACTGCCGCTGAATGGCTCATCCGCGATCTGCAAATCGCCCAGGGCCGCGAAAAATTACTGGATCGCGTGAGCAAGCTCGCCGGCGAGCTCGCTTCAGCGAGCGGGCAGGCACTCACCCATCACGACCGCCAAACACAAGCCGCCTTGAGCGCGCTCCCCTTCCTCCGCCAACTCGCCGCGGCCCTCGACGAACTTCCCAACGCAGCCACTCCGCCAGAGTGGATCACTGCCTTCGCTCAACTCGGCGAGCGTCTCGGCATCCGCTGCCTCACACGATCGACCGATGACCTCGACAACAACACCGCCTGGCAAGAAGTCACCAAACACTTCGCCGCGCTCGCTCGCCTCGCCGACTGGATGAACGAGCCCGCGCCGCAACTCACGCGCGCGGCCGTGCTCGATCTGCTCGTGGACCTCGCCAAACACGAATCGTTGCCGCGCCGCTTTGACGACACCGGCCGGGTCCGCGTGCTCTCGGCCGCCACCGCCCGCACCGTCGCCGCCAAGCACGTGTTTCTCGCCGGCATGTCGGAGCAGGCGTTTCCGTCGCCCGAGCGGGCGGGCAATTTGTATTCCGAAGCAGACTACCGGTTCTTCGCCAACGCAGCCGACCAATCGCGAGCCGCGGCCGAACTGCCGTCGGTCCAGCGTGCGCAGGACGAGATGCTGCTGTTCTACGAGGTGCTGACCCGCGCCGGCGAGCGGCTCACGATCAGTTACCCCGCGCTCGACGAGAAAGCCCAGACTTTGTCGCCGAGCCCGTACGTCACGGAAGTCGAACGGGCGATCCACCCGGCACCGGTGACACACCATCGCGCGGCGCGGCCGTCGCCGTTGCCGACAGGCGATTCGCCGCTGAGCCCGACGGACTGGCGGATTCAAGCGGTGCATCAAGCGCTCAACGGCGACCTTGGATTGCTCGCCGGCCTGTTCCGCTCGGGTGCCACTGGCTCGACTCGACTGAGCTCGCCGAAGCCCGCCAGTGCCCCTTGTTCCGCAAGTGGAATCGAAACCGCGCTCCGCGTGACCGCCTCGCGGAGCCGCCGCGACGGCTTCGGTCCGGCCGAGGGCTTGTTGGAAGGCGATGCGGTCCGAGCGCGGCTCGCCCGCCGATTCGGCAGCGACCACCTGTGGAGCCCCAGCCAGTGGGAACGGTACGCACTGTGTCCGTACAAGTTCTTCATGAACGATGTGCTGGGGCGCGAGCCGCTCGGCGAGCTGGTGCTCGAAACCGATCACCGCCAGCGCGGGACATTGGTGCATCGCGTGCTCGCCGAGTTTCACCGTCGAATGCCCGAGCTGCTTGGCAAACATGCGAATCTCTCGTCGCACGACGCGGAAAAATTTTCCGCCGAGTTCGGCAACATCCTCGATGCGCTCGTCCGCGCGACGCCGCACACGGGCATCGAAGCGGCGCTAGTGGAGCTCGATCGTCGGCAGATCGACAAATGGGCCCCGCGCTATCACGTCGAACACGGCAAATACGACGCCGCTTGGCCGCAGCTCGACCAGCCGCTCAAGCCGACGTACCTCGAATGGCGTTTTGGTCCGTCGCGCAGCGGCGAAATCGAATCGGCGGAGAACGACTACGAAGACCCGCGCTCCACGTCGCAGCCGTTCATCTTGGATTTGGGCCACGAAAAGATTCGCATCACGGGCCGAATCGACCGGATCGACGTCGGCCAGTCGGACGGCCGATCGGTGTTCAACGTCATCGATTACAAATCGGGCAAGCGGCCGTCGCTCTCGAATGAAAAGATCGCCACCGGCGAGCGGCTGCAACCGGCCCTGTACGTGATGGCCGCCCAAGCGCTGTTGTTCGAAGGTGACACGGCCACGCCGCTCTGGGCCGGCTATTGGTCGATGGCCAATGGCGTGACGGTCGACGCCCGCTTTTCGCTCCAATGTTCGCAGGATTTCAAGTCGCCGACCGAGAACTGGGAAAAGCTGCGCGGGAGCGTCGTCGAGCAAATTGGCCGGTTCGTCCACGATATTCGCGGCGGCAATTTTCCGGTCGCCAGCCGCGACGACAAATGCACCAGTTATTGCGAATTCTCGACGGTTTGCCGCGTGGGCCAGGTGCGCAGCCTGGGGAAACAGTGGTTTGGTGAGGAGGCCGATACCTAGCGTGCCGGCGATCGCGACACTTACCGACGAACAATCACGCGCACTTCAAATGCGCGACACTTCGATTGCGCTGGCGGCGGGCGCGGGGTGCGGCAAGACGTTCGTGCTTTCGGAGCGGTTTCTCTCGCATCTCGACCACGATAGCGAGCTCGTTCAAGAGGCGGCAAAACTGCATCAACTGATCGCGATCACGTTTACCGACGCGGCCGCGCGCGAGATGCGCCGCCGCATTCGCCAGAAGTGTTACGAGCGATCGCAAACGGCGCCGACCCAAGAGAGCCAGGACGCCTGGCTCAAGTTGCTGCGGGCGATCGAAGCGGCCCGCGTCAGCACAATCCACTCGTTTTGCACGTCGCTGTTGCGCGAGCATGCGGTGGCAGCCGGTCTCGATCCGACGTTTGGCGTCTTGGAACAGGGCACGGCCGACGTGCTCGAAAGCGAAGTCATCGACGACGTACTGCGTTCGCGACTGGCAGAGCTCGACCCCACGACGATGGAGCTCGCCTCCTCCTCCGGCCTCTCGAAGCTCAAAGACCAACTCCGCGACCTGCTCAAACACCGCCATAGCGAGAGCTTTCACAAGTGGCGAACGGCAACCGCCGACGAGCTCGTCGCCGCGTGGCAAGCGGCTCATGAAAACGAAGCGGTGCCGGCCGCACTCGCGGAGCTTGCCGCGTCTCCCGACATCCACGTGATTATGGAACTGCTGCTATCCGTCACGCCGCCATCGAATAAGAAGAAGTTCGTTGAAGCCAAGTCGCAGCTCTTAGAGAAGCTGCCGCAGCTCAAGCGCGGCGAACTCGGCGAAACCGAACTGTTATCGCTGCGGGATTACGTTGGCGTTGGATCAATATGCACGGAAAAGGACTGGCCTTCGAAAGAAAGTTACGAGGCCTACCGCGACAGCAGCAAGCGGTTCCGCACCGCGCTCGACAAGCACACGCCGAAGCCGTTCTCGCCCGCCGCGGCCCGGGAAGCGGCCGAGCTTGGACTCAAGTTGCTCGACCTGGCGCATCACGCCGCCGGTCAGTACGAACGCGCGAAGGCCCGCGAGGGCAAGCTCGATTTCGACGATTTGCTGTATCGGGCTAAGGAGCTGCTCACGAATCCGGCGCACGACGCGCTCCGCGAGCGGCTCGCATCCGACCTGCGGCTGCTGTTGGTCGACGAATTCCAGGACACCGACGCGCTGCAGGTCGAGCTGGTGCGGGCCCTGTGTGGCGACGTTGCCGCTGGAAAACTGTTTTTCGTCGGCGACGTGAACCAGTCGATCTACCGCTTCCGCGGCGCCCAGCCAGACGTGTTTCGCGACCTGCACGCGCAAATCCCCAAGCCGGGCCAATTGCCGCTGACGAAAAACTTCCGCAGCCAGCCGGCGATCTTGAATTTCGTCAATGCGCTGTTTGTTCAGGCGTTCGGCCAGGATTACAAACCGCTCCGCCCCAATCGGCCCCAAGCGACCGCCGAGCCGGCGATCGAATTTCTGTGGATGCCGACGCCGGACAAACGGCAAGCCGGCGGCAAGAACGACGCCCGCGAGCAAGAGGCCCGTCGCATCGCCCGCCGCTTGCGCGAACTCATCGAGAGCGAAGCGCCGATTATTGCCGATGCGAAAGCGGACGGCGGCAAGCGGGCGTTAGAGCCCGGCGACGTTGCGATTTTGTTCCGCGCGCTGAGCGACGTCGCCCTCTACGAAACGGCACTCCGCGAGTACGGCCTCGATTACTACCTGGTGGGCGGCCATGCGTTTTACGCGCAGCAGGAAATCTTCGACGTGCTGAATCTGCTGCGGGCCGTCGCCAGTCCCGCCGACGAAATTAGCCTCGCCGGCGTGCTCCGCAGTCCGTTCTTTTCACTGGCCGACGAAACGCTGTTCTGGCTGGTCGAGTCGTCCGATAGCCTCAACGACGGCCTGTTTGCCGAACAGCTTCCGAGCGAGCTCTCCGCCGCGGAGCGCCTCAAAGCGACCGCCGCGGCTGAGACGCTGGCGTTTCTCCGCGAACGGAAAGACTCGCTGCCGATCACGACGCTGCTCGCCGAAGCGCTCGCCCGCACGGGCTACGATGCCGCTCTGCTCGCGGAATTTCTCGGCGAGCGGAAGCTGGCGAACCTCAACAAGCTCATCGAGCAAGCCCGCACTGCGGATTCCGGCAACGTGTTGGATTTGGCCGGCTTCATCGCCCAGCTCGCCGAGTTCGTGGCCCGCGAGCCCAAGGAGGCGCTGGCCGCGACGCTCTCCGAGTCGGCCAACGTGATCCGGCTGATGACGATCCATCAATCGAAGGGGCTGGAGTTTCCGCTGGTGGTGGTGGCCGATGTTGATCGCAAGGCCGACTACCGCTCACCCGCCGCGGCGCTCCACGAAGCGTTGGGCCCAGTGGTGCAGCCGCCCAACGACGATGATGAGGAACCGACCTCGACCGGGATCGACCTCTACCGGATGCTCGAAAAGCGGGCCGACGCCGACGAACGCACGCGGCTGTTCTATGTGGCTACGACGCGGGCCGCCGACTATCTGATGCTCTCGAGCAGCCTCGTCGGCTACGATACGAACGAGCTCGAAGCCGACTGGACGAAGCTGCTCGCCGAGCGTTTCAATTTGGAAAGCGGCGAAATGCGTGGCACGTTGCCGGCCGACTATCCCGTGCCACAAGTTCGCGTCACGAAGACCGAGCCGGCGACCGACTTCAAGCCGCTCGGTGGCGGGCGCGGCCGCGACCTGTTGGCGATCGTCGAAGAGGCACGCGATTTGGCGGCGAGCGGCGGCGGCGGCGTTGTTCCACCCGACGTCGATCCGATTCCGGCCGACGCAACCGCCCGCCGGCAGTTTTCCGTCTCGCGGCTCTCGGGAAAGCTGATCCGCCCCGACTCCCGCGAAACCGAATTCAAACCAGTGGAGGAACCAGACGCGATCGATCCTCGCGTCCTGGGCACGTTGGTTCACGCAGCCCTGGCGCGCATCGATCTCGGCGGCAAGCTGCCGATCGGCCCGCTGTGCGAACAAATTGCGGCCGAAGGTGTCATTCACAATGCCAATCGCTGCGTGGAACTGGCGACCGAATTGTTGGAACGCTTCGTCGGCACGAAGCGTTGGTCCGCGATCGCCGCCGCCAAGGTCGTCCACCGCGAACTGGAATTCCTGCTCGCCTGGCCGCCGGGCGAGTCAATCGGCGATGGCCGATATTTTCAGGGGTTTTTCGATTGTCTCTACCAGGACGCCAGCGGCGGCTGGCACCTGGTCGATTACAAGACAAATGACGTCACCGCGGCTGAGATTCCCCGCGTCGCCCCCCAATACGAAATGCAAATGCTGCTCTACGCACTGGCCCTCGAACGCGCGCTTGGCCAGCCGCCCGCGGAGGTCGTGGTACACTTTCTGCGGCCAACCGTGGAGCACCGCTTCATCTGGAACGATTCGGCCCGCAAACGCGCGATTCAATTGGTCGACCAGGCGATGTGTGAGTCCACATTGAGCGATGTCTAATCCATCTCCCCAACGAGAGTTCGCGATCGACGTGGTGCGAAAGCTCCGCGCCGCCGGTTTCGAAGCGCTGTGGGCGGGCGGCTGCGTGCGCGATCAGCTTCTCGGCCTCGCGCCGAAAGATTACGACGTCGCCACGAACGCCAAGCCGGACGACATCCGTGCTGTCTTTGGGCCCAAGCGGACGCTCGCCATCGGAGCCGCGTTTGGCGTGATCACTGTGCTCGGCCGGCGGCACCAAGGGCAGATCGAGGTCGCCACCTTTCGCACTGACGCCGAGTACAGCGACGGCCGCCATCCCGACAGCGTCCACTTCACCACGGCCGAGCACGACGCCCAGCGCCGCGACTTCACGATCAATGGCTTGTTCTTCGATCCGGTGGCGAATGAATTGGTCGACTACGTCGGCGGCCGCGACGATCTCGAACGCCAACTGATCCGGGCCATCGGCGACCCCCGCTTGCGGCTTGGCGAAGACAAGCTCCGCATGCTCCGCGCCGTCCGTTTCGCCGCCAACTTCAATTTCACGATCGAGCCCGAAACGCTCGCCGCAATTCAAGAAATGGCCGCTGAAGTGACGACCGTGAGCGCCGAACGAATCGGCGTCGAGCTGCGCCGCATGCTGACTGGCCCAAATCGCGCGGTAGCTCTCGACTTGCTGCGTGAGACGAAACTACTGCCGCAGGTCCTGCCCGAAGTCGCAGGGCTCGACACAGCGACGATTGGCGAAACGCGGCGCGTCCTGGCTGCGCTCGACGATCCGACGCTCGCGCTCGCGCTGGCCGCGCTGCTGCAAAAGTGCGACGATTCTCACGCTCCCAGCGCCGTCGGCCGCCGCTTGCGTTACACGAATAGGGAGATCGAGCGAACCGGCTGGCTCCTCGCGCAGCTGCCAATCATCAGGGACGCGCCGAATGTGTTCTGGCCGCGGCTGCAGCGGGTGTTGGTCCACGACGGCGCGAGCGAGCTGATGGCGCTGGCCGAAGCGATCGCCGGCAGCGACGATCGAACCGGCTCCGAAGACAGCGCCCTCGCTTTCGTGCGCGAACGACTCGATTGGCCTGCCGAGCGGCTCAATCCGCCGCCCTTGATCGACGGCTCGGACCTGATCCGCCACGGCCTCGCGCCGAGCCCCGATTTCGCCCGGCTCCTGGAAGCAGTCCGCGACGCCCAACTTCGCGGCGAGATCGAAACCACGCTCGGCGCGATGACGCTCGTCCAACGAATCCTCGACGGCGAAAAAGTGTAGCCGTCTCGCTCCGCGAGACGAATGCGGCCTCTCGCGGAGCGAGAGGAATACTTTCAGGCCCTTGACGCCCAACCGTGATTCGGTACGGTGCAGGGAATCGAATTCGCCATATTTCAACGGAAGGACGCCGATTATGCCCACCCACATCCTTTTTCTTGCCCAATCCGCGCCGCGATTTGACGCCTGGAACCTCCTGCTGCTCACGATGCGAGTGCTCCACATCCTCAGCAGCATTATTTTGCTAGGCGGTATTTTCTACTTGCTTCTCGTTGTCGCACCACGAATCGTTGCTTCCGGCGGCCGTGCCGACGCCGACACTTGGTTCGCTGGCAATCGCGCCGCCTGGGCGAAATGGGTCGGCATCGCCACCGCGGTGCTGTTCGTGACCGGGCTCTTCAACTTCGTCACGAACGTCACGACGTACAAGTTAGTACCGTCCTACCACATGTTCGGCACACTGAAAATTCTCTTGGCCCTCGTAGTCTTCTTCTTCGCAGCAATCCTCGCCGGCAAGACCGCGCTCGCCGAGAGCTTCCGCGAGAAAATGAAATTCTGGCTCACGGTGACGATGCTCGTGGGGCTCGTGATCGTGATCATCGGCAGCGTGATGCGTTCCTACCCCCGCGAGCTAAAGCCCGTAAACGGCCCGGCGCTCGTCGCACCAAGCAACTAAACTAATTGCCGATTGAACCACGGATTTCACGGATGACACGGATGTTAACCTGGAGCTCGCGCTAACATTTGGCCGACGGCGAGCTATCCGTGCCCATCCGTGAAATCCGTGGTAATTCTCTTTCTGTGGCGTGAGATAAACGAATGGACAAAAAAGCCAAGAAACGCATCGAAGTCTTGCGGAAGAAAATCGCCGAGCTGCAGCCGCGGCTCGCCGGCGCGAAGAAGCAGACCGACGAACCGGACGAGGTCCGCAAGCTCGAAGCCGAGCTGGCCGCCGCCCAGGCCGAGATCGCCAAACTACAACTATCATAAAGCCGCGACCGCTGGTCGCGGTGAGTCGACAGCGATTCAGCTGCTGCCCACCAACTCAAACACCGCGTCGAGGTGGTCAAGAAATGCGTCGTCCGTGGCGTCGTCGCTAGGTCGGTCGGCCGTTGACGAATTGTCCCCATTGCGATCCGCGCTTGCGGTGTCGCAGAGCGCACACCAAGCCAAAAGCGCGGCATCGCTCGCATACCCCGCCGCGCGAACAAACTCGTCAGCCCCAGCGGGGTACCTGGCTGCCGGGTCGGCCGGGGGTCGAATCAGTGCACGTCCATTTAGTGCAATGGACTGCGAACCTATCGCCCACTCATCGAAAAACGTCTCCCACACACCAACCCCGGCAGGCACCGGGCGGCCGGTTAAGCCGGCTGCCGGTTCGGCCGGGGGCTGATCGTCCGATTCAACAACTCGACCATCCACGCGCGCATACCCATCAGCTCCCGGCTCGGCCGGGGGATTGCTTTCGTCACCGCCATCCACCGCCAATCCGCCACCGCCACCCATTGGCAGCGACTCCCCAAAGTGCGACTTCCAAACGTCGTAGTCCTCCGGCCCAATCGTGCGGTCGCCGTTACCGTCGGCACCGCTATACGGCGTGACGCCGCTTTGTCCCTGCATATCGCTCCACACCGTATAGTCCGCGGCGTCGACGAAGGTGTCCTGGTTGTAGTCACCCAGCAAGACTGGCAGAACGATCAAGGGCTGCAATTCAAACGCCCCCATGTCGATTGTCGCACCGGAGACGCCATCGCCATCGTACACACGCACATAGTCAACACCCCGCTGATCATTAGCTGGCGGCGGCGTGAAACCCGGATCGCCCGCGTCAATCGCCGGGCTGCCCACGAGCAGCGCGTGCGTCATCGTCGGCCCGCCGTTATCCGCCAACAGGCCGAGGAGCGGATCAATGGGCGAAACTGAAGTCCCGATTAAATTGCTGCCATCATTGAAAATCGAAGCGCCCGTGTTGTCGCCGATGAGACTGAAATGGGCGCCGCCAATTGCAATTGGCCCGAAGATATCACTCCGCGTACTGATTCCACGAATATTGCCGGCCAAGATCACGTGCTCCAGTTCCACGTTGACCGAGCTGTAGTACGGGTTATTGAAGACGGCGATCCCACCGCCCATACCGGAATTATTTTGGTCCGCGTCGGCCACATTTCCCGTGATTGTGCTATGAGCTAAGCTCACGCCACCGTAGGGCGTGCTGATGCCTCCACCGTTGGAATTTGCCGAATTACCACTGATCGTGCTGTTGGTGACGGTCAAGGAGACGCTCTGGCTGTAAATTCCCCCACCCGAGCTGCTCGCCGCGTTGCCGCTGATCGTGCTCGAGGCCACGGTCAGATTGCCGCCGATGCTGTGAAAGCCGCCACCGGTCGTGGCTGCGTTGTCGCGGATCGTGCAAGAGACAATCGAAAGGTCTTCTCGCGTAAGGATTCCGCCGCCGCTACCTGTCACGTCGCCGCCGGTGATCGTAAGCCCCACAATTTCCACGTCGATGTTCGCGAAGATATTGCCGTCGTCGATATTAAATACCCGGCTGCCATTCCCCTCACTATCCAGCGGCGTCGTGTCATTGCCGGAGGCGTCGATCGTTAGGAGGTCGGCGCCCAGCCCGATAATGGGCACGGAGCGCGTGATTCGCAACTCCCCCAGCATGAGCACGATCGTGCCGCCGGAAAGTTCGGCGCTAAACGCAATCGAGTCAATCTCCGAAGTGAAGTTCGAGAACCTAATCGCTTCGCGGAGCGACAGGTCGCCCGCGCTGTAGTCGCCGTCGCTTTCGTCGACGAGCGTGTCGACGACAAAGATGGGGACGTCCGGCACGTCGTCGATGTTCGGGCCGGTCTCGAAGCCGCTGTAGGTAAGGGTCTGCAGATTGTCGCTGGTGACGTTGCCGGCAGTCGCTGAGGTCGGTGTTATCACGTAGTTTACGGCGCTCGCCAGATCCAGGTTCAACGTGTCGCCGGGCGCCGTCGTCGGGTTGTTGCCCGCGATTTGAACTGTGGCATCGGCCAGCGGCTGGGCATGCACGGTGTCGGGGCCCGTGCCGAGCGTGAGCGTCATGTCGACGATGTTGAAGAACTCCAGCGATCCGCCGACGCCGAACAGGTTATCGTCCGGATGCGCACCCAGGGTGGACGCGGTCATGTGAACGGTGTCGCCGGTGGAGTCGAGGGTGTCGTTGAGGGTGATGGTATTGTTGGTTCCGCCTTGGCCGTCGAAGGTGATGGGACCGGCGATGTTGTTCAGAATGAAGGTCGCGGTGGTGAGTGCGTCATTGCCGGCGCCGCCAAAGAAACGGAGTTGTCCGGCGGTGGCGGAGAGGGCGAAGACTTCGAGGAGGTCGGCGCCTGCGCCGCAGTTGATATTGGTGATGTCGATGCCGGTGTACGGAATCTGGGTACCTACGCGGACAACGCCCGCGGCGTTGGCTTGGTAGACGGCGTTGCTGACGCTGGTGAGGTCTTGGTCGTTGAGGTTGAAGGTGTCGAAGCCGGCGGAGTCGGCGAGGGTGAGGGACACGGGGGCCGAGGCGCCGAAGGCCGAACCGAAGACGTTGTAGGTGTCGTTCCCGCCCGCGCCGTTGAGGGTCATGGGCCGGGCGGTGGAGACGGAGTTAACCGTAAATGTGTCGGCGGCGGCGGTGCCGGTGACTGTGAGGGATTCGACGGTGTTAATGGAGAAGTAGCGTGAGCCACCGGCGGAGGAACGGGTGAGGGCGGAGTTGAGTAGGTAAGTGGCGGGGCCGGAGAAGGCTACGTCGGTGATGAAGAGGGAGTCTGACCCATCGTTGCCGTCGGTGCGGATGGATTGGCCGCCGACGGCGGTGTCGAGCGTGAGATCAAAGCGGTCGTTGCCGCCGCGCGCGAAGAAGTTGTACGAGGAGTCGGGGTGGGCGGAGGCGAGTTGGAAGGTGTTGCGTTCGTTGCTGCCGTTGATGGTGAGGAAGTTGGCGTTGTGATACCTGACTTCGAAGCCGTCAAGTGAGGTGTTGGTGTCGAAGCCCTGGACGAGGGAGTCGGTGATGTAGTAGTCGGTTTCGAGACGAGAGAAGTCTTCGATGAGCAGACCGCTGAAGGCGCCCGGTGGACCGAGGACGAGGTCAACGGCGTAGATTGCGTCGGGGCCATCGGGATTTCGGAAGTAGTTGTTGGCGGCGTTCCAGCGGAAGATGTTGGCGTTGAGTGCGCCGCCGTTGACGGAGTAGTTCTGGCGGATGTCGTTGTTGAAGGTGATGTTGTCGATGCCCAAGCCGGCCAGGATGCCGACCGACTCGAAGCCGGTCGTGGGCAGCGTGATCAAGCCGCTGTAGATGATTTCGTTGGGGTGGAACGTTTCGTTGATGTCCCAGGTTTTTCCGGCTGGGTTGGCGGAATCGTCGAACGTGATCTGGTCGGTCCCGGGACCGCCGTTGATGTCCTGGGGAAAGAAGCCGTTGAGGTTCCCGCCGCCGACGATGAAGTTGTCGTTGCCGCCGTTACCGAATGCGGTGACGAGCGGCCCGACGGCATTGAGTATAGTCACCGTGTCGCTGCCGCTGCCGGCGTTGACGACGATGCCTTCGGTGCTCGAATAGCTGACGGTGCGCGGCAGATTTGCACCGTCGCGCGTGACGAACGTGGGGGTAATGTCGTAACGGATGTTGTAGCTCGGCGCCGTGTCGTTGAAAACGATGCGATCGCCCACGCCGCCCACGGACGCGCCGCCGTTGAACGTGACGTTGGCGTCGATCGAGTCACCGTTATTGGAGCCCAGGAAAAGCGTGTCGTTCCCATCGCCGCCGTTGACGGTCACCGGGGAGAGAATCACTTCGCTGGCGAACGGGCTAGCGCCGATCACGATGGTGTCGTCGCCACCCAGCGCGTTGATCGTCACCGGCGTTAGCGAGTCTAGCGCATGCAAGTTGATCGATTCGCTGCCGAACCCGCCGAAGATCGTGGCCGACGTGAGTTCACCGGGTGTGTTGGGCATCGAAACGTCGGCGTTGCCGCCGTCAGTATAGAGCGTCAACGCCTGAGCTCCTGAGAATGAGACGATATTCACGCCGGTGCTGGTCAAGGTCGTGTTATTCAGCGTGATGCTGTCATATCCGTTGGTAGCGCCCACGATCTCGAGCGTGTTGGACCCGCTGCCGAGGACGGCGGTGATTGCGGGTGTGGGAAAGAGGGGCGGGATCAACGGGTAGAATCGCACGTTGTCGTTGCCGCCTCCGGAATTGACGACAATGGTCGAGATCTCTGATAGCGGGACCAGCTCTTGAAGATTGCCAATCGAGACGCGCACCATTTCGCCAGGGGCCTCAGCGATCGAAATCGTGTCGTCTGCGTTGCTGAGGCCGCCGAGGACCGAAAGCGCATTGGTGCTGAAGTTTCCGTTCACCAGCATGTTGTTGATCGTCGACGGCATCGCGACCGTGTACCCGTAGGCGAGTTGAAGAATCGTGGCGTTGGTGTTGCTAATGAGGTTTCGCTCGTTCGAGTTGATCGCGCGTCCTGGATTCATCAGATCGTCCGCGTGAACTGGCAAACCCGCTGCATTGCTCAACGCTGTGGCCGGGCCCTCCCAGAGATGGCCGAAATCGCTGGCGGTAAAGGTGGCCTCGACCGGCCCGCCTCCGACATTGAATGCCAACAAATTGCCGGCGGTGGCGGAATTCGGATCGTCAATTCCCGTATCCGTGGTAAAGGTCGACATCGCCACCGAGGCGTTCTGGGTAATGCCGACGGCATGGCCGATCTCGTGAATCATCGTCGCGTACAGATCGGTCCCGCTGATGCCGGCGGCGAACGCCGTGAACACGTTCGTAATGTTATTGGTGAACTCCGCGTCGTCGAGCGGCGTCGGATCCAGCCAGTGCGTGGCCGCCGTATTCCGGACGGTGATCGTCGACGACGTCGGTTTCCCGCCGAGGACGCCGGTAATGCTCGCGGAGGCGATCGCAGTGATGTTGCCGGTAACCACCTGGAGGTTAAACGTGTTTCCGCCACCGGCGAAATTGAAGTTTTGGATGACCGCTTCCCAGTCATCGATGGCACGGTCGACGATCTGCCGCGCGAGGCCGGCGCTGCTCCCAAAAAGGGCGATAAAGCCATCGGGGTCGTCCCCTGGCGCTCCCGAACCACGGTTGGTCCAACTGATGGTGGAAAGCATCCGCCGCGACTCCAGCGCCTCGAACGACAATGTCCGCCGGTGCGGGCTGCGAACCTTGTTTCGACGTGCCGAATGGCCACCCAAACCACGTGGAATCCCCTCCCAGCCACTTTTTCCTGCAGAGTGCATCGCTGAGTCCTCCAGCCAGTTTGACAATTTCCCGCTCTATTAGTTAATTGCCGCTGGCCAGCCGCAGCGGACATGGGCCGGAAAGATTCTTGAAAATATTCCGTCGCGCGACGATCATGCTCGCGGGGAGAATCGTAGGAAATCTTCGCTGTCGATGCCCTCGGGGCGACAGAAGGTCGCGGCGCATTCTCCAGCCGCGACATGCTCCGGAAAATGATCGGCAAAACGCGTCCACCCGTCAAACACCAGTTTGACGCCTCCCTGTTCTCCTGTTCTCCTGCTCTCCTGCTCTCCTGCTCCACTGGGGGGTGGTCAAAAATAGGGACTATACATACAGCCACTACGCTGTAGAATGAACGTCGACCGATTGCGTGCGAGGCCAAAATTTCCTCCGCGGGCGTGAGGTAATTTCCTCCGCCAATCGCGTGAGGCCGTTCGACAAATTCCTCCGTGGTCGGGACGAAGCAGCTCTTTGAAAACTTGAAACGCTTGAAGCTATTGGCCACGCGCTGTTAGCCGACGCTCACTTTGCGCCTAGGCGCCGTGGCAGGGAATACAGCGCCTTTGCGTGAGACCTTCCGGCAGAGTGCAGGGACACGCTCACTGGACTCTATCGGACAATTCGAGGCGCTAATTTGTCGACGGCCAAACGAGATTGGCACGAGGTTTTACGTCGTTTCTGCGAACGACAGGCGACAAAACAAACGTCAATTGTCGCCTCGGAGCGTGATTGCCTGCGGACGACGACTCGCATTTCAAAGGCCGGCAACGACTTGCGAGGCGGACAAGAAAAGACGTGCCGACAAAACGCGAAAAGCCTCGAGCCCCAGCAGCAATTGTCGGCTGCGGTCGCGTAACCGGACGACAATTCGACTGCACGGCGTGAGGTTACCCAGCTCGCCGCGAGACGCGGTCTTCGACCACACCCGGCTTGTACGTACCGGGGTCGTCGGTGCCGTCGCCATCCCAGTCGCCGACCACCGGCGTGTCGCCCGCTTCGCCCAGCGCAAACACCGTGTCGTGGGCGTCGATCTGGCGGTTGCCGTTGGTATCGATGATCCATTGGCCGGCGCGGTAGACGCCGATTTCTTCGACGCCGTCGCCGTTGAAGTCGCCGATGATGGGTAAGTCGCCCGGTTGGCCGAAGGTGTACTGGCCGTCGGTCTCGGTGAAGCGGCCGTCGCCGTTGAGGTCGAGCGACCAGCCGCCGTCGCGGTAAACGCCGATCGCACGGATGCCGTCGCCGTTCCAGTCACCGGTGATCGGCACGTCGCCCGGCGATCCGTAGAGGAACACGTGGTCGATCAGATCGGCCCGCGGCGTGCCCTGTGCGGTACGCTTCAGCAACCGGCCGCCGCTGGTGGCTTCGTCGGCATTCGGCGGCACGTTCTTCTTGTGAGCGAGCGGCTTGGTGGGGTAGTTGTCCGAATCGGGCAGGCCCGGCTCGTGCTGAATCGCCCACGGATCGCGGGCCCACGCGGGGCCGTAGATGCCGACGTCGGTCTTGCCGTCATCGTCCCAATCGCCGGTGACGGGCAAGTCCGCCTCGGTGCCGAGCTTGGCCCACAGGTCATCCTCGTCCCAAACGCCGTTGCCGTTGAGGTCGAGATACCAGCGTCCGTCGCGATAGATGCCGACGTCGCACACACCGTCGCCATTGAAGTCGCCCGTGACGGGCTTGCCCTCGGAATGCCCGAACGTCTCCTCGCGGAGGATCGAGACGTTCCCCCCCTCGAAGCGGCCGAGGGTCCAATGGCCAGAAGTGAGTGGCACGTCGGTCCACGCGGCGGCGGTGATCGGCGCCGAAGTGAGCCGGTAGACGGTCATCGCCTCGCGCACGGAGCGCGGCTGGCCGGCGTTCACCACGCTCAAGTGCCAGGTGTAACCGAGCGCCTTCGCGGAGCCGCCGATCCAATCGGGCGTGCGAGTCGGCAGCGGCGGCAACTTGTACGCCAGCGGATTGGCTGGGAAATTTGGCTCGCCGAACACCGGCGGCGGCAGCGGTGGTGGCGGAATCTCCGTTGGCGGTATGTCGCGCACCGGCACCGTTTGCACTTCGCTGAAGTTGTTTTCCTGCGCATGCTGGCCGGCGGTGAGCGGAATCCGCGCGATCGCGTCGTGGCCGAATTGATCGCGGAAGCCGTTGAGGACGAGCGAGACGTCGTCCGGAATGATTTCTTGCGTCGGATCGAGGGCCCGCGTGGCCGGAATCCCTTCCGGGTTAACCGCAAAGCCGCCGAGCAGACCCGGCATGTCGCGGCCGTCGAGGTACTGCGACGGATGGACTTGAACCACGGCATATGTGCCCGCCTTCAGGCCGACGAAATGATAGAAGCCGTTGGCATCCGTCGTCGTGCGAATCGGGCCGTCGCCGTACGTGCCGGGAAGCGCGTGGTCGCCGTTGATCGGCGTGCCGTCGTTGCCATCGCGGAGCTCGAGCAGGATGCCGGCAAGCGGCGTGTCATCGCTCGTGCGAAATCCGTTGCGGAGCGCGTAGATCTGCTGCGGCGTGAGCACGTCGTTCGTGC
>JANNTD010000135.1:0-5785 GCA_031403315.1 Planctomycetota bacterium
TCGGCACGGCCATCCCGTTCAACTTGCTGTTGGCGAGCCTCACCGCCCGCATCCGCCGCTTCCAAGACGCGCTTGGCGCCGGCCTGGCCCGCGCGCTCGACGTGATGAAGAGCCGCTTGTAAGCGAGGATCTGCCGTGGACGCGCGCTTTGGCCTGGGCAGCACCGGATTCGACGATCTCGTCCTGCGCCAGCCGCACCGCGAGCCGCCCGAGTTCGACATGACGGCGATGGTCGATCTGGTGTTCATGATGAACATCTATTTCCTGGTGACGTTTATCACCGTGGCAATGAGCGGAGTCGAACTGCCGTCGGCGAGCCACGTCGCCCCGCTCGATGCGGAGTCGGCGGTCGTGATTACGATCGAGGGTGGCGACGGCAAGCCAGTCGTAGCATTCCTGGGCGATCGGGAAAAAGGGGAGGCGATCCGCGACGCCGACCAACAGGAAGATCGCATTCGGGCGGCGGTCGAGCAGGGCGTCGCCGAGGGCAAGTCGGAGGTGCTGCTCAAGGCGGAGAAAAAACTGCGGCTCGGCGATTTATTTCGCATCTCGTCGGCGGCCTCGTCAGTCGAGGGCGTGAAACTCAACGTGGCGGTCATGGAGAAGGACAAACCATGAACACGCTGCGATTCGCCTGCCCCGGCTGTGGCAAAAATCTCACGGCGCCCGAGTCGGCGGCCGGGCGATTGAGCGCATGTCCGAAGTGCGGCACGAAGGTCACGGTCCCGGTTGCGGCGCCCGGAGCGAAGCGGACCAACAAGCCCACGGCCAAAGAACCCGCCAAGGAACTCGCCACGGAGCACGCACTTTTGCTCATTCCGTCGAAGGGCGGCCCGGCCGAAGATCTGATCGACATGACGGCGATGGTCGACATCGTGTTCTTCCTGCTGATTTTCTTTTTGGTCACGTCGATGCAGTCGCTCGAATCGGTGATCAATCTTCCGTCGCCGCAGAATTCGTCGAGCGCCTCGGCCACGGACCAGCCGACCGACTACATGAACGACCCGACGTTCATCGTCGTCACGATCGACGAGGACGACATCGTGTACGTCGAGGAGGAGGAAGTCTACGGCGATCAAAACCTCCGCTCGAAGCTCCGCGCCGCCCGCCAGGCCGACGCCGAATTGACCGGCATGCTCGTCATCGGCAACCCCAACGCAACGCACGGCACGCTGGTCGGAGTGCTCGACGCCGGCGCCGACGCCGGCATCAAGGAGCTGCTGTTTTCCGTCTCCGAGGAGCCGGATGAAGCGGGCGGCTGAGGGGCCGTCGTCGTAAGTCCTTATTTTCTCGAAGGAGTCACGTGACCCCTTCGAAGAGGACCGGGTTTTTTTGGCTTCGTGGGTCGGGATTCGAGGTTCAGGCGCCAAGCACGAAGGCGACAAGTGACTCGAAGGCGACAGGTTTCTCGATTGAAGAATCATCGTGTTTTCCTCGAAGGCGACACGTTTTCTCGAAGGCGACAGGTTGTTTGGGGGTTTAGCGTTCAGGGTTCAGGATAGGACGGTCTCTCGCCGAGACGCAGAGTGAGCGCAGGGAATGGCCACGAAAAGGCGCGAAAGGACACGAAAAAGGAATCGCATTTCGTGTCTTTTCGTGACTTTTTGTGGCTACTGCCCGCTCGCTGATGGCGATCTCGATTACTTACTCACCTACTCACCTAGCCAAAATATGGAAGGAGCGCTCCTCCGCACCGAGTTGTAGCGGAGCTCCGGTGCCCGATCGGCTGGCGTCAGCGGCGCACGGCTCATTTTCACCGTCGTCGACCTTCGAAGTAAATGCCTCACTGCGGCTACCGGGTAAGGGGCTGCAGCCCAGGCACAGGCCTGTCGACGACGAACGAACCGCACATACTGAACACCTGTCAATCGTGCGGGATTCAGCCTAGAGCATCGCGCGACCAAATTCAACAACTATTTTTGGCCACCCCTCCACGGCGTGGAGTGGCAAAGAATTGGTACTTGACACAGAGAATTGGCGGAAGCGGGACAGGCGAACAACGTAGCTGCCGTGGCCATTTTCTGGACGAAGCGGTTATACTCTGGGCAATCTTACCGGATTGAGGGTGGGCAACTGAGCTTTGTCATTAGGTGGCTGATGCCTCTGCCTCTGGGTCGATTGTTGATTGTCGCAGTTGCTGCACTCTCTGCGTGCTGCTCGTCGCCGTCGAAACCGGAATCTGTGTCTAATTTCAGGTCGGCGCCGTCACGCTTCACTTTCGATGGAATCGACTACGAGGTCGCGAAAGCTGAAATCACCGCAGCGGTGGCCGATTCCAATGGCGAAGGATACAAGCTGTACTGGGGAATCGAATTTGTGTCGGTCGATCGTGAAGTTGAGGGTGACTTCATTTCTCCCTGCATCGATTTCAGCTTACAGCCGAATATCGCCAATTGGCACGACTTGGCAGGTGTAAAGATGCAATGGTCAACACCGATCAACCCCGAAACAGACGCGCGATACGGACTGACGTATGTCTACGACCATCAATTGATATCCTCGGGCAGCCTTGAAATCACGAGCCGCGACGGAGACCTCTTTCGTATTGTTGCATCTGGTCAAAACGAGGAAGGCCAAAAGTTTGAGATTGATGCACCCGCTCGATTCATCGGCATTTTCGTCAGAGGGACGAAGTCGGATAACGAAAGGACAATTCAGGAACGTCTATCACGCTTGATTGATGCGTCGGACTTGCAAGGATCACGGTTTGAACTTGATGCTGACGGCAAGGTGGGAGACTCTTTCTATAAGCCCAATGCCGATGCCCGCTAGTCACCTAACAAGGCGCATTCTACCGTAGCGGAAATCGACCTCGTCGATGCGAAGGTGGACAGCTGCACTGGACGAGACAAAGGGGACAGGTCCATATGCCAGCCGAAATTGGACCTGTCACCTTGTTGATCTCGCTTAGTATGGGACTAGTTAATCCACCGAGATAGAGTGCAATATGGTACGCAACATCGTCAGCAATCCGGATTTTTGCAGCGGGGCGCCTCGTATTGAGGGAACACGTCTAACCTGCGCAAACGTGGTTTTGACACTGACTCTTGGCGAGATGGACGTCGACGAATACCTCAAGGTTTATCCGCAACTACGTCCTGCCGACATTAAGGAGTGTGCAACATATTGTGCCTCCCAGCGCTGTATAGATGATAAAGTCGCGACCTTTTGTCAGGGATGTTCGCTTGATTCGCGAGTGTCAGAACCGTGCGAGTACGCGAATCCCATTCCCGATGCTGTCGACATCGGGTTCGATGAATCTAGCGAAGACGATGCGGTCAATGTCTGGGAGTTCGCGGACGAATTGGTTGGTCGGCTTGACAACTTTGGTGGTCATGCGAATTCATGAGTGGACGAGGATTCTCTGTTCCGTGAAATAGAAGATCAAACTGATGTGTCCGTTCCGAAACGAAAAAGGGGGCAGAACGAATTTCAGCTCGCCACACAAATAGTTCTGCCCCCTTCGTTTGCCTCGCGCTTTCAAGATTGCCCGAGGATCTGCTGACTGAGTCGCGTGTCGCAACTTAGCAAAGGTCGATGTTGTTGTGGTGAATGGGCGGGTCAACTCATGCGGCGACGAAGAAGAATGTCAGGCTGGAAAGCCTAACGTACGGCTAGCGGAAGAGCGACTCAGCCGGCAGGCGGCGGCCGAGGTGGTCCCGTGAGAGACGTTCGACTGTCGTTTTTTTCGAGAGCTGATCGAGGCTGTCGGTGGCGTCGACCAACTGCGGCTCGAGGGACGCTTGGGCGTCGGCGATTTGGCGGTCGAGGTCGGCCAGGCGTTCGTCCACGCGGTCGTGCGACTCGGTGAGCAGGTCGCGGGTGTAGCCGGCCGTTGTGCGGACCAGGGCGCGGTTCATGGCATCGGCGACGGCGGGGCCTAAATTGGACCAGACTTCGCACTTCGGCTGGTCGATTGTGCCGGCAAGTGAGATCCGCGTGGTCAGCGAATCGATTTCGCCAAGGGCTTTTTGGAGTTCGCCGTCGAAGTTGCGGCGGCCAAGTTCTTGGCCGACGGTGGGCGTGATCTCGACTTCGCGTTGCACCAATTGAACGTCGCCTGAGAGTTTGTCGCCTTCGAGCAGGATGCTGACGTGGAGCGAGGCGGTGGTCGGGGCGAGGGAGAGCCGCAGTTTTTCGGAGCGGCCAAACTGAAGTTTCGGTAGCACGATTCCGCCGCAATCGACGAGCAGCTGATCGCGGGCGACAGGACCGGTGCGGTCGATCGTGGCCACCAGCTCCAGCGGCCGCGAGCCGCGCGTGGTGAGCCGCAGGCGGATCGGCTGGTCGTGGCGGGCTGGTTTGTCGGTCACTTCGGAGAGAGTGCCGACGAGCTCGAACGGCTGGCCGGCGATGTGGGCCGTGCCCTGGAGTTGAAGCTTGCGGATCAGGAAATCGGACGTGGGCTGGCAACCGGTGAAGAGCACGTCGCGCCCGCGATGGTGGTGAGCAGCGGCTGGCTCTGCATTTGCTGGTACGATGCGGCGGACCAGGCGGAGCCAGCCGACGAGATCGGCGAGCGGACCGCTGAGTTGTTTCTGGAGCAGGTAGGCCGAGAGGACATTGGTGTCGATCGGCTCGAATTGCAGCTCTTCGCGGAGGAGCTGTTCGTCGTGTTCGCGCGCGGCAATGATCGCACGGCGGTCTTCTTCGGCAACGCTGGGCAGGTTTTCAATGTCGTGGGCGAGCGCGGTCACTTGCTCGGCGATGCTGGCAATTTCTGTGGGCAGTTTGTCGAGGAATTCGACGTGCCGGAGGGGATTCTCTTGGGCCGCGCGGACCTTGGCGTGGAACGCGCTGGTGCGATCGCGCAGTGCCGTCACGCGATTCTCGAGGCCGGTCGCTTGCTCGGGCCAGCGGGCCAGCAGCTCGTCGGCCAGTTGGATCGATTCGAGCTGTTCGACAAGATCGCGATCGAAGCGTTGGTGGAGACGGTCGAGCCAGTCTTGGGCCGCGCAGGTCGAGGCTTCGTCTAGCCAGCCGTCGAGTGCCGAGTCGTCGTCGGCTGCGTTGCCGGCAAGCGCACCGCTCGTTTCGCGCGGCGTGCCGAAGCGGAGGCCGGTGACCACGCCGTAGCGGACGACGGCCTGTTTGCGGAGCAGTGAGGCCGCATCGAATTGGACGTCGCAGCGATCGGCCTCGACGAGGTTGCGGAGCGGCGACTGCGGATTGGCGACGCGAATCTCGTGGAGCGAGACGCGGCTGCCGAGCAAATTGACGCGGGTGTCGCCGACCTTGACCCGGGCGCCGACTCGTCGCTCGCCGCTCTGGACCACCTCCTGCTCGATAGCCCAGGCGATGACGTAGTGCGCAACGGCAAACAAACCGAGGAGTCCGACGGACCACGGGAGAACGTGTCGCCAACCGAACCAACCGAACCAATCAAGCCGACCGAGGTTGCGGCCCATCATGCAGCCCTCCGGTCACCGGGGTCGTCGAGGCGATACGGATCGGTCACGCGGCAGCGCGCGGCGGCGGCCTCGTGGCGACGGTGGCGGTTCCACTCGAATCCGACGCAACCGAACCAATAGACCGGGTACATGGCCCAGAGGCCGATGGCGAGCGAACCGACGACGATCGTGTTGTCAAAATCGAACCACGGCCCGAGTGGCATTTGGAACAGCGTGGCATAGGTGCCTTGCAACGAGTGGGCCGAGAGGACGTAGGCGCCGAGCTTGTCGGCAAACGGATCGAGCGCGGGGCCGATCCAGGAGAAAGCAATCGCGGCGGCGAGGCCAACGCCCTTGTTCACGCGGAGCGAAAACAGCAGCACGAACAACGAGAT
>JANNTD010000136.1:0-1847 GCA_031403315.1 Planctomycetota bacterium
GTCGCGACGGGGCCGCGGCCGCGTCAGCGGCGGGCACTGCGGAATCAGGTTGAGGTTGTTGGTCGGCCAAGCGGCAGCCCTCGCGCGCGTCGCCGAAATCGGGCGATGCGCCGGTGGAAACGCGCAATCACGTCAGCGGACACAGGCGCTGAACTGGTAGAAAAGCGGCCAGCTTTTACTAAAGAAAGCGAGCGAGTGTCAATGCACGTTGCGGCAGGGTGACACGATAGCAGAGGGCGACGGGAGGGCGAAGCTCCTGCTGAGCCTTGTCGGTCCGGCATTTGGCTCGGCGGGAGCCTCGCCCTCACTGCCAGCTATGCTCGCGCCGGGCAGACGATGTCCATGACCCAGCGGTTGAGGTCTGCAAGCATCGTGGTGGTGAGGTCGTCGCCGCAGGGATACTGGCGGAGGGCGACCGTGCAGCCCGCGGCGTGGAACAGCCGCAAGTCGCGGCAGACGTCGGCCTCGGGATAGTCGCGACTGGTGCGGCCGGTGGCGACGAAGCAAGGCAACTGCCGCAGCGTGTTGACGTTGCGCAGCGGCCGGTCGTGCGACGGCATCGGCCCGCCGAAAGTGGCCGCACCGGCGAATCGGCCGGGGTGATTCCAAGCGGTTCGCAGCGCCATCGTGCCACCGCAACCGACGCCGGCCAGAAAGATCCGGTCGGCGTGAATATTGAAGCGCCGTTGGGCGATCTCGATGCAATCGAGGATCCGCGTTTCGGCGAGCTCCACTGCATCGGTCGTTTGCCGCCAACAATAGGAATCGCGATCGGAGCGGATGCTGCACGTGCCGCGCGGCGCGATCGCCACGAAGTTTCGCAGGCTGACCTTGGGCATCACGCGGCGGATCTGCTGTTCGTCGCCCAAAGCACCGTGCAGCCAAATCACCAGCGGATAGGCGTAGCCGGGCTCGTAGTGCAGCGGGGCGAACGTGGCGTGCGGCGTAAGCTCGCCACCGCGGAGGCGAATTCGCTCGACGGTCCGCGCGCTGAGCGACGGCGGGATCGAGGAGCTGACGGTTGGCGACGAGAGAATCTCCGTGGCGGATTCGATTCGATTCATAGTCTCGCGAGAGGCGGGGGTGTGGTTAGCCGCGGCATTTTGCCACGCGGAAAACTGCGGCTCGTGTGCCGCGACGGGATTGCTAGCAGCGGGTCGGGTAGGGTGTCGCCGACAAGGGGCGACGCAAGCGGACTGTAAAGGACGGGCTGAGTTGTGTCAATTGGGAGTACGGGGGAACAACTCCGCGACCAGCGGTCGCGGCTTGATGGTCAGACTAACTTCGCCATGGCCGCGACGAGTTGTTTCACCGCCTCGACGCTCTTGTCGAAGGCGGCGCGCTCCGTGCCGGTCAGCTCCAGCTCGATGATCCGCTCGACACCGCTAGCACCGAGGACGATCGGCACGCCGACGTAGTAACCGCCGACGCCGTACTCCTTGTCGCAATACGCAGCACAGGGGATCAACCGTCGCTTGTCGCGGACGATGGCCTCGACCATCTGCGCGGTGGCCGCGGCAGGAGCATAGTAGGCGCTGCCGGTTTTGAGGAGCGCAACGATCTCGGCTCCGCCGTTGCGGGTGCGCTCCACGATCTCGTGCAGTCGTTCGGGCTTGATCAAGTTCGCGACCGGTATGCCGCCGACCGACGTGCAACTGGGGATCGGGACCATCGTATCGCCGTGGCCGCCCATCAACAGCGCGGAGATGTCTTCCACGCTGACGCCCAATTCCATGGCCAAAAACGTGCGATAACGGGCCGTGTCCAAGACGCCGGCCTGGCCGATCACGCGCTGCGGTTCGAAACCGGTCACCTGCAGGGCCCGCTGAACCATCGCGTCGAGCGGG
>JANNTD010000137.1:0-3399 GCA_031403315.1 Planctomycetota bacterium
ACCGACCGCCGGCCTCGATCCGAATCAAATCCGCGATGTCCGCGACACCATCCGCCGCATCGGCCAGACCAAAACGTTTCTGCTTTCGACCCACATCCTGCAAGAAGTCGATGCGATGTGCAACCGCGTGATCTTCATCAACGAAGGTCAGGTGGTGTTCGACGGCACCCCGGACGAGCTCGCCAGCCGCGGTCAAGATCTCGGCGAGCGATTCCACCAACTAACACGCTCCGGAAGTTGATCGCCCTGCCCCTGTCCCCTGACCCCCAACCTCTTCTTCCCATGAACTTCACCGTCATCAAAGCGATTTTCAAACGCGACTTCGTCAGCTATTTCTCGAATCCGACGGGGTACGTGTTCATCTGCGTCTTCGTCGTCTTGAGCGCGCTCGCCGCGTTCTGGCCGCCGGAGTTCTTCAGCAACAACCTGGCCAACCTCGACCAGCTCAACAAATGGCTGCCGTTCATCATGCTGGTGTTCATCCCGGCGATCACGATGAGCATCTGGGCCGAGGAACGCCGGCAAGGGACTGACGAGCTGCTGCTCACGCTGCCGGCGAGCGACTTCGACGTGGTGATCGGCAAGTACCTGTCCGCCGTGGCGATTTACACCGTCTCGCTGCTGTTCTCGATGTTCGCCATCTACCTCGTCTTTAGCTGGGGCCTCGGCTCGCCCGACGTCGGCCTCTTCATCGGCAGCTACGTCGGCTATTGGTTCATCGGCCTGGCAATGCTTTCGATCGGCATGGTCGCTTCGTTTCTCACCAACAACCTCACCGTCGGCTTCATCCTCGGCATGATCTTCAATCTGCCGCTAGCAATGTTCGGCGTGGCCGACTGGATCATCAAGACTCCCGAAATTGCTGAAGCCATCAAACACTGGAGCGCGGCCGAACAATTCAGCGACTTCCAACGCGGCGTGATCAGCCTCGGCGGCATCAGCTACTTCGTGATGATCGCCGTCGTCATGCTCTACGTGAGCATGGTGCTTATCAGCCGTCGCCACTGGACCGGTCGCGACGACGGCGGCACGATGTGGGCCCACTACCTGACCCGCACGATCGCGCTGCTCCTGATCGCGGTCGGCGTCAGTCTGTTCCTGTCGCATCACAACGCTCTACACGTCGACATTACCAAAGAGCGGCTGAATTCCCTTTCGGACCGCACCGTCAAACTCGTCCACGAGCTCGGCGACAACCCCGAAGTGAAAACGATCCGCATCGACGCCTACGTCAGCCCGCAGGTGCCGGCCGAATACGCCGCCCACAAGCTCAACTTGCTCTCGACGCTCTCGGAACTCAGCGCCCTGAGCGGCGGCAAAATCGTCGTCGACGTCCACCAAATCGAGAATTTCAGCGAAGCCGCCACGCTCGCCGAGCGGACCTACGGCATCGAGCCGCGCGACGTGGCGACCATCAATCACGGCGTCCGCAGCACCGAGGAAGTCTTCTTCGGCGTGGCGTTCAGCTCGGGGCTCGACAAAGTGGTGATCCCGTTTATCGATCGAGGCGTTCCCGTCGAGTACGAGCTCGTGCGTTCGATCTGCACCGTCGCCGGCCAAGAGCGCAAACAACTCGGCGTGCTCAAGACCGACGCCCAGCTCTTCGGCGGTTTCTCGATGCAGGGCCCGACCGAAGAATCGCAAATCATCAGCGAGCTCAAAAAGCAATACGATGTCGTCGAGGTCGACCCCTCGAAACCGATCACCAAGAAGTACGACGTGCTCATGGCGGTGCAACCGTCGTCGCTTACGCCCGAGGCGATGGAAAACTTCGTCCAATGCGTGAAATCGGGCCAGCCGACCGCCATCTTCGAAGATCCACTCCCCTGGCTCAACTCGTTCGGCAGCGTGGTCGGCACCGGCCAAGAGAAGCAGCCGCCCGGCGGCATGATGGCCATGTTCGGCGGCCAACAGCCAGTCGAGAAAAAGGGCGACATCACGCAACTCTGGAACCTCTTGGGCGTGCAGTTCGATGCCGACACGATTGTTTGGCAAGACTTCAATCCCGAGACCAAAGTCGGCGACATCCCCAAGGAATGGATTTTCATCGACGAAGGGCTCACCGCCCAGAACGCGATCAACCCGTTCAATCCGCTCGATCCGGTCTCGGCCGGCATGCGGCAGGTCCTGTTCTTGGTGGCCGGCGCCTGGCGGCCGGAGAAAGGCACGAAGCTCGAATTCACCGAGCTCGCCCACACCGGCCCGAACACCGGCACCATCAGCTTCCGCGACTACGAAATGTGGAACCGCTCGGGCGGCACACTCCAGCCCCGCCGCGAGCTGACCAACGATCAATACATCATCGCCGCTCGCGTGCAAGGCTCCGTGGTCGACGACCACGACCTGTTCGTCTCCGACACGAAAGACGCGCAGGAAACGACAAAGGCTGCCGACGCCGGCAAGGAAGTCGATCCCGCCGAAGAAGCAATCAAGACCGCAGAGGCGAGCTCGCTTAAGCGAGCGGCGGATTCGACCAAGGAATCTGACCCAGCCGAGGACCCGAGCAAGGCCGGGCCAAAGAAGAACAACATCGACGTGATCCTGGTCTCCGACATCGACTGGATCGCGCCGATCATCTTCCAGCTCCGCGAGATGGGCCAGAACCAGGACATGCTCATCGAGTGGAAGTTCCAGAATGTGCCGTTCGTGCTGAACATTCTCGATTCGCTCGCGGGCGACGACCGCTTTGTCGACATCCGCAAGCGAACCCGCGCCCATCGCATCCTCACCAAGGTCGAGGAAGCGACCGAAGAGTATCGGTCAAAGTCGCTCTCTGAGCGGAGCAAGTTCATGGACGAAGCGAGCCAACAAATCGAAACGGTGCGGCAACAGTTCCGCGACAAGATCGCCGAGCTCGAAAAACGCACCGACCTCGACGCCCGCACCAAGGCCCAGCAGATCGAGATGCAGCGGATCACCTCGGAGCGCGAGCAAAATGTGAAGATCGCCCGACTCGAGAAACAGCGCGACAAACAAGTCAAACAAAGCGATCGGGAACTTGCGGCCAAGATTCAGGTCGTGCAGAATTTCTACAAGTTCTGCGCGGTGTTCCTGCCGCCGGTCCTACCGATACTATTGGCATTTTTCGTCTTCTTCCACCGCCGCCGCGCCGAACAAGAAGGCGTCGACACCCGCCGCCTCCGCTACGGCAAAAAGAAAACCGCGGCGTAGGAATACCGAAAATACAATAAGACAATTCATTGACCACGGAGGCACGGAGGACACGGAGAAAACAAAGCGGAGTAATTGCAAATTGCAATCACTACTGTCCGGCTGACGCCGGAACGATCTTCAGTAACCCAAGCGTTTTCAACGAGTTGCGTTGAGCCATGCGTGTACACGACTTGAACTTGCGAGCAGACTCAAGCCTTGGCAGGGGCATCTTTTTCTTGCCAGGGC
>JANNTD010000138.1:0-13374 GCA_031403315.1 Planctomycetota bacterium
GATCAACAAAAAGCTGGACTGATCGATCCGATGGCCGGACACCGCCGGCGCCCGCTCATCGGCTCAATGAAGTCTTTGCCAAAACAACGACATGATCGCAACGAGCGTGGCCAGATTGTCCGATTTGCCGGCCAACTCCAACGTGAGGATCTGGAGCGGGCGATCGAAGGCAGCCACCTGGCCGACTATCGAGCGCACTTGCAGGGTGCCGGCCGATCGAGTGACCATATCTGGGAAGTTGCACGCGTCATTCGCCGTGTGTGCATCGCGTGCAAGTTCCAGGACAGCAGCAACTTAGATGCGAATGTGTTCGACCGCTATCTTGCCGGTTTGATTGCCACCGGCAAGAGCTACCGCACTCGCAATGCGGCCCTCAAGTCCGTTCGTGCCTTCGTCCGCTGGATGGTGAAGTCGGATCGCTTGCTAAAGGACCCACTCAAGACACTGTCGGCGGTCAACGAGGAAGCGGATCCGAATCGGAGACATCGACGCGCTCTGGACCCCAACGAATTTGCCCGGCTCAC
Organism: Planctomycetota bacterium; assembly: GCA_031403315.1. GTDB lineage: Bacteria > Planctomycetota > Planctomycetia > Pirellulales > Lacipirellulaceae > DASYDU01. The sequence goes on from JANNTD010000138.1 coordinate 525, forward strand.
CGCCGCGGCTGAGTGCGGATTGGCCGTGGAATCCGTCTCTGGTCTCGAGCGAGCCATGCTGTACCTCCTGGCTGCTTGGACAGGCTTGCGACGCAAAGAGTTGGCCGCTCTAACCACCACCCACCTCTCGCTCATCGGAGACCCACCCTTTGTCCATGTGCCGGCGGCGTCGACCAAGGCCAAGCGGGATGACCAGCCGATCCCGCTGCATCCGTTTGTCGCCGAACGGCTTCGCGGCTGGATCGCCGAGCGTAATGCAAAAGGATCCGACCGAATCTTCCATCTAGCGACCCGTAGCGGCCGGCTACGGAAGACCAGCAAAATGATGGAGCACGACTGCACGGCTGCGGGGATTGATTACGTTGGCGACTTGGGCGTGGCCAACTTTCACAGCCACCGCGTCGCCTTCATCACCCACCTTTGCCGAACGGCCGATTTTTCGACGGTAGTGGACCTGGCCCGACACAGTGACCCCAAACTTACCGCCAAGACGTACGACCGAGTGCGATTAGAAAACCGGGTCGCCGCCATCAACGGACTTTCGCTGCCGGCCGAAATGCTGATGAAGCGACCTTTGGCCACTTCGTAGTGTCGTTGGGGACTCGACTCACCCGCTGAGAAAATGGCCAGCGCTTGCTCGCCGCTTGCTCGCTGAACCCGGTCACTTGCTCTCAGCTTGCCTGACCAGCTGCGCCGCGTTGCAGTGTCCTGCAGCCCATTTCACCTTCGAGAATATCCGTAGTGCTCGGGGAAGAGTGGCCCTGAAGGCGTAAGAGCCATTCCTGACATGAGTTAAGCAAAGTGCTCCCTGTTGGACTCGAACCAACAACCTACTGATTAAGAGTCAGTTGCTCTGCCAGTTGAGCTAAGGAAGCGGTAGGTGAACCGGGCATTTTACAGCGCGGGGCCGGCGGGTGGAAGGTGGTGGGAAGCGGCGGGAAATTTGGCGAGGGCAGCCGGGAATTCGGCGTGCGAATTGGGTGGCACGCTCAGAGCCTCCTGCGATGGGCGTGGTGGATAGCGAGCGCGAAATGCCACGCCCTTCGTCGAGACTCCGGGACGTGCCACCCGGAGGGCCGTCATTGCAGCCGCGACATCTTGTTGAGGAAGTCGCGTTCCAGGCTGCGGAGGTCGCCGAAGTGTTGTTTGAATTCGGCCAGCCGGGTGTCGGGGTCGTCTTCCATCAGCGGCCGCTTCTCGCAGAGCATTTTTAAGTACGCGGCGTACTCCTTGGGGCGGTACTTGATGAGATAGTAGTTGAGCGCCCAGGCGTCGGCGTAGGCGGCGACCGCGGTGCTCGGGTTGCGGAACCGCTGGTTGTCGGCCACGAGCGTCAGCAGCGAATCGCGCCGCCAGTTCGGCAAGTTGCGGCGGAAGGTGGCCAGCCGCGGGTAGTTGACGCGGCCGATGCCACGCCAGCCGCGACTGCTGGTGAGGTCGGGGGCTTCGAAATAGACGGCCATCCCTTCGCACTGCCAGAGCGGGATGTCGGAGAGGCGCATCTGCAGGCCGCAGTTGAAGGCGATTTGATGCGTCGCTTCGTGGACGATCGTGGCCACGAGCGGCACGGCCGCCCGTTGGGAGAGCATCTGAGTAATCTCACGCTGCGAGCCGCGGCGGTTGCCCGGGCCGCGGACCGACTCGGCGCCCGTCAGGTCGTACATGTTGACCTGGTTGGTCTTGAGATTGTAGTAGCCGACGATGTTGCGGACCGCGTCGCCGAGGTCATCCTGGGCGGCGGCTTCGTAAGTGGAACGGTCGGCGAAGGCGATCACCACGAGCGGGAACTCGGGCTCGTGAACTTCCATGCCCTGGCGTTTCCAATAGCCGGTGAACGCTTTATAGAGCCGCTCGAAAAGCGAGCTGGTCCACTCAGCGTACTCGCGCGAAGTGTTGTAGCAGATGACGTAGTGAGGCGTGGTGTGGACACGGAAGCCGGGCGGGAGTTTTGCGAGCAGCTCTTCGCCGAGCTCGGCGGGGGTGAGCGGCGCGAAGGGGTTGTTGGACTTTTGGCGGCTGAGGATCGACTTGCCTTCGATGGTGTGCTGGCTGCCGCCTTCGGATTCGAGGAGCAGGCCGCCGTCTTGAGCTTCGATGAGGATCCGGCCGGCAACGGTTTCTTGTTTGCCGTCGCTGGAAAAGGTGACGCGTTCGACGGGGTGCGAATCGGCGGGGGCCGTTTCCGAATCACCGGCCGCAATGTTGGCGAGCGCGGAGGGCCGCGGCTTGCTCGAGGCGGGCGCAGCAAGGATCGCCGTGGCCACCAATGCCGCGGTGAATGCAGCCGATCGTGACAGGTAAGACGCCATACCTATCTATTGTACCGTACGGCGGGAGGTCAGATTAGCGCGGAGTTTCGCGAGCTAGTGCACGCGTTGGCCAGGTGCGGCGCCGGAGTCGGGGGAGAGCAAGTAGACTTCTTTGCCGCCGGGGCCGCAGGCGGTGACCATGCCTTCGCTGAGGCCGAATTTCATTTTGCGCGGGGCGAGGTTGGCGACACAGACGACCAGCCGGCCGACGAGGTCTTGCGGGTTGTAGGCTTCCTTGATGCCGGCGAAGACAGTGCGGGTGTTGTCGCCGCCGAGGCTCAGCGTGAGTTTCAAAAGTTTCTTGGCGTCGGGGACGTCTTCGGCGGCGATCACGCGGGCGACGCGGAGGTCGATCTTGGTGAAGTCGTCGATCGTGCACTCGGGGGCGAGGGCTTCGGCGGTGAGGGCGTCGGCGCTGTCGGACCATTGTGTGGCGCCCCCGCTCGCTGCAGCGAGCTCGCCAGCAGCGGAATTAGAGTCTTTGCTGGCTTCGATCATGGCTTGTACGTCCTTTTCTTCGACGCGCTGGAGCATGTGTTTGAATTTGGCGACTGCCGTGCCGACGAGCGGCGTTTTGGATTCGTCCCAGTGTTTGATCGGTCGATTGAACAGTTCCTCGGTTTGCTCTGCGAGTTTTGGAAGTACCGGTGAAAGGTAGATCACGAGTTGCCGGAACACGTTGAGCGCGACGGTGCAGACGTCCTGCAGTTCGCCTTGTCGGGCCGGATCTTTGCGAAGTTCCCACGGTTTGCGTTCTTCGACGAACGGGTTGGCCCGATCGGCGAGCGCGAGAATCAACCTCGTCGCGCGGCTATAGTCGCACGCTTCGTAGGAGTCGCGGATTTCGTCTCCGGCTGCGGCGGCTGCGGCGAACAGGCCGCCGTCGTCCGGGTATTTTTTCGAGAGGCCGATGCCCTCGACGAACTTCGCCGTGCGGCTCGCCAGGTTGACCACCTTGTTCACAAGATCGGTGTTCACCTTGGCGACGAACTCGTCGACGGCCAGGTCGAGGTCTTCGACTCGAGACGAGAGCTTCGAGGCGTAGAAATAGCGCAAGTAGCTGGGGTCGAGATGATCGAGATAAGTTCGGGCGGCGACGAACGTGCCCTTCGACTTCGACATCTTCTCGCCGTCGACCGTGAGGAAGCCATGGATGTGGACTTTCGCGGGCAAGCTATAGCCGGCCGTTTTGAGCATGCCCGGCCAGAACAGCGTGTGGAAATAGGTGATGTCTTTGCCGATGAAGTGGTGGATTTCCGCGTCTTTCGAGCGCCACCAGTCGTCGACCTTCTCACCCGTGCGGTCGCACCATTGGCGCGTCGAGGCGATGTAGCCAATCGGAGCATCGAACCAGACGTACCAGAAGTTTCCCGGGCTGTCGGGGATTTCAAAGCCGAAGTAGGGGGCGGGGCGCGAGATGTCCCAATCGCGCAATGGCGCGCCGAGGAAGTGGCCCTTCACGTAGTTCGAGATCTCCGACTGAAGATGTTCGCCCGACTGCGTCCACTTTTCCAGGAACTCGTGCAACTGCTCGAGCTCGATGAACAGGTGCGGCGTCGTGCGAATCTCCGGCTTTGCACCGCTGAGTTTGCTGACCGGATTGATCAGCTCGGTCGGGCTGTAGTGGTGGCCGCATTTGCTGCAGTTGTCGCCGGGCTGGTCGGGCGATTTGCACTGCGGGCAGGTGCCGCGGACAAAGCGGTCGGCGAGGAATGTTTTGGCTTCGGGGTCGTAAAGCTGCTCGACGTCCTTCGAATTCACGAGCCCGGCTTGGCGGATCGACTTCCAAAACTCTTCGCACAGCGCGCGGTTCTCCGGGCTGTGGGTGCTGCCATAATTGTCGAAGCGGATGCCGAAGTCCGCGAAGTCGCGCTCGTGGGCGGCCTGCGTCGTGGCGATGAACGTTTCTTCGCTGACGCCGGCCTGGCGGGCGCTCATCATGATCGCCGTGCCATGCGTGTCGTCGGCGCAGAAATACAGGCAGCGGTTGCCGATGAGTTTTTGGAATCGCACCCAGATGTCGGTCTGGATGTACTCGACCAGATGGCCGATGTGGATCGGGCCATTGGCGTAGGGCAGGGCAGAGGTGACGAGGATGCGACGCACGGTGGGACTATTCTCGGTAATGTTGTCGAGCGGCGTTTTGACCGCTAGCAGGGCAAAGTCGCATTGGAACGCGGGCAATTGGGCCGTCATTGTAGTCCGAGGGCCGCGTTTGCGGAAAGCCGAGCCGGGTGCCGTGAGCTGGGGTTGAACGAATTCGCAAACTCAGGGACATTACCCGCCCCGTGGCGTCTGTTTCAAACCAATCAGGACAGACGCCTTAAGACCACCTTCGGTTCAGAGAAGATCGCGGAAGTCATCAGGCGGATCGACCGAGAGCCGCGTGGCGTGGATTCAGCAGGATGCTGGACACGGCGCGCGAACTCGATCCGCACAACCGGCGATTCCGCAGGGACGGCCCACACCATCGCACGCACTCGTCCGAATACGAGCGCGTGACCCGATGCCGAACCGACTGACCACGCATCCAAGGAGGGATCGGATGGTCAAGTTTGCGATTGCTGCGCTATTAGTCGCGGCCGCGGCGGCCCAATGTGCCCGCGGCGGCGAGCTCTTGCTGTTGGACTTCGCGTCGCCACATTGCGGCCCGTGCCAGCAGATGATTCCCATCGTCCAAAGCCTCGAAGCCGCCGGCTACCAGGTGCGACTCGTCGACACGACCCGCGAGCCGCAGATGGCTCAGCAGTATGGCGTGACCCAGATTCCCTGTTTCATCATGCTCGCCGATGGTCTGGAGACGGAGCGGATTGTCGGAGCGACGAGCCAGGACCAGCTCGTGACGATGTACCGCAATGCGATGGGACGAATTCGCACGCAGTCGCCAGGAGTGCAATCGCCAGCGCAGCCGGCGCAACAGGTGACGGCTGATCCTTGGAGTGGCGTCGGGAACGGCGAGGGCGTAAACACCGGGGGCATAGACGCCAGGGGCACCGACGCCCAGGCTCGCCCGATGACGCATACGGCACCGCTCGGGCCGCGCGAGCCACTGCGCGATGCGTTCTCGAATCAGCTCGTCAGTTCGAGCGTCCGGCTGCGGGTCGACGACGCGGGCGGACACTCGTACGGCACCGGCACGATCATCGACGTTCGTGGCGGCGAAGCGCTCGTCATCACCTGCGGTCACTTATTTCGCGACTCCAAGGGCAAGGGGCCCGTGATGGTCGAGTTGTTCGCGGCGACTCCCGAGGGCGTCCGCGTCGTGGCCCAGATCCCCGGCCAGATCATCGACTACAACCTCGACCGCGACATCGGCTTGGTGAGCATTCGTCCGAATGCGGCCGTGAGTGTGGCCCCCATTGCACCCACGCAAACCATCATCGAGCGCGGCGATCGACTCACGAGCGTCGGCTGTGACCGCGGCCAGGACCCGACGGCGCTCGCCACACGCGTGACCAACGTCGACCGCTATCAAGGCCCACCAAATATTGAAGCCAGCGGCGCACCGGTCGAGGGCCGCAGCGGCGGCGGATTGTTCAATTCGGCCGGTCAGTTGGTTGGCGTCTGCTTCGCCGCCGACTACGAGGGCAACGAAGGACTTTACACGGCGCTCGAATCGATCCACGACGAAATGGATCGCCTCAACCTGAGCAGCATTTACGTCAAGCCCAGCGAGAACAGCGACATGGCGGCAGAGACCGACCAAATTGTGCCGGTGCAGCCGCCGGCGACGACGGCAACGCCGCCGATCGTGCGCGGCCAAGAGCCGCTCCAGCCGGTGATGCCGGTCGCCAATAGCGGCGCGATGCCGCAGGCCGTCTTCGCCAACACGACAGCCACCACGCCCCAATTGGCTCCCGTGGAACAGGCGGCGCTCGAGGAAATCATGCGCCGCGCAACCGACTCGGAGGTGGTCTGCATCATTCGACCGTTGGAACCGGGCGGAAAAAGCGAAGTGATCACGCTGCCACGTGTCTCGCCGGAGTTCATTCGGGCGATCGGCGATCGCGCCAGCGCCGAGCCGGCGACAATCAGACGCTAAAGCACTGCGTGCTTGGCACCGGCGCAATCGTTAAGAGTGGCCCAGCTGCCAAAGCCGCGCTAATAGGTCCGCTCAATCCGGCACCCGTAAGTCCGCCGCTGGAAGTGAGCTACGGTTGTGTGAGATTCTCTCGACGCACACCCTGACCGGGACGTTCGGCACATGCTCTGGTACATCGCGATTATCGCCGCGATAAATTTGGGATTGGGATATGCGTGGGGCGCGTACTTGAGGCCGTGCCCCCGTTGTGCCAAGGCCCGGGCGATGGGTCTGTCGCTGCTCGCGCCATCGTCGGTGATGGAGATGGAACCGCGCATCGAGCCCACCAATTCGGCACCGGTCGCAGCGCCGCCAAGTCCGGCCGTCACCGCCGCACCCGTCGCGGCCGCTCCGCTCGATCCAGCAACCGGCCTGGTGACGCGCGAGCATGCCGAACAAATGCTGACCCAGTTCACCGCCGCCGATGCCGGCCAGTTGCCGCTCACGGTGGCGCTGGTCGAGATGGCCCCGATTGACTGGATCGGCCAGCCGCCCGACCAGGCGATCGACAAGCGATTGATGTGTGGCGTTTCGAACATCGTGCGGCAATCGCTCGCGGCCGACCATACGCTGGCTCGGTTCAACGACCAGCAGTTCTTGCTGTTGGTTCCCCACGAGGACGTTGAGCAAGCGTCGCGGCGGGCGGAGGAGTTGCGGCAGCGAGTGGCGACGACGGAATTCGTGGCCGACGGCCGCACGTATCAGACGACGGTCACCTGCGCCCTGGCGGCGGTTTCGGACCAGCAGATGGGGCCGAGGCTGTTCGAATTCCTACAGGAGGCACTCGACGAAGCGAAACGCTACGGCGGTAATCGCACCTTCAAGCACGACGGCAAGTCGCCGACGCCGGTAGTGCCCGCCGAATTGACGGTCGCCGCGCAGCAACTGGCGATTTAGTGCGAGTCGCACGGACGTGTATCGGCCAGCTTTCCGCGTTTTGCAGTCTCAATCGACGAAAAACCCGCTACATTTACGCGACGCTTGCTCTAGTTACTCGTCGACTTCGAAGATCGCGTCGATCTCGACCGCCCAACTTGCCGGCAGCGACGGTGCACCGAACGCGCTCCGCGCTGCCACGCCCGCATCGGGGCCGAATACGTCGCGCATCACTTCGCTGAAGCCGTTGATCACCGCCGGATGCTCGGTGAACGTCGGGACCGACTGAACCAGTCCCATCGTCTTCACCAACCGTCGGACGCGGTCGAGGCTGCCGCACCGCTGACGAAGCGTCGCTAGCATCAAGAGCGCGGTGCGGCGGGCCGCTTCGTGACCGGCCTGCACATCGAGGTCGTCGCCGAGCCGACCGCAGATCGAGGTGCCGTCGACGCCAATCGGCCCGTGTCCGGATAGGTACGCCAGTCCGCCGACGATGACCACGGGTTTGTAAAGTCCGAGCGCCCGCGGGGGCGTGGGCAATTCGAGACTCAATTCCTTCAGCCGTGCTTCGGCACTCATGGTGGGCTCCTCTCGCGTTCCGGTGTTCCTTGCCGTGCTACTGCCCTTTCTTACCGTACACCTCGCCGGGATCAAAGACCCGTTCGGCGATCATTTTGAGTCCCTCGGGCGTTGCCTCGCGGAAGAAGCAGGACGAGTAGCCTTCGTGGCATGCGGCGCCCCCCACCTGGTCCACCAAGAGCAGCACGGCGTCGCCGTCGCAATCGACGCGGACCGAGCGAACATGCTGGACGTTGCCGCTCTCTTCTCCCTTACGCCAGAGCCGACCGCGGCTGCGACTAAAGTACACCGCCTGGCCGCTGGCGAGAGTTTCGTCCCATGCCGCGAGGTTCATGTGGGCGACCATCAGCACCTCGCCGGTGGCGGCATCCTGGGCGACGGCGGTGATCAAGCCGTCCGGCCGGGAGAAGTCGGGAATTGCGCGAGGAGTTGCGGCCACGGAATCAATGGTCCCAAAAAACTCAGCGGTGGTTCGCCCCCGTGTCAGCATAACGATCGGCCCATTTGGTCGCTACCCAGTCGGCGGCAATGTCGTGTCGTGCGGGCGGCCGCCATACAACCGCTACAGGACGGCGGCCGACCTCGGTAGAAACGCTAAACCCTGCTCTGGCTCGGATGATCGCTGAGGGTCGCAAGGGCGGCGCAAACCTCGCCGCGAACGGAACGCTCCAGAACCGTGCTGCTCTCCACCGATCCAATAGAAGGACATGGCGAGACCCGCCAGCGGGAACCCTAGGCACTTCGCCGATCGCCAACCAAAGGAGCCGTCGTGTCGAACAAATCCTTAACGGTCGTGCTGCCGGTCTACAACGGCGAGTCGCGGCTCACTAGTTGCGTCACCCAGATGCTGGAGTTGGCCAGCGACCTGACGTCGCAGTTTTCAATCATGATCGTCGACGACGGTTCGACGGACGACACCTCGGCGGTGGCGCAAGAGCTCTCGACCCGCTACCCGCAAGTCACGGTCCAACGTCAACGGCACCGCAGCGGCCTGGGGCCGATCATCAGCATGGTGCGGCGGCGCGTCGACTCCGACGTGGTGATCGTGCATGACGGCGTGACGCCGATCGACCCGGTGCAAGTGCGGCGGCTGTGGCGGCAGAGCGACGCGCAGTCGTCGCCGGCGATCTCCTCGACGAAGCGCGACGTCAACGACCTGGCGATCGTCCGCGCGACTCACAATGCGATGGCACTCGTGCACGGTCGCGTGATGGGGTTCCACCTGCTCGAGCCGCTCGCCAAAGACGAGAAGTCGACGCCGACACCAACCGCCGCGCCGGCGACGAATCGGCCCGTGGCCAAGCCGCGGCCAAACGATCGCTCCGGCGTCGGCCAGATTCCGCTCTTGCCGCGACCGAACTTTCTCTCCGCCCTCGCGGAGTTCACGCTCGGCGAGTAGCGCGGCGGTTCCCGAAACCACGTGTCCAGGCTGTCCCGGCCGATTTGTCGGTTGCCACGATCCGCAGCGACCGCCTGCGCTGTTCCGCTGCAAGTGGTGCGCTATTTTGCTCAAGCACTTAACAGCGCAGGTGAATCGCTGCGCTGTTCTGCAACGATCCGCAAACGCTTTCAGGGCCGAGACATACGCGAAAAAATCTTGAGACAATTCACTTGTCAGCCGCGACAATCCGACTTACCATAGCCGATGTTCAAGGCGCGTGTGTCATGCGGACCTGAACAACTTGCCCGAGGGGGCACCCTTTTCAGCTACTCTGATTGCGATACGGAACATTGAGCTTGGTTAGGTCTCCGTGGAAGAGTCCCGCGGAGGGTTCGTGACAGCACGAGTTTCACCCGCACGAAACGCGGTGAAAGCTGCACGATTTGAGGCATCTGACTGCCGACCCGCAGAGCATGCATGGATTGTGGCGGCTGCCAGTACGTAGATAGTGTGCGTAGGTAGTCTCGTCTTGCGGAATAGAGCTTCTCATCTTTTCTAAAGCGGTCGCTCTCGACCCAACTCTCTCGAAGAGGAGGTAGCGGTATGAGTATCGCTCACAATTACAGCAGCATGGATCACGGCAGTAGTATGGATCACGGCTTCACAGGATCGTCCGATGCACCCGTGCCTGTGAACGGCCAGCAACGTCCCTTGCATCGCATCGCCGACGCGCGGCGTCGGCAAGGCGTGTCTCTGCGCAGCGTGGCGCGGCGCCTGAACAAGTCGGCTGACCAGGTCCGCCGGCTCGAAGAACCCACCAGCGACATGCTCGTCTCGGAGCTTTACCAGTGGCAACAGGCGCTCGAGGTGCCGATCTGCGATCTCCTGGTCGACTGCGACGCGCCGCTGTCGGAGCCGGTGCTCGCTCGGGCTCGGCTCCTGAAGATCATGAAGACCGTGCGGGCGATCCGCGAGACGACCAAATGCGTCTCGATCGACCGGATGGCCAGCATGCTCGAGCAGCAACTAATTGAGGTCATGCCCGAATTGAAAGAGGTTTCGGCGTGGCACTCGGTCGGACAGCGCCGCTCGCACGACGAGCTGGGCCGCACGGCCGAGCGCGTGATCCCCGATTCGTTCTTTACCGACGGCTCGAGCTACTGAGCTCTGCCGATTGAACGCGGTGATTTGAATTCTGCCAATTGCAGACTGCGGCGGGGCTCCGCGGGCCAAGAGCTCACACCAAGGCACGACGAACGCGACAACGCAATTCGACCCAGACCGGACGATGGCAAGACTATCTCAGAGCTGACTTCAGTGTTAAGCCAATTCCTCCTGAATCGAGTTCGATTGCTTGGAGCTGTCGTGCCTTGGTGCCTTTCTTACCAGGTACAGGCGGCGGACGACGAGCGTCAGGCTGACCGCCACGACCGCCAGGCCGGCCAGGCTCGGCCGCAGCAAGGCCCAGGTGGCAAGCCCTAGAACGACGCCCACCGCTTCCGGCCAGCCCTTGGCGATTTCGAGCGCCGGCGGGGTACGGACCAGCCAGATCGCGGCAATCGCCAGGGCGGCAATCGAGGCGAGCGCCGCGAAGCGTGTCGCGGCGGCGGACAACCCTTCCGGCACAAGTTCGACGTACAGACGGTCCTGGCCGCCGTCGGAGATGAAACAGACGCGGTCGCCGGGACTCGATGCTGCGCCTTGCCACAAGTTGAATGTTGCGGCCGCCGGCGGTTCCGGCCCCGAGAGCGTCATCTCGGCGGCGGCGAAGATCTCGGCGACCTGCTCGATCCAGGCGTCGCACCGCGCAATGTTGTCGGCGAGCAGATTGTCCGACGTTTGCGGCACACGAATCGCCGCGGCCGCACCCGTGGACGGGAGCGGGAGCGTTTTTGCGGCCCGCTCCGCGGCCTGAATCTCCGCGGCCCAATGGGCGAACCAGTTGAATCCATCGACCACCGGCGACTCGATGATGGACCGCGTCGCACTTTGCGAGATGCTCGCCAGTCGATCGAGACGCATCGCGGCCAATTCGGCCGGCGTCACGACCGCCCCGCCAGTGACGCGCGGCGCCCCTCCCGGCGCCGATCGATACAACGTCCACAGGCTGAGGTCGACGGGAATCGCTTGGCCCGCCTGCTCAAGCACGGGGCGGCTCAGCTCGACCAGCCGCGACGACGCTTCGCTTCGGTCAACGGTGCGTGACACGATTTCGAGCGTTTGCGGCAGGTTGGGCGGACCAAGTTGCACCTGCCAACGCCGCGGCTCGAGTGACCGCGCGAGCGCCGGGTGGCCGTCCAGCGTGGCGCGGACCAGCCGCTCGCCGGCGGGAAGCTCGACCACGCACTGGTCGAGACCCTCGGGAGCAACGATAAATCGCGTGACGGCAAACTTGCCGCCTGCCGGACCGAGGTGGACCGTCGTTTCCGCCAGTCGGACGTTGGCGGAGGAAGCACGCGCGGGTCGGGGACGGAGCGCAACATTCATCGCGTCCGCGACGATGCGAAATGTCTCGGCACTGCCTGGGTCGGACGAATCGGGCCGCAATTCGCGCGGCAATTCGGCCGGCTCAATACCGGTGTGGGTCCACACCGCCCGTTCGCCATCGAGCGACGCCGGCAGCGCCAAATAGTTCTTCCGCGCCCCGGGAACGAGCGGCACGATCTGCGGCGCAGTCGGCAACTCCCCGTCGGACAGTGCAAGCGGCGAACGCACCTCGAATTTGACGACATCGCCGACGCGAGCCGGATGCGGCAGTCGAATCGAGAGCGTGGCCGACTGCGACGTGTCTCCGGAGGGAGCTAGTTCAGTCGTCGCGGTAGGCGTGACGGTGAACGGACCGGCAAACGTCGGCGGCACTCGCAACCGCAGGACGTCGAGCTCGCCGCGCTCCACGCGTAGCTCGCAGGCGTAAGTCGCCGTCCACACACGGTTCTCTTGTGCGATGGTCGTGAGCGTTTCGCCGCTCACGGCGGGTTCGTTCGGTTCGACGAGAATTCGCACTGCATCGGCCGTCAGTGGATCGACAGAGTAGGCGCGAACGAAGTGCGACTCCGGGCCAAACGGTGGAGATTGGCTCGCTCCGCTCTCGACCCAAGGTGCGTCGCCGGGGAAATTCCATTCGGCCAGCACATCTTCGTCGCGGTAGAGCGCCACGGTTTGCGTAGCCTGAGCTTGGCCAGCGGGCCTGATCCGCGGTAAAGGCAATCGGCCGACTTGCGTTATCGGCAGTCTGCCATTCAGTTGGAGCCGGTACGACTTGGAAACGGTTTCTGCAAAGAAAACATTGATTCGATTCGGTGCTGTGCGAACCCAATCGAGTGCAATCGATTTTCCCGTGGAAGTGATTGCGATGTTTTGGATCGTCAACTCCGTGGGAACTTCCAGCGACCAGGCAAAACAATTGGCGCCCTTGGGCGTTACGTCGGAGCGGTAATTGACGCGGAGCCAATCTCTTCCGGCTGCGAGCGACAAGCGATCTCGGCACGTCGAGAGCTCCATGCGTGGTCGCACCGCGAGATACCAGTTCGCGTCCAGTTTGGCCGCATTCCAGACGAATTGCGGCGCCGCTTCGTCGGCCGCTCCCCACGCCGCGATAAATTCCGACTGTGGGCCGGCGGCGGC
>JANNTD010000139.1:0-9398 GCA_031403315.1 Planctomycetota bacterium
TGTCGCTATTTTTGATCACCGACAGCGTCGAGCGGACCGTGACGGATGTCGCCCAGTTCTACCGCGTGTTCCATAGCATGCAGTACATTTTGGACCGGCTGATGTTTCGCTTGCGACACGCGCCGAGCGATCGACAGCTCGCAGCGATCAACCGCGAGTTTGCCGACATCCTCACCGACGGCGAGTTCAAACTGCACGACGCAGTGCCCGGCGAACCGGCCGACGCTGAACTGGCGCCGCTCGCCCGGCTCGTGTTCCGCTTCAACCGCCGCAATCACGGGCGGCTGCGGAAACTCATCGATTGGATCAATGCCGAGGTCCGGTAGGTCCCGTCCGATACCGTCTGTAACGGTACGTCGGCCATCTCATCTTGAAACCGCTGTCGTCAAAACGACGTCAGAATGGCGGGGCGTTTGATCCGTGCCATTTGGGGTGGAATCTCCATTATCTCGCGGTGGGTTAAGCACTTGCGGCACGTCTTCCGCCGCCACTCCTCGGCCGCTGGCATGGCCATTGCGTTTGGTAGTCCTCCGTCCGGACAACCCACCAAACAACTTTCCCACCCCAAAAACTTCCAATCCACACCAGAACAGAGGAGTCCCACCCATGACCACGATGACCCGCAAGACTGTGTTGGCCCTGTTGGCCAGTTTGACTTTGGTAACTTTTTCGACCGCTTCGATTTCGACCGCGACAGCGAGCCCGCCGCAAGCCTTGCTGTTAAATCCCAATCCTGGCCACGATTGCTACGAATTGCCCCGCTTTGGTTTCAGCAGCTTCAGCATCAACGGCTTTGGTGAGCGCGTCACCGGCGTTCGCTGGGGCGGCATCGCCCAGCGGATGGGCCTCGAGAGCGGCGACGTCATCCTTAGCCTGAACGGCTACCGGCTGACCTATCACGGCTCGTGGACCGACGCGCTGCGAGAAGCGGTCTACAACGGCGGCTACGTGCAACTGAGAGTTCGCGACGTGCGGACCGGCTTCATCGCCACCCGCGAAACCTACGTGGGCGGCTCCGGCCCGATTGTGCCCTACAGCAACAACTACAACGGACCTGTCACCCACAAGAAAAAGACGTTTCCGCACAATCACCCGCACGACAACCTGAGCGGCCCCGAGCAGATCAAGAAGATTGTCGAGCTGTTCGACAAGAAAAGCAACCCGTAGGCGATGGACTCGACACGGATTACATACACCTCCCCAAGAAGCCACGGCACGATGCTGTGGCTTTTTTATTGCGCCCGTCCGTTCAACATCACGTCAGAGCAAAGCAATCAGGAGTATCTCACGCAAAGGCGCGAAGGCGCAAAGGAGATTAGTAAGCGAACGAGAGCGAGTAATCGACGCCTTCGGATCGAGCCCCACTTTTCAAAAACTTAGCGCCTTTGCGCCTTTGCGTGAGACTAGTTCGACTTCGCCAGCATTCACGCTCGGGCGCTGTGTTCATGCACGAAGTCGACCAGCGCGCGGGCGTGGTCGACGGGCGTTTGGGGCAGCACACCGTGGCCGAGGTTGAAGATGTGGCCGGGGCGGCCGGCGGCCTGGTCGAGGACAGCAATCGCGCGGCGGCGGAGTTCGGCTTTGTCGGCCAAGAGAGCCAGCGGGTCAAGGTTGCCTTGGATCGCGCGGTCGTGACCGATCATGTTCCAGGCGTCGTCGAGTCGCACTCGCCAATCGGCTCCGACGACGGCAGCGCCCGCTTCCGAGAGCATTGGCAAAAGCTGCGGGTTGCCGGTGGCGAAGTTGATCACGGGGATGCCGGGCGTGATGCCGCGGATCACTTGCGTGACGTACGGCAGCACGAACTGGCGGTAGTCGTCGACACCCAGGCAGCCGACCCAGGAATCGAACAGTTGCACCGCCTGGGCCCCTGCGGCGATTTGGGCGTTGAGATAGACGACGACCGACCGCGCGAGCCGCTGCATCAACTCGTGCCACGCGCCGGCGTCGCGGAGCATCAATGTTTTTGTGTGGAGATAAGTGCGGCTCGATCCGCCTTCGATCGCGTAACTGGCAAGCGTAAAGGGTGCACCAGCGAAGCCGATTAGCGGCACTTGCGGCGGCAGGTCGGCCCGCGTTTGTCGCACGGCCTCCATCACAAAATACAATTCGTCGGCATCTTCCAGCTCGATCACGCGGTCAACGTCGGCCGATTCGCGAACGGGGTTATGAATTTGCGGCCCTTCGTCGTGTACGAACTCGAGTTCCATCCCCATCGGCTCGAGAATCGGCAGGAGGTCGGAAAATACGATCGCCGCGTCGACGCCGAGCCGCTCGACCGCCGTACACATCACTTCGCTGCACCGCTCGGGGTCGCGGCAGAGCTCGAGAAAAGTCATTCGCTCGCGGATCGCGCGGTACTCGGGCATGTAGCGGCCGGCCTGGCGCATGAGCCACACCGGCGTGTAGTCGACTGGCTCGCGGCGGCACGCGCGGAGGAACATGCTGTCGTGCCACGGCTCCGACTCTTGTTTGCCGATGGTTCGGACGGACGCGCGAATCTGCCGCTTGCGGTTTAGTAACCCACCAGCTTGCTCCGCCGCCTCTTGCACCAGGTGCCCCATCTTCGGATGCGATGGCTCCATGTCGACCGGCAGGCCATTCGCGCGGAGCATTTCGCTAGTGGTCGGGCCGATCGAGGCGACGACGAGGCTGCGGAAGCCGGCGCGCAACTCTTCGACGAGGCCCAGGTCGTCGGCGAGCTTCAAGAGATTGAGCACCTGCTGCGCGGAGGTGAACATTGCCACGTCGATTTCGCCGGCGACGATCCGCCGCAGATTCGCTTCGAGCGGCCCCGTGTCTTCCGGCAGATCCCAATCGTAGACGTGTACGCGGTCGACGACGGCCCCGCGGGCTTCGAGGCCGGCAATCAAGCTGGGGTTCGTGATGCCGTATTCCTGCAGTCCGACCACGAGATTTGCCACTGGCAGCCGCTGATCGAGTGTCGTGAGCAGCTCGCGCCAAGTGTTCGGCTCGGGCACGAGGATCGACGGCGTGATGCCAACTTCTTTCAAAGCGGCGAGTGGTTTTGGGCCACGGACGACGGATTTCACGTCGCTCACGGCCGCCAGGAACCGCTCGCGGTCGACGTGCCGCTCGATTTGTGCCAGCAAATGCCGCGTGCCGACGCCGGTGAGAAAGATCACCACGTCGATCTGGCCGGTAATCAGCCGGTTGGCAAAATCGATCGCCGCCTGATTATGTGCAAGCGGCACCTCGCGCATCGACGGACTCACCAGCGGCACGCCGCCCCGCCGCTCGATCAGCCGCGTCATGTCGCCGGCGCGGCGGCTTTCAAAGGCCGCGACGCGGAGTCCGGCGAAGGTAGCGGCATCGGTGCTCATGAATTCTATTTTACTTGCCTTTTTGTCCGCCCACTCAACATTTGGCCGGAAGCATCAATCGCGTCGTCGCTTCATGCTACGCCGCCGCGCAAGGGGAAGGAAGTAGCCGCGTCTCGCTGCCCGCTCGGTGACCCCTTCGCTGCGCAGGCACATGTCGATTCATTCGCCGCGCGGAACGGACACTTCAATGTACGCAAGACCTGTTTTCCGCGAATCTTGTTCTTGAAAAAAGTTGCTTGACATTGCGACCACGACACGGACAATGGCGTGCTGTTGAATCAAGCGGACAACGATCCTCGGCGGCGGTCGTTGATGTTGGTGCGGTTTGCGTTGATGCCGGATTGATTTGAAAACAGTGCGTGACGCCGGTCGGAATGCCAAACGGCGGGACCGAAGCAATCGGACCGACCAAATTGGCCGTCTGATCGCGGCGGATCATGCAGGGGGAAAGTTTGCCTGCGGTTGCTAGCAGTGTCGTCCTCTGCGCCGAGGCGGCATCGAGTCTGTGCTGGCGCGGCTGTTTGACCATTGACGGTTGGCGGCCGCAAGCCACGGTTTTCGTATTCAGCGACGATCTTGGGAGGCGCGACTGACGGATCGAATGCGGGCGACACCAGTCGCGGCCCGGGATGGTCCCTCCCAAGTGCTATTATTTCCATAGTTTGTGAATCGCGATCGCGGCAGAACGAGGGCTCCCTCGTTCTGCCGCATTTTTTTGCGCTCGATCCGTACCGGGATACAATGTTCAATTCTTCATTTTCCTGTGAGTCGCGGTCGCCCATGACGAAATGTCTAATCGCATTGGGATCGAATCTGGGCGACCGCACGGCGACGCTCGACGCGGCGATCGGCGCGCTGGCGGCCGCACCGGGTGTCGAGGTGGTCGGCCAAAGTGCGTGGCAATTGACAATCGCGGTGGGCAGCAGCAGAGCGCGGCCGGAGTTTCTCAACGGTGCGGCGCTCGTGGAAACGTCGCGCGACGCTGAGGACATTCACTCGCGATTGCAGCAAATCGAAGCACAACATGGTCGCGAGCGGCACGAACTGTGGGGCGATCGCACGCTCGATTTGGATCTGTTGCTGTATGGCGACGCGGTCGTCGATACACCCACGCTAATCGTGCCGCATCCGCGGATGTCGTTTCGCCGCTTCGTCCTGGAGCCGGCGGTGGAGATTGCCGGCGAAATGGTGCATCCGACGATCGGCTGGACGCTCGAGCGATTGCTCGAACATTTGGATGCGGGGGCCGATTGCGTCGCCATTTTGTCGACGGATGACTCCGCCCGCCGCCAATTGGCTGCGACGCTGGGCAAGCAATTTGGCATGTCCGACTGCGAACCCTCGGTCGACAATACGCAGCTTTGGCCGGCGGCGTCGACCACCTGGCTCGCAGTTCCCCACGGTCGATTGTCGACTGAGCATCCCAAGCTCACGATCTTGTTTCGGCTGCCGGCGGCCTCCGAAAGCGGGCGCGGGCCGACGCTGCAAATTGCCGCTGCGAGCGTCGTTGACGTCGAACGCGAGGCATTTGCGGCGATCGAAGCGGTTTGGCCTCGTCTAGGCCCATGGGGCGGCAAGCGCCTACAATAATGGACATGAAGGCGCAAGTGGCTAGCGAGCTGTCGACTCCCCGCACCAAATTGCCCCGCGTGATTGCGGAGGCGGACGCGGTCCGCGCAGTGGTCCGCGCCGCCCAGGCGGCCGGAAAAACGGTCGGATTTGTCCCAACGATGGGCGCCCTTCATGAAGGGCACCTGAGTTTGGTCGACGCGGCGCGGGCCGATTGCGACCTGGCGGTCGTGTCGATCTTCGTGAATCCGACGCAGTTCGGGCCGAAGGAAGACCTGAGCCGTTACCCGCGCGACCTCGACCAGGACCTGCGGCTGTTGGGTGGTCGCGGCTGCGATCTGGTGTTCGCGCCGTCGGTCGAAGAAATGTATCCGGCCGGCTACGTCACGTCGGTCGACGTCGGGCCACTCGGGCGCGAGCTCGAAGGCGAGTATCGGCCCGACCATTTTTGCGGTGTCGCGACCGTGGTGCTGAAACTGTTTCAAATTGCGCCGGCCGACGTCGCCTACTTTGGCCGCAAGGACTATCAGCAGTCGCTGGTGGTGCGACAGATGGTCTCCGACTTGAACGTGCCGATCGAGATTCGCGTGTGCCCGACGGTCCGCGAGCCCGATGGACTTGCCATGAGCTCGCGGAATGCGTACTTGAGCGCCGACGAACGCCGCAGGGCATTGGCGCTCTCGCAGAGTTTGCAGTTGGCGGAGCGGCTCGTGGGCGATGGCAACCGCGACGTGGCGAGAGTTCGCCACCAAATGCTGGAACACATCCGCACGGTCGGTGGCGTCGACGTGCAGTACATCGCGTTTGTTGCGGACGGCACGGTGACGCCGGTGACGACGATCGCGGGGCCGACGACGGTGGCCATCGCGGCGATCGTCGGCAAGACGCGGCTGATTGATAACGTGCGCATTGGATGACGACCCGGAACGCGCGTCGCAAGCGACGCGGCCAATAATTTTCCCTGATCCCCGACCCCTTCTTCATGTGCAGCGAACTGTTTCGCATTCCGTATTCCTGGGGCAGTGTGCCGATCTTTGGGTTCGGCGTGTTGCTGGCGGTCTGGGCGTTGGCGGGGATCGGTAGCTTGGCGATGACGGTCCGCCGCCAAGGCTGGAGCGCCGAGACGCTTAGCCTGCTGCCGCTCTTGTTACTCACCGGAGCGGCGATCGTTGGGCTGCCGCGGATCTTTCCGAGCGGGCTGCCCGTGCGCGGCTACGGCGTGATGGTGCTCGCCGGCGCGGCGACCGGGGTTTGGATGGCGACCTACCGCGCGCAGCGGGCCGGCATCGACCGCGAGCTGATCTGGTCGATGGCATTCTGGCTGTTCATCGGCGGCATGATCGGCGGTCGTGCGTTCTATGTCATCGAGTATTGGCACGAACGGTTCCGCACCGATAGCTTCCGCGAGACGCTGCTGCGCGTAATCAACTTTCCCGAGGGCGGGCTCGTGGTGTATGGCGCGCTCTTCGGCGGCGTGGCGGCAGTGCTGTTTTTCATTCGCAAGCATCGGCTACCGGCGCTGGCGACATTCGACCTCATCGCGCCGAGCATGGCGATTGGTCTCGCGCTGGGTCGCATCGGCTGCTTCTTGAACGGCTGCTGTTACGGCGGGCCGACGCCACTGCCGTGGGGCGTGTCGTTTCCGCCGGAGAGCCCGCCGTACGTCGACCAAATGGCCCGCGGTGTGCTCTCGTCAGCGAATCCGCCACCCGTCAGCCTGCCCGTGCATCCGGCGCAGCTCTACAGCGCGATCACGGCCGCGTTGATCGGCTGGGTGCTCTGGTCGTACTACCCCTTCCGCCGCCGCGATGGCCAGGTAATCGCGCTGATGCTGATGATTTATCCGATCAGCCGATTCATGGAGGAAATCATTCGCACGGACGAACCGGCCGTTTTCGGCACCGGGCTGAGTATTTCGCAAAACATTAGCCTGGCGGTGTTCGCCACTGGAATCGGGCTGTGGCTCTATCTCTCGAACCAGCCTGCTCGCGTGGCCTGGCCGGCGAAGAATTAGATGAATCAACCAGGTGGTCCGGGCTTGGGTTGGGGGTGCTGTCCGCTGGGCGAAAACAGGGCGCATTTGCGGGCTCCGAACGCTGTTGATGGGCTTCGGTGAGCGGGCTATAATCCGTAATTCGCTATTTCGCCCAATCCGCCAGCTCATTCACGCGCCGCGACCGATCGTGCCGCGTGGATAAGGTGTGCGGTGGCGCTCTGCGGTTGCGACTCGCTGCGTCCGATATGGACTAAGGGGCGGATGCTGCGGCGCGGAATGGGCGCGCGAGATTTGTTCGATGCCTTTGCGAAAGCGATGCGATGCGTTTTTGGTTGCTGGATGCGATCCGCTCGTATGAGCCGGGCGTCGAACTGACGGCCACCAAAAACGTCGCGCTGACCGAGGAGTACCTGGCCGACCACTTTCCAGAATTCCCGGTGCTGCCTGGCGTGTTCATGCTCGAAGCCTCGACGCAGGCAGCGGCGTGGCTGCTGCGGCTGAGCGAGGACTTCGCGCATAGCATCATTTGTTTGAAGGAAGCGAAGAACATTAAGTATGTCGACTTCGTGCCGCCCGGCCAAACGCTGACGGTCACCGTGAGTGTGGTCAAGCAGGACGAACGGCTGGCGACGTTTACGATCGAGGGACAGATGGGCGACCGCCCGACGCTGAGCGGCCGCCTGGTGATCGAGCGATACAACCTCGCCGATAACGATCCCGCGCAGCGGACGACCGACGAGGACCTTAAGAACTACTTCCGCCGGATAGCAAAATTGTTGTTGCCGCGGGAGCTTGCCTTGCCGATCCGCTAGCGAAGCGAGCGGCAGGCCGGAAAATAGAACCGACTTTTGAAGGAATCCAAGACAATGGTAACGGCGACGAAAGAAGAGATCTTTTCCAAAGTGCAGGAGGCGCTGGTCGACGCGCTGGGCGTGGAAGACGAGGAAGTCACACCCGCAGCGACGCTGCAGGGCGACCTGGACGCCGAGTCGATCGATTTCCTCGACATCGTGTTCCGCCTGGAAAAGGCCTTCGACATCAAGATCGAGCGCGGCGAGCTGTTTCCCGAAGACATTCTGACCAGCACCGAATATGTGGAAGAAGGCCGCGTCAATTCCGCCGGCATCGTCAAGCTGCGGGAACGGATGCCGTTTGCCGATCTCTCGAAGTTCGAGCGCGACCCGGTCGTGCAGAAATTGGGCCAGCAGCTCACGGTGCAAGACATGTGCAACTTCGTCGAGCACAAGTTGGCGGCAGCCGCCTAAGCGGGACGCATCATGCGTTGGTTTTGGCTCGATCGATTCACGGAGTTCACGAGCGGCACGCGGGCCACGGCGGTCAAAGGCGTTGCGCTGAGCGAAGAGCATCTGCACGATCACTGGCCGCATTACCCGGTGATGCCCAACACGCTGATCGCCGAGGGCATGGCCCAGGCGGGCGGGCTGTTGGTGAGCGAGATCTACCGCTTCAGCGAGCTGGTGGTGCTGGCGAAGTTTTCGAAGTGTGTTTTCCACGGCCTGGCGCGGCCGGGCGACGTGCTCACCTATCGAGCCGTCGTCGAACAAGCAAAGGATGCGGGTGCTTCGGTCACGGTGACGGCCCACGTCGGCGAGCGACCGCAAGCGGAAGCGGAGATTTTCTTCGCGCGGCTGGCTGCCGACTCCGTCAACCGCCCCGAAGGCATGCGACTGTTCGACCCGAACCACTTGCTCCACTGGCTGAAGCTGGTGGGCGTATTCGAAATCGGCACCCGCCCCGATGGCACGCGGCTGCGACCGGAGGATTACGGGTTCAACTAGAGAAACAAATTAACCACGGAGGCACGGAGTTCACGGAGGAGGGCAATTCGCAGAATGTTTTCTCCGTGCCCTCCGTGCCTCCGTGGTTAATAACAGATTCGATCGAGGATTGAGCCATGCGACGACGAGTTGTGGTTACCGGTGTGGGGTGTGTGACGCCTTTGGGGACGACTGTGCCGGCGCTGTGGGCCAATCTCAAGGAGGCCAAGTCGGGCGTGGGGCCGACCACGCTCTTCGATGCGAGCAACTTTCCCACCCGCATCGCGGCCGAGGTGAGAAACTGGTCGGTGGCCGACGTCGGCGAGGATGCAAAGAAATGGGAGAAACGCGGACGGCATACGAAGTTTGCCCTCGGCGCGGCGAAGCAGGCGATCGAGGAGTCCGGCGTTCTGAAGGGCGTGGAGCCGGAGCGGTTCGGCGTGTACCTCGGTGCCGGCGAAGGGCAACAGGATTTTCCGAACTTCAGTCGGATGATGGTCGCCGCGCTCAAGAGTGGCAACCTCGATTTGGGGACGTTCATTCGCGAAGGGCTCGAGCGGCTCGATCCGCAGTTGGAGCTCGAGCAGGAGCCGAATATGCCGGCCGCGTACCTGGCGACGCGATTCAACGCCCAGGGTCCAAACGTGAACTGCCTTACCGCATGCGCCGCGAGTAGCCAGGCGGTCGGCGAGGCGACGGAGATGATCCGCG
>JANNTD010000140.1:0-37801 GCA_031403315.1 Planctomycetota bacterium
TGTTCGATTTGAGGGCGAGCTCGAAGAGCGCCGCCTGGTCGTCGCCGTATTGCGCAGCGAGGTGTTTGCCGATGCCCTGCCCTTGCTCGAAAATGTATTCCATTGCGCGGCCGGCTTGCGGATCGACCTGATCGGCGGCGGGTCGTGGCGGCAATTCGGCGACCGTCGTGTCGAGCAACTTCGCCAGCCGATTGGACTTGTCGAACCAGTCGGCGACTTTGCCTACGTCGGCAGCGCGGTCGTTGGCGAGCGCCGCGAGGCTCAGGTTGCTGCCCAGGAGCCAGGCCATGCGGCGCGGGCTGCGGGCGGGGTCGGGGGTCGGTTCGAAGGGGATTGGGGGTGCGGGGTGCGGGGTTGGTGTGGGGGAGGCGGGCGTGGTCGCTGGTTCCCCGACCGCTGAAGCGGTCTCGCCGGCGAGCGATTCGGCGACGTCGTCCGCGAAATTGCTCGCTCGCTCATCCGATTCCGTCGGGGCGCTCGCAATGGGTGCAGATCCCTCTGGCGGCGGCGTATAGTGGATCTCCTCCCAGCAGCCGGCCAACGCGCAGGCCAGAACCGCTATCAACACAAATCCGGACTTCAGCGTAGAATGTTGGCAGCGGGCTTTCACTTCAACTATGCTAACGGTGTCGATCACCCACTGGAACCACAATATTATGTCGCAAAACAAGCCAAACCCGAGCCGCAAGCCGGCCACCAAATTCGCCAATCTCCGCAAGAAAATGGACCAATCGAAGGTCCGCGGCAATCTCAAGCAGATTCGCCGGACGACGAATAAGTAATTCCGACTGCTAGCTCGCATTCTTGAGCAGCTGCTTACCGTGACTCCGCAGACAGTCCAAGAGTCCGCGGAGATCGTCGGCTGTGGTGAGCGGGTTCATGATCGTCGTGCGGAGCACGCTGCGGCCGTCGAGACGGCTTTGCACGAGGTAGTACTCGCCCGATTCGATCACCGCGCGGCGAAGCTGCAATTGGAAGAGATCGACGCGCTCTTGTGGTGCGCCGCGGAGCTCCGGCGGCAAATAGCGGAAGGCCACGATGTTGCACTCCGGCTCGTGAAGTGTCTCGAAGTCGTCGGCCGCATCCAGCATGGCGTAAAACTGTTGGGCGAGGTCGAACGTCACGTCTACCATGTCGCCGAAGAGTTGAGGGCCGAAGAGCGACCAGATGCCCCACAGGCCGAAGGCGGCGGCTCGCTTCGTGCACTCGATCGTCACCAGCCCGCTGTCGAAGTCGGCGAGCGTTGGGGCGATGGGGTCGTAGAGATACGGGGCCTCTTGGTGGAACGCGGCGAAGCGGTGGGCGCGGTCGCGGTAAAAGACCATGGCGGCGAGCGCGGGGACGAACAACATTTTGTGCGCGTCGCAGATGACGCTATCGGCTTCGGCGAGGCCCGCCACGAGATGACGGTGCTTCGCGCTGAAAGCGGCCGCTCCACCGTGGGCAGCGTCGACGTGGAGCCAGACTTCATGCCGACGGCAAACTTCGACAATGTCGACCAGTGGATCAAACGCACCGATCGGCGTTGCGCACGCAGCTGAGGCCACGGCGACGATGGGTACTCCCCGCGATCGGAGTTGACGCAATTGTTCGTCGAGCCGATTGGCGTCCATGCGGCGGTGGCTGTCGAGTTCGGCGCGATGGATATTGTCGGTGCCCATGCCGAGGATGCCGGCCGAGCGGGTGACGCTGTAGTGGACGTCGGCGTGGGCAACCATCACCGGGGCGGGCCGGCGATTGGTGAGACCGGCAGTCCAGGCGTCGCCGAGCGCGACGTTGCGAGCGGTGAGTAGTGCGGTGAGATTGGCAAGCGAGCCGCCGGAAGTGACGAGCCCGGTGAAGGTGCCGAGCGGGAAGCCGAGCTGTTCGCCAACCGCCGCGACGACGGCGTGTTCGACGGCCGTGGCGAACGGGCCCATTTCGTAGATCGCCATCGCCTGGTTGGTGACGCTACCCACGAGGTCGAACAGCGCGGCCAGCGGCACGGGCGGCGGAACCTGGTGGCCGACGTAGTGCGGGTGGTGCAGGTTTTGGCCGCGGGCGAGACACTTTTGGGCGAGTTCGCTGAGGCGGTCTGCAATCTCGCCTTCGCCACCTTGCATGGAGCGCTCGGCGTCGCGGATCAGATCAGCGGGTTGGTTCCAATTGAGGGCGTTGGCATGACGGGATTCGACGCGTTGCAGGTGGTCCGCGAGTGTGGCGACGAGCTGTTCGCCCGCGGCGGCAAACGTGCCGGGGTCGTAGGCCGCCGCGATCCGCGCGCGGGCGGTCGACAAATTAGGATCGATAGTTGACATCGCTTGAACGCTCAATCGAATGGATCTAAACCGCAAGCGTCGCCGAGCGCTTGCGGTTTAGCTTTTGGGGGCCAGCCGCTTGTACTGTCCTGAGAGCCACCGCGCTATATCCACTTTGTACCATTTCGAAAAGCGGTTTTCACTCGGCCCGCCGGGCAGATTCGTCCAAGCTTCGTCCGTGCCAAGGTCGGTCACAAAATGGTAGCTGGGGGCGAAGCTCGATTCGCGCGTCGCCGTGGTGAGCAGGTGGCCTTGAAACGGCGTGGCGTGGCAACCGGGCATCCCGATCGGTTTGGAGCGGAAGCCGAGAAGCTGTTTCGTCCGCCCTTTGCCGCCGCCAAAGAATCGGTTCGTGAAGTGGAACGAATTGAACTCAGACCACTTCTGCACCGGCTCCTTCTCGGCCCGCAGCGCCGCGCGGCGGACCAACTCGCCCTTGTCGCGGCCGCGCCACCAGGCGCTCGTGACCTTGCGAAGCGTGCGGTCGACGGCGGTGAGGACCATCGTCGAGTAGCCCATCCGCGTGCAAAGGTAAAACATCGGCCGCCAGCCGATCCCCTTTTCGTGACCGAAGATTTCGAGCACCACGTTGCGGTAGAAGTGCTGGAATAGCGTGGCCTCGGTGCTGTCGGGACCGTAGCGGCGGTCCCAGCTGGCGAGCGACCGCTTGAGTGGGCCGTCCTCGACCAGCGCGAGTAGCACGGGCAACAGATCATTGGCCTGCATGCTCATCACATCATATTGCAGCGCCTGCATGTCTTTGATGGTGGCTTGGGGCAATTCGTTCAGCCGGTCGACGATCCGTCGCTTGCGATAGTCGGGCAGGCCGTGGGCGTGGAGCGGCGGGCCGTCGCTGCGATAGAGCTCTTCGTTGGCGCTAGCAATAAAGCCGCACGGCGGATCGTACTCGCGCGGCAAGAGGTCGGACCGCACCTTGCCCTGCCAATGATTCTGCGGATCCCAAGCCGCGATCGGCACGATGCCGGAGTTGCCGCCGCCACGCTGCGGGAGCCAACCGCTCGCCTGCATGCCGATGTGGCCCGCTCGATCGGCGAACATCCAGACGAGCGACGGATGGGGACAGCGCTTGACGGCGTCCATCGCGGCCGCGGTATTTGGGCTGGCGATCGCGTCGAGCCAAGCGCCGATCGACCGGCCGCCGCCCGATTGTCCGCCGACCCAATTCACGGAGAGATACTTGCCCGCCCCCGCTTCGGCCGGCGACGCGTTGAGTGTCCCCTGCTCGTTTTCATAGACGTCGAGAATGGTCGGCGGCGAACCGCGGCGTTTGATCACCTCTTGCCGATGCTGGAAATCGAACCACTGCTGGCTGCGGCGATATTGCCAACCGGTCGCGCCACCGGGGCGGCAATCTTCGATGAAGAAATCGCTGGTGTCGGCGTGCATGTAGGTGACGCCCCAGGCGAGACGCGGCGTGCGGCCGACCGCCATGATCGGCGTCCCCGGGAGCGTGGCCCCCATCGCGTACTCGCCCCGCCCCCAGTTGAGTGCGACTTCGTACCAAATGGCCGGCAGGCGGTTGACTTCCAGGTGCGGATCCGAGGCCAGGAGCGCGTGATTCGTGGCACTCCGCGCGGGGCTCACCGCCCATGCGTTGCTACCGGCGAGCCGCGGCAGGTCGGCGAGCAGTTCGAGCGCATCGTCGGAGAGCCGCTTGGCGACGCGGATTTCGCGGAGCGGCTCGAAGTCGACGCCGTCCAAGTACGGATGGAAGAGCTCGCGGAGCCGCTCGTCATCGATGCCGAGCTGGATTAGCTCCAACAGCAGCCGCTCGTTCTCCTGCTCGCCGATCGAGAGTCCGGCGAAGCTCAGCAGGTTGCCGATCAAGAGCACGGAGTAGGGGTCCCACGGCCGCGGTTGAAAGCCGGTGACCCACATTGGCAGCGTCCGTCCGGCGTCCAAGAGGCCGTCGTTCACACCTTGGCAATAGAGTTCGAGTTGCGAGAGCGTCGCCTCGGTGAGACTCTTGATTTCGCGCGCGAGGTGGCGATAGAGCCCGGCCCGGCGGATGAACAAATCCATTTCGTAGAGTTCGGGCTTGTTCTTGATGAACTCGGCCGACCGGCCGCTGGCCACCGCCCGGGCGAAATACATCTGCGTCGGCCGGTCGAGCGCGTGCAGGTATCCCCAGGCATAGAGCGCCTCGCGCCAGGAGGGTGCGTGGACGTGAGGCACGCCGTGGTCGTCGCGTGCGGCCTTGAACTCGTAGCGCGCCGACCTGGTGCGAATGCTTTCCATGCAGGCAGTGTACACAAGGAGGCGCGCAGCGTCAGCGTCCCTTGTCGAACCAAGACATCTGCCGATGAGAAGGACGTGCCGCGAGAGAAGCGCAGGCTCGTCAGAGACTATTTTTTGCGGTGGCGGATTTTAGCGCGCATGCGGCGTTTTTTGCGCCCCTGCTTCCGCCGACCCTTGCCTGAACGTTTTGTACCCAAAGCCAGCTCCGTGTGTGAAAAAATCGCCGCCCGCGCCCGAATTCAACGTGAATCTTGGCGAACCTCCCATTGTATCGGCTGAGCGCTGGGGGCCGCAAGAGAGGTTGGCGTTTTGAGCGCATCACCAGTGACGCGGCTAATTGAGAATCGCTACACGTTGAAGAGGAAGTGGCAGACGTCGCTGTCTTGCATGACGTAGTTTTTACCTTCGACGCGGAGTTTGCCCGCCTCGCGAATGGCCTTTTCGCTGCCGTGCTGTACCAAATCATTGACCGAATAGACCTCGACGCGGATGAACCCGCGCTCGAAATCGCTGTGAATCACGCCGGCCGCTTGCGGCGCAGTCGCACCGATCGGGATCGTCCAGGCGCGGATTTCCTTGGGCCCGGCCGTGAAGTAACTTTGGTAACCCAACAGCCGATACGCGGCCTGGGCGAGCACGGCGAGCGCCGGTTCGGTGAGGCCCACGCTGTGGAGCATTTCGGTGCGGTCTGGTTCGTCGAGCTCGGCGATCTCGGCTTCGAGCCGCGCACAAACGGCGACCACCTGCCCGCCTTCGTCCGCGGCTCGCGCGCGAACTTTCTCCACGAGCGGCCCTTTGCCCGCGAGATCCAACTCGTCGACGTTGGCAACGTAGAGCACGGGCTTGGCGGTCATCAGGTGCAGCTCGTCAAGAATTTTCGTCGCTTGCGGCCCGTCCAGCGTGAGGCCGCGAACGGGATTCCCCGCGGCGAGCCGCGCTTCGCACGCCGTGAGAATTTCGACGCGGGCCTTGGCGTCTTTGTCGCCGGTGCGGGCGGTCCGCTGCGCCTTTTGCAGCATGCCTTCCACCGCTTGCAAGTCAGCGAGCATTAACTCGGTTTCGATCGTCTCGATATCGCGGATCGGATCGACGGCTCCTTCGACATGAACTACATCGGCGTCGGCGAAGCAGCGGACGACGTGCAAAATCGCGTCGACGTTGCGGATGTTGGCCAGGAACTGGTTCCCCAGCCCCTCGCCCTGCGACGCTCCGCGGACCAGCCCCGCAATGTCCACTAGCTGCATGATGGCCGGGATGATCTTTTGCGTCTCGATGTAGCGGTTGATCGTGGCGAGCCGGCCGTCGGGAACGGCCACGGCGCCCACGTTTGGCTCGATCGTGCAAAAAGGATAGTTCTCGCTGGCAATGCCCGCTGCGGTTAAGGCATTGAACAGCGTGCTTTTGCCGACATTCGGTAAACCAACAATTCCAGATTCCATGGGGAACCAAGATACAGCAGCGAGGCCGCAGGCGTGAGGGGGCCAAATTTCTGCATGGCCCGCTGCGGCCAGAACGGTAATAATTGGGGCCAGAGCCGCTGGTGCACAATGGAGCGAGGATTCTCGAAGTTCCACCCAAGTTTGCGAGATTTGCCGTGATCAATCTGCGATTGCTTTTCTTGTTCGCGCCGTTGGGAATCGTGGTGTCCCATATGGTGGTTGCAGCACGGGCCGATGATCCGCCGGCGCCTGTCGTCGTCGAGGAAACGGCCGAACCGATCAAGACCGAGACCGCCGAAGCTGCGGCTCCGGCCGACGCGGATCAACACGCGGCGGAGCTGGTCGATGATGCGAAGGATGATGTCAAGGAAGAAGCCGAGGTCGAGGCGGCGCCCGCCGAAAACGCGGGGCTGGAGGATCTCGACAAAGCGACTCAGCTCAAGGTGACGGCCGAGAACCTGCCCGACTTGAACGACGTGGTCGACAAGCTCGACTCGGCGATCGAAAAAGGGCTCGACAACGACAACCAGGCATTTGCCGACCAGCTGCTGATCTCGACGCTCTTGCAGCGGGCGACAGTGCTCTCGGCAGCGGTGCTCGATCGGCCACAGGCAGACCCGCGACGCGATCCGCGCTGGATGCAGGTGCGGCAGTTTGCAATCAACGACTTGCAGCGAGTGATCTCGCTCGACAACAACATCTGGGAGGCGCATCTTTTGATGGGTCGGATGCAGGCGCTTGCGATGGGCGATCCCAAGGCGGCCAAACGCGAGCTGACCAAGGTGATCGACGCGCCCGAAGTCACGCCGGAAGACCGGGCACAAGCATTGGCGCTGCGTGGAACATTGCAGTCCGACGAGCAGAAGCGGGCCGCCGACTTCGACGAAGCGATCAAGCTCCTTCCCGAAAAGCCGGATTACTATCGCGTCCGCGCGCAGTACCGCTACAGCCAGGACAAGTTTGACGATGCGCTCGTCGATATCAACAAGGCGCTCGAGCTGGAGCCGGACCACGCGATGACGCAGGAGATGCAGGGCCAAATCCTACTCGGACTCAAGCGGTATGATGAGGCCCTCGCCGCTTTCAACAAGGCCAGCGAACTCGCGCCGGAAGCTGCATTGCCGTACCAGCATCTCGGCGAGGTCTACCGTCAGCAAGGTGACCTGAAGAAGTCGGCCGAACAGCTTACCAAGGCGCTAGAGCTCGCGCCCGGCGACCCGGCCACGCTGCTGTTTCGGGCGAATGTGCTGTACCAACTCGATGACGCGGACGGGGCGCTCAAGGACGTGGAGACGGTGATCAAGACTCATCCGCAGTTGCTGGTTGCCCATCTTTTGCAGGCGGAGATATTGGCGTCGACGAACCGCATCGACGAAGGCATCGAGAAACTCGAAAAGCTGCTGCCACTGGCGCCGGAGCAAACCCGGCTGTTGGAACCGCTGGCGACGTTCTATCTTGTCGGCGGCCAGCCGCGGAAAAGCATCCTCACGTTTACGAAGATTATCGAACTCGAGCCGAAAAACTATCGCGCGCTGCGGTTCCGTGGCGATGCCAATCTCAATATCGGCAAACACGCGGAAGCGGTTGCCGATTTCGACGCGGCGCTCGCGCTCAACGGCGAGGATGAAGGCCTACTAAACAATTTCGCCTGGGTGCTCGCCACGTCGCCCGACGACAAGGTCCGCGACGGCAAATGGGCGGTCGAATTGGCCACGAAAGCGGCCGAACTGTCGTCGCACACCGTACCGCACATCCTCAGCACGTTGGCCGCGGCCTACGCCGAGACCGGCGACTTCGAAAACGCCAAGAAATGGTCGAAGCAAGCGGTCGAGCTGGGAGACAACGAGGAAACGCGCGAGCAGCTCGCCAAGGAACTGGCCAGCTACGAAGCGGGTAAACCGGTCCGCGAAATTCAACAACAAGAAGATAAGCAGCCGGCGCCCGCGGCGAGCGATCACACGTTTGCGCCGCCCTCGACGGTGCCGGCGCCGGCGCGGACGCTGGATTTTTAGAAGAGGATGCAGAAAGTGGGAGGCCAGGGTATTCTTGATTCACCGCGTTGAGAGCGGCAGGTGCGCCCCTGGTATTGACTGGCGTGGCCGCCGGCGCAAACGGTGCTTACAGCGCTGGGATCTCCTTCATCCAGTTCAGGAAATTGGCCTCGAGCTGTTTGAAGTCGCTGCCGAAGCATTCGGCGAAATCGGTCACCCGCGCGAGCGTTGAGTAATTGCTAAAATCGGGGCGAGCGGCGACTTTTTCGAGAAATTTGACGTACTCACGCGGTCGCGTCTCGCAAAGAAACAGCGTCAGCGCCCACGCTTCGGCGTAACCGGCTCCGAGGTTGCGAAAAAAAAACTGGTCCGAAGCGATGAGTTGGACCATCGTTCCCGGCTGTCGTCGAGCCAGACCAGCGCGAAAACTGCGCAGCCGGCCTTGGTTGAGCCGGTCCTTGAGCGAATGGAAGGACTGCGAGTTCCATACGCCGCGAGCCTCGAACATCGTGGCCAACCCCTCGACCAGCCAGCGCGGCTGGTCCGCGAAACGATTGTGGATGCCAACGTTGAACGCGGTTTGATGCGTCGCTTCGTGGATGATCGTGTCGGCATTCTCGGACCAATCGCCGTCGGTCTTGCCAGCCGTCACGTCATAGAGATAGACGCGATTGGAATCGTCATAGTGACCAAGCATGCCGGAGGGGAGCGGCGTGCCGCGGGCGGCGGCAGCCTGATAGTACTCGGCCTCGTTGCGGTAAACGATCGCCACGAGCGGGAACTCCGGCTCACGCGGTCGAAATCCGCGGACGCGAAAATAGCCGACGCACCAGCGGTAGAGTTCCTCGAACCGCGCCGCCCAATCACTATGTCCGCCACGCGGGTGGGCGACGATGTAGTGGTTCGTGGTGGTAATTTCGAGGTCGTCACCAAACTCGCGGTACAGCTCGCGCTTCAACTCGGGCATCGAAAAGGGCTCGAAGCGTGGCGCGGTCTTCTCGGCGTCCTTGGCGTCTCTTGGATCGAATTCGTAGAGCCGACCGTCGCGGCCCAAGAGGTGCATGTTGTCGGCGGTCCATGCGAGCGGCTGGCCTTCGATCGTTTCGCCGTCGATCGTGGCGCGAAACATGAAATCGGCGGGTGCGGCCGCGGCCGATCGCGCGATCCATAGCACCATGGCGGCGGCAAAAAGCGATGGGAAACGGCGAGCGCTGCTCATAGAACCGAGAGTCCTGCGGGTCGAAGGGAGCCGGTATTCGAAGTCTAGCTCACCGGTTCGCAGCGGGCGGGCGGCTGATACAATGGGGCCGGGTGACGAATGATGCCGCATTTTTTGGCTCGAATTGTGCTTGGCGTTCTTGTGTTGGCGGCGTCGGCGCTGATGGCTGGAGCGGACGAGACCGATCTCGCGCGGCAAGTGAGCCGTCTGGTGCGTCAGCTCAACGACGACGCGGCCGCCCAGCGCGATGCGGCGGAACAGGCGCTGCAAAATCTGGCCGGATCGGATGCGGCGTCGGTCGATCGATTCCTCGCGGTGCTCCCGGCAGATAGCGATCAGTTGCCGCTCGCAGTCCGTGATCGTCTGGTTCGCATTCGTCGGCAGGTGGAGGATCGGGCTGCGAAGGGTGCGATCTCTCCCGCGACGGTGACGCTGGCGGCGAAGGCAATGCCGATCTTGGAAGCGCTCCAGGCTATCGACAAACAGACCGGCAACAAAATTGTCGACCATCGCCGGCCGGCCGGCGATGGCGCTGCCGCGAACGAACCGCGAGTGACCGTCGCCTTCAAGAACGAGCCCTATTGGTCGGCGATCGATAAGCTGCTCGACGAGGCGCAACTCGGCGTCTACAGTTACGCGGGCGACGATGCGCTGGCGATTGTCGAACGCGAGCCGGGCGACGGACCACGCGTCGGCAGGGCGGCTTACAGCGGACCGTTTCGGATCGAAGTACTCGAGGTTCAGTCGCAGCGGAGTCTGCGCAAGCCGAACCAGACGTCGCTCAAGTTGCAGTTGGAAGTAGCGTGGGAGCCGCGACTCCGGCCGATCGCCGTTTCGCAGGCGGCGGCCGATCTTGTGGCCATCGTAGATGGCAAGGACGCACTGAAGACAAGCCAGCCGGAGGCCGTGTTCGGCGCGGAAGTCCCGCTAGGAACCCAGGCGGTCGAATTGGTGCTGCCGTTCGAATTGCCGACGCGCGACGCGACGAGGATCAGCTCCCTCAAGGGCAAGTTGCGAGCGCTCGTGCCCGGCCGGCAGGCGAAGTTCAAGTTCGACGACCTGGCCCACGCGGCCGGCAAATCGCAGCGGCACGGCGGCGTCGAGGTGTCGATCGACGCCGTGCGGAAGAACAACGAGATTTGGGAGATCCACATGCGGCTTCGGCTCGACGAGGACAATCACGCGCTCGAGTCGCACCGCGGCTGGGCCTTCGACAATCGCTCGTATCTCGTCGACAGCAAGGGCGAGACGATCGAGAACGCGGGGCTAGAGACGACGTCGCAGACGAAAAACGAAGTCGGCGTCGCCTATTTCTTCGACGTGCCGGGCGGCCTCGACGGTTTGACCTGGGTATACGAATCGCCGGCTGCGATCGTCGAACTGCCGATCGAGTTCGAGCTCAGGGACATTGAGCTGCCGTGACGGACTTGCCGCCAAGTGCTATTCGGCACCGGGCGGGCGATTGTCCGACTTCGGTGTGTCGGTCTTATGTTTACCGCCCGAGTGATGGACCAATAAGCGTTCCATCGGCCGGAGCACCGCAAGCACCACCAGCGCGATGACGGTGGCGGCGGCGGCCGGCACATATTCGCCAAGCCCCGCAAGCGTGCCGAGCGCCGCGGCCAGCCAGATGGAGCTGGCCGTGGTGAGGCCTTTGATTTTCTGCTGTTCGTCGAGCTTGAGAATCGTGCCCGCGCCGAGGAAGCCGACGCCGGCCGCGATCCCTTGCACGACACGCGTCACCGCTTCGGCTTGGTTCCCGCTGACTGCGAGTCCGCCGACGACGAACACCGCGCAACCGATGGCGACCATCATGTGCGTCCGCAGACCGGCGAAATGGCCATTCAGCTCGCGCTCGAGCCCTAGTACGCCGCCGACGATCGCCGCCGCGCCGATCCGCGTCAGGTCGTCGACGAAAATGTCCCAGTCGAAATTCAGCATGGTTTAGTATTCCGCTAGATTATCGCCAGTTATTCGACTGTCCAAAGCCGGCATTTTGACGCTCGGCGTCGGCAACGTTAGACTATACCCGTGACCCATCCCAAGGCTAGATGACCACCATGATTCGCGCTGCCACTAACGGTGTCGTCCGCTTGCCGACGGCGAAGAACGTGCTCGGTGGTAAGTTGGAGATTTGCTGCACCTCGCCGATGACGGGGTTCTTTCGCGACGGCTGCTGCAATACCGGCCCGGAGGACGTCGGCTCGCATACGGTTTGCATCCAGGTGACGGCGAATTTTCTGGAGTTCTCCAAGGCCGCGGGCAACGATCTTTCTACGCCGATGCTGCAATACGGCTTTCCCGGTCTGCGCGAGGGCGACCGCTGGTGCCTCTGCGCGCCGCGGTGGCGGGAAGCACTCGACGCCGGCTTCGCTCCCGGGGTTTATCTTGCCGCGACGCACGAGGCCGCGCTCGCGTATTGCGAGCTCGACGATCTCAGGGCTCACGCGGTCGACGGGTAAGCTGCCACCGCCTCTGTCACTTCACTTCGCCTTCAATCGCCGTGGGCGCGACCGGTGCTGCCGACGAACGGTTGAGCCGGCTGATGAGCACGCTCCACACGATCGGCAGGAGCGAGACGAACACGATGCCGACGACCACCAACTCAAAATTCTCCTTCACGATCGGCCAGCTTCCAAACCAATACCCCGCGCCGCAGCAGAGGCCGACCCAAAGGATGCCGCCCGTCACGTTGTAGAACGCGAACTGCGGATACGACATCGAGCCGGCACCGGCGACGAACGGCACAAACGTCCGCACGATCGGCACGAACCGCCCGAGCACGACCGCCTTGCCGCCGTAGCGCTCGAAGAACTCGTGGGCTTGTTGCAAGTGATGGCGATTGAGTAGCCGCTGCCAAAAACTGGCGTCGCCTTCGGCCCGAAACACGCGCGGGCCGACGAAATGGCCGACCGCGTAGTTCACCGCATCGCCGAGAATAGCCGCGACCAACAGCAGGGGCACGACCAGCCGAATATCGAGCACGTTCACTGCGGCGAGTGCCCCGGCGGTAAACAGCAGCGAGTCGCCCGGCAGAAAGGGCGTCACCACCAAGCCCGTCTCCGCGAACACGATCAGGAACAATAGGGCGTAAACCCAGATGCCGTACAGCTCGACGAATTTCGCCAGTTCGGTATCGAGATTCAGAAAGAAATTGAGGAAGAAGTCGATCATGGAGTCTCTAGGAAGCAAGGGGCGACGGAAAAATCGGCAATTTCGGGCGACACTAGATTTTAGAACATTTTCGCACCTCGCGAAATCGCCGGAGAATTCGGCGAATCTGCCGCATACTCGAGACAAATCGCCGTCGCGGCCACCGGGCGCGGTGCGAACGATTCGGGCCGCCAAGAACTGCTCGGGCTATCAATTTTCGAACCCGTGGCCTTAAAAGTGCGCAAATTGTTTCGTAAAATCTAAAGGGAGCCGACTTAACTTTCCCGGCCGCGACGTTGGAGAGCCGGGCTGCAAGGTCGAGAAATCCTTCATGAGTGTTGACTGTCCGCGCGTCGCGCTGTTGATCGAAACATCTCGTGGTTACGGTCGGTCGATGCTGCGCGGAATCATGCGTTATGCGCGTCTGCATGGGCCGTGGAGCTTTTATGTCACGCCCGGCGACTTCGAGCAGGCGCTGCCGAAGATGAATCAGTGGGGCGGGGCGGGAATTATCGCCCGCGTCGAGACGCCGGAGATTGCCAAGACAATCCTCGCGGCAGAAGTGCCTACCGTCTTGGTCGGCGTCGACCCGCGGATCGTCGACAAGGTTCCGCGGCTGGCGAAACTCTGCGAGATCTCGTCCGATTCGGAAGGGGCGGCCCGCCTCGCCGCCGAGCATCTGCTGGCGCGCGGATTCCGGAACTTTGCCTACGTTGGAATCTGGGACCGGGGTTGGTCCGAACGACGCGAAAACGCCTTTTGCGCCGCCATCCGCACCGCCGGCTTCGAACCGAGCGTTTACCCGCTTCCGCGCTCTAACAAGGACCGTGGCTGGGAAAGCGAACAAGCGCTGCTTGCCCAATGGATTCGCGAGCTTCCCAAGCCGGTGGGCATCATGGCCTGCAACGACGACCGCGGCCGAGGTGTGTTGGAAGCCTGCCGGTCGGCGGGTGTGCGTGTGCCGGATGAAGTCGCCGTCATCGGAGTGGACGATGATGAACTGTTTTGCGAACTCTCGGATCCGCCGCTCTCCAGCGTGGCATTGAACGCCGAGCACGGAGGCTATCGGGTGGCCCACTTGCTCGATCAACTCATGCGGCAGAAAATTCATACGCAACAACGACTGATTGTCGAGCCGACTCAAGTGGTGTCGCGCCGCTCGACCGAGATCAATGCGATCGACGATCGTGCGGTCGGCATGGCAATCGACTTTATTCACCGCAACCGCGCCCGCAATTTCACGGTCAGCGACGTGGCGGCGGACGTCGGCGTTTCGCGGCGAAATCTCGAAGTGAAGTTCCGCAGGACCACCGGCAAGACGGTTCTCTCCGAAATTCAGCGAATCCGGCTGGATCATGCAAAACGCATGCTGCGCGACACGGACCTGCCGATTCCCCAAATTGCGGAGTCGAGCGGCTACAATTCGGCCAGCTATTTGACCCAAGTCTTCCGCAAGGAAGTCGGCATCACGCCGGCGAAATACCGGACCCGCTTCCGCGTCTAGGTGTATGGACGATGCGGCAATACGCCGCGCAAATTCTATTGCTTGCGCGAATGACAATCAGGAAAATGGGCATCCTGCACAGGGCCGCGGCATGATGAGTCTTCACACCATCGTGCTCTTGATCGTCGCCTTCCTGGCGTTTGTGGTCGCCCCAATCGTGTTCACCTGGGCCTTCATCGACGGCATGCGACGCAAGGCCAGCGATCGGCCGATCAGTGGCGGCGGCATCTCGAACGTGGTCGGCGGCGCGATGCTCGAGCTCGACCGGCTCCTCACCCGGCCGTCGGTCGAGCACCAAATCGAAACCGAAACGCCGGTTCTCAAACGCGAAGACGACAATGGTGAATAGTACGGGCGGCGAGTGATTGCGACGATGCCGCCGTTCGGGAGTTACGGTTATTTCGGCGTGCGCTCCACTCCCTGCGGGCCGACGCTGATGCCCGGCGGCAGCGGGCGCTGGCCGCGGAGCCGCTCGTTCATCCGCTGTTGGATGGCCTGCATTTCCTGGGCGTCGAGCGTGCCGTTATTGTCTTGGTCGGTGCCGCGGAGCATGCCCCGCAACTGCGTCGGCACTTCATCGGCCGAGAGCTGGCCGTCGCCGTTGCGATCGTATTGCATCATGTTCGGACCCGTGGGCCGCGGATCGCCGCCGTTCGCGCCGCCGAATCCGCCGGGGCCATTTCCGAGTCCGCGCTGTCCGTTGACGCCGCTCGGCAAATTGGTATTGGTCGCCGCGGCAGGATTGTGCAGCGTCTCGGCCAGCGTGATCTTGCCGTCCTTGTCGACATCGAGCTTCTTGAGTGCAACCACCGCCTTGCGCAATTCGCGCATGTTGATCGCGCCGTCGCTGTCGGCATCGATCGCGTTGAACATTGCGTTGGCCGGCGGACCACCGGGCCCGCCCCGCGGTCGCCCGAATTCGCCACCATTCGGAGGCTGTGCGATGGCAGTGGCGGCAAATCCGATACAAACGACAACTGTGGTAAGAAGCGGTTTCATTGCCGTCCCTTTCGATTCAGCAGTGCAAAAGCCGGGCCAGAGATCGCGGCCACATACTGTGAGCACCTACTATCAATTGTAGTCTGCCCACGAGTACAACCCCGCCGCCGCGACAAAGTAGCGGAAAACACGTGCTTTGTGGCAAATCGGGGCCGAACGCGTCGGCGGCCGAGTGACTGAGAAAGAAAGACCGTTTTCACCACGTCGGCGCTACGACCTCGGACGAATGAGCCATCTTCCGAGTATGGAATCGCCAGCAAAATCGGTCGCGCCGATCCGACCGATAAAGTTCAAGCGCCCAGCCGCAAGCCACCGACCATTCTAGTGGCGGCCCTTGCTAGCACACCATTTGCGCCAAGAATCCGCGGGGTGAGTTGCGCAGCGGGCCGCAAACCGATCTTCAGAATGCGGTGCAGAAACCAAGAGGCTATGACACAAGAGGTATCTAGCCCGTAATGAGTCGACTTACAAGAGCCTGGCGCAGCACGCAGTTCTACCGCCGCCGAGCGGCCATGCGATTGCCGCAGGCGCTGATTATCGGTACGCAAAAGGGTGGCACGTCGGCGCTGTTTTCGTACTTAGCCCAGCATCCGCGGCTGGCACCCGCGCGGATAAAGGAACTTAGCTTCTTCGGCAGCGATCGTCGCTACGCCTGCGGTCTGGAATGGTACGCCGCGCAGTGGGATCGCAGGACGCTCGCCGGAGCAATTCGCTTCGAAGCGTCGCCTCAATACCTTTTCTCCCGGCAGGCGTGCGAGCGAATCCGCCACTGCCTGCCCAACGTCAAGCTAATTGCCATCCTCCGCGATCCGGTCCTCCGCGCCTATTCGGCGTGGCAAATGTACCGCCAGCAGTTGGCCGACGATCCGCAGTTCTATGAGACTCTGTACCGCGATTACTACTGCGTTGAGGAAGTGTCCGGATTGGTCCCGCGCACGCCGGCAGAACTCGAAGACTTCCAGCTCGCCATTCAGCGTGAGGCGTTGTGTCTGGAGCGCGGTCGGTCGATGCAGATGAGCGTGCTTGAGCTGGGACTCTACGGTCCGCAGCTGCGGCGGTACAATGACCTCTTCCCCCGCGAACAGTTGCTCATCTTAGACAGCAACGATCTGCGTACGCATCGCGTACACACACTCAACCGGGTGCTCGATTTCCTAGGCCTGCCGTCGTGGAACTGGGCGAGTGTGGACTTGTCCGATGTGTTTGTCGGCAAGTGGTCGGCACCGATGCCACAGCGGGCGCGAGATTTCTTGCGCGACTATTACCGGGAGTCGAACCGCATGCTCGCCGAGATGATGGACGTACCGCCGCTCTTCGTTCGTGATGACGCCCGCCGACTGGCTTCAGCTTAGTCGCGAGCGCCGTCGGCGAACGATTGCGAGTCCCGCCAGCCCAAGCGCCGTGAGCGATATAGCCGTCGGTTCGGGAAGCACCCGCAGGTATTGCAGGTGGTCGACTTCCCAGTCCGTGCTGTGTGGCATTGTGATTGTGATCCGCGAAATACCCGTGGGATTGATCACGCCAAGAAAGCGATCCTCGTTCGTTGCACCGTTGATCGACCCGTCTCCCAGCATGTCGGCGACAATGGTGCCCAGCGACTCACTCGCCGGTCCGAATGCCTCGAAGATCACAGTACCGATTCCGAGCTGACCCTCGTCGACCGCGCCGACGTCGGTCCAGACAATGCCCGCCCGATTCGGCAATATGCCCAGACCAAGCGTGCTGAACTGGAATGAAAAGCTGTTCGTCGTGCCACCGGTCAACAACGAACGACCCGAATTGCCTAAGCCGTCGATGGGACCGTCGTCGGCGTCGACCGAGTCGGTGGTGACCTGATTTTTAGGTGTGATGATTCCGGCAGGCGATTGCGTCACGCCCGAAGTGCTGAGAACTCCGTCCTCGAAATCCTCAAGGTAGAAATATTCGTTCACCGCAGTGCCGATCGGACTGTCCGACACGCTGAGATAGGGCGAAGGACCCAGGAACGTCGGCGCGGCTTCGGCGCCGCACGCCGCGAAGCACATCGCTGCGACTCCCCCTACCAGAGCAACCACGGCGAACTGACGGTGCATGCTCATCTCCTCGAGGCCCAATTGTGGATCCTTCTTCAGCGAAACCAAGAGCAAAGTCTATCGGGTCCGGCACCCGGCGGTCAAGCAAGCCTGCCGCCGCGCAAATCTGCTGCCGACAGAATGAGTCCGTCAATTTGTCGCGTGACAGGTAGGTTGCATCGATTTCTATTTGGGAGGAGAGATCACGCGCTCGCCCACGGATCGTAGGTACCAAAGTTTCAGATGTGGCCCTCGAGATCGCGGCAGGTAAAGCCGCGTCCGCCGTAATCTTCGTCCTTGATATCGAGCAGAATCTCGGCACCGGCCGCTTTGGTACGCTGATAGATCACGTCGGCGTCGGCGACAATCACGTAGGCCGTTTGCGTTTCGCAGCCGCCAATCTCGTCGGGCTGCTTGATCAAGCGGCCGAAAGGCGTGTCGCTTTTCTTCGTGCCGCACATGATCAGGCCGTTGCCGAAGCTCAGCTCGGCGTGCATGATCGTGCCGCCTTCGCCCGGATAGACGGCGTGCTTCTCGAAGCCAAACGTCGAGCAGAGCCACTCAATGGCTGCCGCCGCGTCTCGGTAGCTCAAGCAGGGAATGATGTTGGCCTTGGTGTTCTTGGCGAGTGACGACATCCGCTTCTCCTTGACACAGCACATTGCCTTCATTCCAGAACCAGGACAAAACCACCACGCGGCGCGAGCGTCACTTCGAATTCCTTGTCGCTACCGAGATCCACCGTC
This sequence comes from Planctomycetota bacterium, assembly GCA_031403315.1. Lineage (GTDB taxonomy): Bacteria > Planctomycetota > Planctomycetia > Pirellulales > Lacipirellulaceae > DASYDU01. Next base: position 17,659 of record JANNTD010000140.1, read on the forward strand.
TCCTTGCGAAACGAGAGATTGCCACCATCGCCGTCGGTGATCAGAGTCCCGGGTCCCTTTGCGGTGAGTTCGCGTAAATCAAGTGTCAGGTTGCGCGACTTCGCCTCCCCGTTGATGCCGGCAACGTACCATCGACCCTCGCCGCGCCGCGCGAATACCGCGAATTTACCGGGATAGCCTTCGAAAAACTTCGTGTCGTCCCACACACTCGGGACACGCTTGAGAAACTCGCGGACAAAGTTGGGCGCTTTGGCCATCCCTTCGGGAATCTCCGCGTAGTGCTGAACGCCGGAAACAAACAACACCGACAGGGCCAGCTCGAACGCGCTGGTAGTGCGCCGTTCGATGTTGGGAATTTGATCGAGGACCATCGGCGTGAAGTCCATCGGATCGAACACATTGCGAGTGAATGGCAGCATCGCCGCGTGCGTCGCCAGTACGTCGGCGTTTGTCTGTTCAAAGGTGGCAAACTCCAGTCCGCGGACGGCCTCAGCCGTCATCAGGTGGGGATACGTTCGTTGCCAGCCGCGCGGCAGCGTCGCCCCGTGCAGATTGATCGCAAATCCGTACGGTGCCGATTCCTCGAGCAAATCGTGGTAGTATTGGATCATCGATTGCCCGTCGCCGCCGAAGAAGTCGATCTTCATTCCGGCGACGCCCATCGCCTTGAGCCGATCAAACTCCCGCTTTCGGCTCTCGCGCGTGAGCAGCAAATTCCGCGGCGTGTAGGGCGCGGTGTTCCAATCACCGGCCGCATTTTCCCAGACGATGATACTCACGCCCTTCCCGCTGGCGTAATCAACCAACTCGGCGACTTTCTCATAGCCAATCTGCTGGTCCCAGGCGGCATCGATCAAACAGTATTTCCAACCCATGTCGGCCGCATAGTCGATCATGCGTTTCTGAACGACGTAGATTGTGTTGGCATCCTTCATCAGGGCCCAACTCCAGGCCGCTTTCCCCGGCTGAACGGCCGACGTCATCGATTCCGCCGGCGGAGTCGCCAGATCGATGCCCAGCGTCGATTCGGCGATTGTCTTGAGATCGCCGACCACGATGATCCGCCACGGCGTCGTCCAGGGGAGCGTCGACTCGGGCGCCACCGGACCGTCGCCAAATCTCTCGCGCGGATCGGGAAAGCCGATCGTATATTCGCCGTCAGGCGATTCGCTCCGCAGCCGCGAACCACAATAGTTGCGCCCGATTCCAGACTCACTCACCAGCAACCAGTCATTGCCCGAGCGAAACAGCGCCGGAAAGACCCAGCCCGCGCCGGTCGGCGAAGGAGTGCCGACGGAAATCTCCTGTTCATAGAGATCTTCGTAGCATGGATTCACTTGCTCCCAGCCGCTCTTGGCCACCGACATCGGCTGCAGCCAGGCTCTTGACCCCGGCAGAAAGTGAAACGACGACAGCTCCTCAGTCAGCCGGTGAAACTTCGCACTGGTCTCTGGAAACGAATAGCGGAACGCGACGCCATCGTTAGAGACTTGAAAGACGATGTCGAGCTTGTCTCCGCCGACCGTTTCCAAATGAAACACTTTGCGGTTGGCACGGTATTCGTTGACGCGCCGCTTCGCAGTCAGGATTTCGTAGCGATCCTCGACCGGCTCGGACTGCGACTCGGACACTAGCCGCAAACCCTTTGAAAAATCAGCATCTTCGCGCACCAGACCCAGAAGCGATTCCTCGAGCACTGGCCGTCCGTCGAGCCGGATCGAATATTGTGGTGCTCCATCGGCATCGAGATGGAACTCAACCGCCAGAGAGCCGTTTGGGCTGGCGACGCTGCTCGAGCGCGACGCTTCTGCGAAGCATTTCCCGCTCACGCCAATAAGAATCATCAGAGCGGAAATTCCGCATGCTCGGCAAGCATTTCGATGGCTGAACGACATGGGCCTGTATCCAAAAAGAATTTCAGCGCGTCTCATGGCAGCGGCCATTCTACGCGATGCTGGTGCGACCCAACACCATTTTCCGAGCCTCCGCCACACAACAATCTCGATTACCATTGCCAAGATTCGGCACGAGCTTTGCGAATATCGTTATAGCGTTCTAAACACAAATCGCTGGCGAGCTGCGACCGCCCGCGTCGCGGCGGCGGCTCACCAGCGAATTCCATTCGAGCGAAAGGGTTCCTGCGATGAAGATGAAGATGACAATCCTGAAACCGGCGGACCTGAAGCGGGCGGCTGATCGGGCCGGTAAAATCAAATACGGGCTGGTGGCCTGGCTAATCGGTCTGCCATTGCCGATCATCATTCTGGCCTTCTTCTGGGGTGGCTGCGATTTTTAGCCCACGCGACTGGTCCGCAAAGGAGCACTTTGCATCGCAGCCGACCATGCTCAGCGATTTCCGCTTGTTTTGAGACAAGTGGCTCAATTGCGGCCGATTTTGAGCACCTGTTGCCCACCGCTCAATCCTGTCTGAGACCACGCACCTAGATATAATGGAAAAGGCGGCCCTTGGCGGCCACTTTTTCACTTTCTGCGTGGACAAAAACGAGCGGGAACTCGAGTCGATGGGCGCTCGTGGGCTATTCATCGTGTTGGCGTACCAAGTGGCGGTCTGCACCTACGCTGCCGAGCCAGGGGCGACGGTCGATTTCGATCGCCAAATTCGCCCCATCCTCTCCGACAAGTGCTACCGCTGCCACGGCCCGGATTCCGCTGCCCGGCAAGCCGATCTGCGACTCGATCGCGGCGACGGCATCCCGGAACACGTCATCGTGACGGGCAAGCCGGACGAAAGCGAGCTCGTGCGGCGGATCATGAGTGATGATGACGAGGAGCGGATGCCACCGCCCGATTCGCACTTGCAGCTTTCGACCGAAGAGAAGAAACTGCTCGCCCAATGGATCGAAGAGGGTGCCGAGTTTACGGAACACTGGTCGTTCCGGCCGTTGCCGGAGCGGGTCGAGTTGCCGCCGGTCGGCGACGCGAGTTGGCCGCGAAACGCAATCGATCGCTTTGTACTCGCCCGCTTGGAGAGCGAGAAATTGGCACCCTCGCCGCCAGCCGATCCGCTGCGGCTGTTGCGGCGTGCGACGCTCGACATCACCGGCCTGCCGCCGACACCCCAGGAAATTCACGACTTCGAAAAACAAGTCGCCGACGACCCTGACTCCGCACTGGCCCTGGCCGTGGATCGATTGCTGGCGAGTCCCGCCTACGGCGAGCACATGGCGGTCGCCTGGCTCGACGCGGCCCGCTATGCCGACTCTTACGGTTACCAGTCTGATCAACTCAACACGCAGTGGCCCTACCGCGATTGGGTCGTGCGCGCGTTCAACGCCAACGTGCCGTACGACAAATTCATCACTTGGCAGTTGGCCGGCGACTTGTTGGCGACACCGACGCCGGATCAAGTTCTGGCGACTGCATTCAATCGCTTACACCGGCTGACCAACGAAGGCGGCTCGATCGCCGAAGAATGCCTGGTCGAGAACGCCTCTGATCGCGTGCAGACGTTTGGCACCGCGTTCTTGGGCCTGACGATCGAATGTGCCCGCTGTCACGATCACAAGTACGACCCGATTACGACCCGCGACTACTATTCGCTCTCCGCGTTCTTCAATTCGATCGACGAAAACGGCATGTACGACCACGCGACGAAAGTGCCGTCCCCCTCGGTCTTGCTGCCGACCGAGGAACAGGCGTCGCAACTCGCAGCGGCTCGGCGGCAAGTCGTACAGGCCGAATCGGAACTCTCCGCGACCGAAGCTGCGGCGGACAAACGATTCGAGCAGTGGATCGCCCAGCCTGTCGCAATCGATAAACTTCCCAATGAAACCGCACACGTCGACTTCGAAGGCGACCTCGAGGAATCATCGACGCAAGTTTTGACGCCGGAAAAGTATCCCCATATAACGCACGTCGAGCGCGTGCCCGGCGTCCGCGGCAAAGGAGTTCGTCTCCCGGGCGACTTCGGTGTCGTGTTCCGCGATTTCTTTCACATCGATCGCTGGGACCCGTTTACGCTTGACTTCTGGATCCGCGATACAGCTCATAGTCCCTTGCCGGTCGTGGTTTTGCACCGCAGCCGCGGTACGGACGTTGGCTACAACGGCTTCGACGTGCTGCTCGCTGACGGATTTCTCGAGTTGCGGATGTTCCGCGTCTGGCCCGGCAACGCGATCGGCGTACGGGCCCTCGAATCGATCGGCCAGGATCGCTGGCGGCATCTGTCGGTCAGCTACGACGGATCAAGTCGGGCCCGTGGCCTGCGGCTGTATGTCGATGGAAAGGAAGTGCCAACGACGATTCTCCGCGATCGAATTCACAAAACCGTCGCAACCACTGGTCACGGCGAAGGACATTTGACGTTTGGCGAGCGATTCCGCGGTCGTGGCTTCAAGGACGGCGCGATTGACGAGCTGCACGTTTTTGATCGCGCACTTGTGCCGCTCGAGATTCAACAACTGCACGACCGAAAATCACTCGACGCTGCCTTGGCGCAGCCAAAGTTGCAGCGTGCGGCGTTGCTCGAGTTCTACATTTCAGCGATCGACGACGAGTCCCGGTTGAGCAGGTCGAAATTGCGCGCCGCGCGGCAGAAGTTCGTGGAAGCCGAGGAGCCGATCCAGGAAGTGCCCGTCATGGAGGAGCTCGCCGAGCCGTGGCCGACCTACATCCTGCTGCGCGGTGCCTACGACGCGCCGAAGACCGATCAAAACCGCGTCGAACGCGACGCGTTTGAAGCGATGCTCGCGCCTTTCCCGCCAGGGGCGCCCCGCGACCGGCTCGGCCTCGCCCAGTGGATGACCGATCCAAATCATCCGTTGACGGCCCGCGTGTTCGTGAATCGGCTGTGGTCCCACTTCTTCGGCCGCGGTTTGGTGGCGACGCCGGAAAACTTTGGCCGCCAAGGGGCGCTCCCTACGCATCCCGAGTTGCTCGATTGGCTGGCGCGCGATTTCGTCGATCACGATTGGGACATCAAGCGACTCTGCCGGCAGATCCTGCTTTCGGCTACGTATCAGCAAGACTCCCGGTTGCGACCGGAGCTGCGCGACAAGGACCCGGAGAACCACTTGCTCGCCCGCGGTCCGAGCCGTCGTTTGTCGGCGGAACAGATTCGCGACCTGGCACTCGCGGCGTCTGGTTTGTTGGAAACGACGCTGGGTGGCCCGCCGGTGTCACCCTATCAGCCGGGCGAAGACTTGTGGCGGGAATCGAACGCGATGTCACCAGAATATCAGCAGTCGACGGGCAAATCGCTCTATCGGCGCTCGCTCTATTCGGTGTGGAAGCGGACCTCGCCGCTCCCCAACATGAGCGCCTTCGACGCCACGACGCGCGAGGTCTGCGTTGTTTCGCGCGGCCGCACGAGCACGCCGCTGCAGGCGCTAGTGCTCTTGAACGACGTGCAATTCGTCGAGGCAGCCCGTGCTCTGGCCGCGGAGGTGTTGCACCGCCACGCGGACCTCGGTGACCAAATCGGCGAGGCCTTCCTGCGGTTGACAGGTCGCCCGCCAGACGCGAAAGAAAACGAGCTCTTGCGACAGGTTTACGAGGAACAGCGAGCGCTGTTTGCTGACAACGCGCCGCAAGATGCGCTAAAATACATTCAACTCGGCGAGTCGAAGGTCGATTCAAAATTGGTTCCGTCCGAACTGGCGGCGCTGACGGCCACCTGCCAAGTGATCCTCAACCTCGACGCGACGATTTACGAAAGGTAGCCCCCGCGGCAAACGCGCCATGCACGGTCCGGAATTCCTTCACGAACTGCCGCGCGTTACCCGCCGCCACTTCTTCGGCGCGTCGGCGGCCGGGCTCGGCGGCCTCGCGCTCAGCTCGCTCCTGAATGGCGCAGGTGCGAGTTCAGCCCAGGCGGCGAGCACGTCGAGTGGTGTCCTCCAGGGCCTCCACTTCTCGCCTCGGGTCAAGCGGATCATTTACCTGTTTCAATCGGGCGGTCCGTCGCAACAGGACTTGTTCGACTACAAGCCGCTCCTGAACGAAAAAAACGGCGAGCAGCTGCCTGAATCGGTCCGCGCAGGCCAGCGGCTCACCGGCATGTCGTCGTCTCAATCGTCGATTCCGCTCGCGGGGTCAATCTTCAAGTTCGCCCAGCACGGCCAGTCGGGCGCGTGGCTCAGCGACCTTTTGCCGTATCATCGCGAAATCGTAGATGACGTTTGCTTCGTCAAGTCGATGTTCACCGAAGCGATCAATCACGATCCGGCGATCACGTTCTTCCAAACGGGCTCGCAGATCGCCGGCCGGCCGGCGATGGGAGCGTGGCTATCCTACGGACTGGGTTCGATGAACGACGATTTGCCGTCGTTCATCGTGCTCGTCTCGGCGGGGCAGGGGGATCAGCCGCTCTACGCCCGACTGTGGGGCAGTGGCTTTCTCGACTCGAAATTCCAAGGCGTGCAGTTCCGGCCTGGAAAAGAACCGGTCCTATATTTGAGCAATCCCGACGGCATCTGTCGCTCGGGCCGGCACGCGATGCTCGACAAGCTCAACGAGTTGAACCGCCATCAATTCGAACGCGAGCTCGACCCCGAGATTGAATCGCGGATCGCCCAGTACGAAATGGCCTTCCGCATGCAGACCAGCGTGCCGGATGTGACCGATTTGTCGAGTGAATCGGAATCGGTCTTCAAAATGTACGGCCCAGACAGCCGCAAGCCGGGCACATTTGCCGCCAATTGCCTGCTCGCGCGGCGGCTCGCCGAGCGCGGCGTGCGATTCATTCAGCTCTATCACCAAGGCTGGGACCACCACGGCGGCCTGCCCCAGGGTATTCGCGAACAGTGCCTGGAAACCGATCAAGCGTCCGCCGCGCTCGTCAAAGACCTCAAGCAGCGCGGCATGCTCGACGACACGCTGGTGATCTGGGGCGGCGAATTCGGCCGCACGTCGTATTCACAAGGCACGCTTACCGCCACCGACTATGGCCGCGATCATCACCCCCGCTGCTTCACGATCTGGCTCGCCGGCGGCGGCATCAAGCCCGGCTTCACCTACGGCCGCACCGACGACTACGGTTACAACATTGCCGACGCCGACGGCAACCCGATCCTGCCGACGAAGGACGCACTCACGCCCGGCGCCGTCCACGTCCACGATTTGCAGGCGACGATCCTGCATCTATTGGGTGTCGATCACACGCAGCTCACCTACAAATACCAGGGGCGCTACTACCGGCTGACCGATGTGCACGGGCAAGTGGTGCGGGATATTCTGGCGTGAGTAATCGATTCATAGATCGTAACGGCGGGTTCATGAAACACCACGTTTCCATTGCGCTCGGATTGGCGTCGCTGGCCTGTTGGCTGGTGGTCGCAGCTGCCTACGCGGCGGCGCCGGAAGAGATTTCCGACGCCGAAATGCAGCGCGTTTACGACGAGGTGAAAACGCCGCACAAGTACGGCATCGTGCTTCAACCGGAAAGCAATGACGAGTTCTTCGATTGTCCCAACGTGTTCAGCTACGGCGATAAGTGGTACATGCTGTATGTCGCCATCAAGGACAAGATCGGTTACGAGACCTATTTGGCAGAGAGCGACGATTTGCTCGCCTGGAAGCCACTTGGCAAAGTGCTGCCGTTTGCGAACGAAGGTTGGGACCAATGGCAGGCGGACGGCAGCTTGGCGCTGGTCGACCCAACGTGGGACGGCTCCGCCGAGCTCCACGAGTACGACGGCAAGTACTGGATGTCGTACTTCGGCGGTGCGAAGCAGGGATACGAAACCGATCCGCTTTCACTCGGCCTGGCCTGGACCAAAACCCCGAACGAGCCCCGGCCGTGGACGCGGCTCGCCGAGAATCCCGTGCTCGGCCCGGCACAACCCGACGCCCGGCCATTCGAGCGAGCGACGCTCTATAAGAGCCACGTCCTGTGGGACAAATCCGAAACGCTCGGCTATCCGTTCGTGATGTACTACAACGGCAAGCAACAGGGCCGCGGCACCGAGCGGATCGGCATGGCGGTATCGAAGGACATGGTCCACTGGTCGCGCTACGGCGACGGCCCGGTGATCGACAACCAGAGCGGCATCTCCGGTGATCCGCAAATCGTTCGCATGGGCGACGTGTGGGTGATGTTCTACTTCGGCGCGTTCTGGCAGCCGGGGGCGTTCGACACCTTTGCCTGCTCGCGCGACTTGGTGCATTGGACGAAGTGGACAGGCGAGCATATCATTTCGTCGTCCGAGCCGTGGGACAAGACGTTTGCCCACAAGCCCTGGGTACTCAAACACGACGGCGTGGTTTATCACTTCTACTGCGCGGTCGGCACGGCGGGTCGGGTGATCGCGCTCGCCACGTCGCAGGACTTACACGGAACAGCGTCGTCGCTCACACCGGCGAATTTGCGCTGCGAAGACGCCGTCGATCCACTCGGCGTCGACGTCGAAGCACCGCGGCTGTCTTGGACGGTGGAGAGCAAGACGCGCGATGCACGACAAACGGCATACGAAATCCTCGTAGCATCGACCGCCGATGCACTGGCCAAGGATGACGGCGATCTCTGGCCGAGCGGCAAGATCGAATCCGATGAAACGCTGCATATTCCCTACGGCGGAAAGCCGCTCGTTTCGTCGCAACAGGTGTTTTGGAAGGTCCGCACATGGGATCGAGACGACAAACCCTCCGCGTGGAGTTCGCCCGCCACCTTCACGATGGGAGTAATCCGTAAAAACGAATGGCGCGGCAAATGGATCGTCGCCCCCTGGGCCTCGGAATCGCTGCTCTTGCGCCGTGAGTTTAATGTGAAGCCCGGATTGAAGCGGGCGATTGCCCACGTTTGTGGCCTCGGGCACTTTGAGATGTCGGTGAATGGCCGGAAATCCGGCAGCAACTTGTTGGCCCCCGGCTGGTCGAAATACAACCGCACTGCGCTCTACGAAACGCACGACGTGACACCGCTGCTGCATGAGGGCTCCAATGCCGTCGGTCTAACGCTCGGCGACGGCATGTATCACGTCGAACGCCGCAACCGCTTTAGCAAATTTCAAGGCACTTTCGGCCCGCTACGGGCGACCGCTCAGATCGAGCTGGAATACGACGATGGCACCCGCGAAACGATCGTGACCGACGAAGCGTGGCGCGTGCATGCCGGGCCGGTAACTTACAACGACGTCTACGGCGGCGAAGACTTTGATGCCCGCCGCGCTCAACGTGGCTGGGACAGCCCAAAGTTCGACGACGCTGCTTGGGAGAACGCCGTCGAACTGGTGCGCCCCAGCGGCCGGTTGCGTGGCCTGACGGCGAGTGCCCCGCCGCTCGGCGAGATTGAATCGATCAAGCCAGTTGCCATTAATAAACTGAGCGAAACGCGCGATGTCGTCGACCTCGGCCAGAACGCCTCCTACATGCCGCGCATTCGCGTGACCGGCCCGGCGGGCAGCGCCGTGCGGCTGACCCACGCCGAAGTGCTCCATGCCGACGGTTCGATCGACCGCGACACCTGCGGCGGCAACCGCGGCCCCGCCTACTGGCAGTACACCAAGTCGACCGACGACCCGGAGTCCTGGTTCCCGCAGTTCTTTTACGCCGGCTGCCGCTACCTGCAGGTCGACAAACTGCCGGCCGAACCGGGCGGCGACTTGCCGCAAATCGACCAACTCGAAGGCGTCGTGGTCCACTCGACCGCCGAGCCGATCGGTGACTTCAAGTGTTCGAACGAGCTTCTGAATCGCATCCGCACGCTCGTCCGCTGGGCTCAGCGGTCGAACATGGTCTCCGTGCTCACCGACTGCCCTCACCGCGAGAAGCTTGGCTGGCTCGAACAGTACCATCTCAACGGCCCGGCCATCCGCTACGAGTTCGACGTTGACCGCATTTTCACCAAAGGCATGCGCGACATGGCCGACTCGCAGACCGACGATGGCCTCGTCCCAAACATCGCGCCGGAGTACACCGTGTTCCCGGGCACATTCCGCGCCGCGGCCGAGTGGGGTTGTGCGCTGATTCTGGTTCCCTGGCAGCAATATCAGTACACGGGCGACACGGCCCTGATGCGCGACTACTACGGCCCGATGCAGAAGTACATGCAGTACCTCGCTTCGAAGGCGATTGGTCACATCATCGACGAGGGCCTGGGCGATTGGTACGACCTCGGCCCGGCCGATCGCCCTGGCTTCGCGCAGCTCACTCCGCCCGCTGTCACCGCTACGGCTTTCTATTATTATGACGCCCACATCATGTCCAAGATTGCAAAGCTGCTCGGCAAAGACGAGGACGCCACAAAGTATGCGAAGCTTGCCGAAGAGATTCGCACCGCTTGGCTCGCCAGATTCCGCCACTCCGACACCGGCACCTATGCCACCAATTCACAGTGCTCGAATGCGATCGCGCTGGTAATGGAGCTCGCCGAACCTACGGACCGCGAGCAGGCGCTCGCAGCGCTGGTGAAAGACGTGCGCGATCGCGGCAACGCGATGACGGCCGGCGACGTCGGCTTCCGCTATCTGTTGCAGGCCCTCGCCCAAGGCGGCCAGTCGGACGTGATCTACGCGATGATCAACCAGGACGAGCGCCCGGGCTACGGCTACCAGCTCAAAAAGGGCGCGACCAGCCTCACCGAAGGCTGGGACGCAAACCATCACGCATCGCACAACCACTTCATGCTCGGCCACATCACCGAGTGGTTTTACAAGGACCTCGTCGGCATCGGCGTCGACCTCGCAGGACCTGGCTTCAAGAAAATCATTATCCGCCCGACGCCGGTGGGCGATCTCCAATGGGCCGAGGCGACTTACAAATCCGTGCGTGGTCCGATCTCAGTTCGCTGGGACCACGACGGCGATCGCTTCCAACTCGCGGCCACGATTCCGGCCAACACGACGGCCACAGTCTATCTCCCTGCCGCCGCCAACAGTATCGACTCAGAGAGCGGCGTCGCCGCCGCCGATAGCCCCGGCGTCCGCCTCCTCAGCCGTGAAGGCAATCGCAACGTCTACTTGATCGAATCGGGCGCTTATTCGTTTGAGTCCCGACTGTAGTCGCCCATTTGGCGGGTCTGGGCGAAATATTGCAGGCTGATTCTGCGATCCTACGTTGTCGTTACGAGATTTCTCTCGCGCCGGACGCTCCGGCGGCAAATGACTCAATTCAAGGGCACCGAACGTGTGTCCCGGACCGTGGCGAACCGCTTGAAAACTGATTAAAATAACAGGGCTCTAGGTGTCGCCGACGCAAAGCGTGTCCATTGCCCCATCTCCATGACCAAAACTTCCACCACGCTTGGCGTCATTATCGGAAACCGCGATTTTTTCCCCGATCAGTTGGTCGCTGAAGCACGCGACGATATTGTCAAATTGTTCGCGGAAAGTGGTATCCGGCCGGTGATGGTCTCGCCCGAGGAGACCAAGCTCGGCGGCATCGAGACGCATGCCGACGCCCGTCGCTGTGCGGACCTTTTCCAGCGCCACCGCGACGAAATCGATGGTATCTTGGTGGTGCTGCCGAACTTCGGCGACGAAAAGGGCGCGGCCGACGTGCTCAAACTCGCCCGGCTCGACGTGCCGGTGCTGGTCCAAGGCTATCCCGACGACCTCAATCAACTTGGCGTCTCGCGGCGGCGCGACGCCTTTTGCGGCAAGATCTCTGTCTGCAACAACCTGGTGCAGGCCGGCATCAAGTTCTCGCTCACCAGCAAACACGTCTCGCGGCCCGATTCGGAGAGTTTTCGCGCGGACCTCGATCGTTTCGTGCGGGTCTGTCGCGTCGTGAATGGCGTGCAGGGGGTACGACTCGGAGCCGTGGGAGCCAGGCCGGCTGCGTTCAACACCGTTCGCTACAGCGAGAAAATTCTCGAGCGGCACGGCATCAGCGTCACCACGGTCGACCTGTCCGAATTCATGGGCAAGGCCGAGAAGCTCAGCGATAGCGACCCAGCCGTCAATGCCAAGCTCGACGACATCAAGGCCTACGCTCCCGCGCCCGGCGTGCCGGCCGAGAAGCTCCTGCAAATGGCGCGGCTCGGCGTGATACTCTCGCGTTGGATGGAAGCCAACGCGCTCGATGCCACTGCGATCCAGTGCTGGACCTCGGTGCAGCAGAACTTCGGCTGCAACGTCTGCACGCTGATGAGCATGATGAGCGAACGGTTCATGCCCAGCGCATGCGAGGTCGACGTGACCGGCGTGCTCACGATGTACGCGATGCAGCTCGCCGCCGATTCGCCCGCCGCGATCGTGGATTGGAACAACAACTACGGTGACGACGACGATAAGTGTACCCTGTTCCACTGCGGCAATTGGGCGAAGAGCTTTTTGCCCGATATCAAAATCGGCACCGCGCCGATTCTCGGCACCATCACGGGTGTAGAGAACACCTACGGCGCGCTCGAAGGCCGGACGCCGGCCGGGCCGCTGACTTACGGGCGGCTGACCACCGCCGATGTCGACGGCTGTATCCGCGCCTATGTCGGCGAAGGCGAATTGACAAACGATCGGCTGGAAACGTTTGGCACCCGCGCCGTCGCACGCGTGCCGAATTTGCAGAAATTGCTCCGCCATATTTGTCTCAATGGGTTCGAGCACCATGCCGTCATGACCAGCTCGAATTCGGCCGCCGCGCTCGCCGAAGCATTCAGCAACTATCTCGGTTGGGAGACGCACGTCCATGCGGGCGATGACTGACGACCAACTGCGGCTGAAATCCGTCGGCTATCGGCTCGATCTGCTGCGATACATTGTTCATGCTGGGGCAGGGCACACCGGCGGCAGTCTTTCGTGCGCCGACATACTCAATGTGCTCTACAACCGCGTGTTGCGAGTGTCGCCCGAAACATTCGACGACCCCAACCGCGATCGGTACATCCAGAGCAAGGGCCACTCGGTCGAGGCGCTGTACGTCGTGCTCGCCGATCGCGGCTTCTTCCCAAAGGAGCGGCTCGAAACACTCTGCCGTTACCGCTCGCCGTTCGTCGGCCATCCGACGCGCAAAGTGCCGGGAGTTGAAATGAACACGGGTGCGCTCGGCCATGGTCTGCCAATTTGCGTCGGGCTGGCACTGGCCGGCAAGATGGATGCCGCCCCGTACCGCGTGTTCACGCTGATCGGCGATGGCGAACTCGCCGAAGGATCGAACTGGGAAGCCGCGATGGCCGCTGCCCACTACGAGCTCGACAACCTCACGGCGATCGTCGACCACAACACGCTGCAAATCACCGGCCACACCCGCGACGTTTGCAGCAACGAACCGATCGACGAAAAGTTCCGCGCGTTTGGCTGGGAAGTCCGCACCGTCGACGGCCACGATTTCGCCGCCCTCACCGACGCCTTCACTCGCGCCCCGGAAGTTGGCAAGCCGACCTGCATCATCGCCAACACGGTGAAGGGCCGCGGCGTGAGATTCATGGAGAATGTCGTGAAGTGGCACCACGGCGTGCCCGGTGACGAAGAATACAAGCAGGCTGTGGCGGAGCTCGAACGGGCGGAGGCCGAGTTGGCGGAGGCGGTTCGATGAGCGCTCCCGCACCTTCTATCTATTCGCCTGCGGCCAAAGTCATCGCCGAAAAGCTTGGCCTCAAGCTGGCCCGCGCGAATCTCGAAGAGTTCGCCGACACGCTATTGGCGCTAGCCAAGGAGGACCGCGACATTGTCGTCGTCACAAGCGACTCACGCGGCTCGGGGAAGCTTGGCCCGTTCGGTCTGGCGCTGCCGAAGCAGATGGTCGAAGTCGGCATCGCAGAGCAGAACCTGGTCGGCATTGCGGCCGGTCTCGCCGCCGCCGGCAAGAAGGCGTTCGCCGTGTCGCCGGCTTGCTTCCTCACGGCCCGGGCCTTGGAGCAAATCAAGAACGACGTCTGCTACTCCGACGTGCCGGCAACAATCGTCGGTATCAGCGCGGGCGTCAGCTACGGCGCACTCGGCAGCACGCACCACTCGCTCCACGACCTCGCCGCCCTCCGCGCGATCCACAACATCACGATCCTCGTGCCGGCCGACAACTTCGAAACCCGCGAAGCGATCCGCGCAGCATCTCGAGCGACGCACCCCATATTCATCCGCTTTGGCAAAGCGGCGACCTACACGCTGCATTCTCACAACACAAAGTTCACAATCGGCAAAGCGATCACACTCCGCAATGGCGATGATGTATGCTTCATCGGCACGGGCGAAACGGTGATCCACTGCCTGCTCGCTGCCGAAAAGCTTGCCGCAGACGGCCTCAACTGCCGCGTCGTGAGCATGCACACCGTAAAACCGCTTGATCGCGACGCCATTCTTGCCGCCGGACGCGAGTGCCGCGCCGTCATCACCGCCGAAGAACATTCCGTCCACGGCGGATTGGGCGAAGCATGCGCGGCGGTGCTGATGCAGGCTGGCGTTGCCGTGCCAATGCGGATCGTCGGCATGCCGGATGAAGACACGGTCACCGGCAGCCAGGCCGACATCTTCCGCCACTATGGCATCACGATGGAAGGCCTCGCCGCCACCGCGACCGACGTGTTGAAGCAAGCGGAAATCTCGGCATGACTCACGTCCTCGCTATTGATCAGAGCACGTCGGCGACAAAGGCCGTGCTATTCGACTCTGCGGGCACGGTTATCGACAAGGCATCGCGCGAGCACCGACAAATCTATCCGCAGCCGGGTTGGGTGGAGCACGACGCTGAAGAAATCTGGCAGAACGTGTTGGCGGTCGTTGGCGACTTAGCTGGCCGACAGCGTGAAAAGCTTGCGGATGCTGTTGGTATCGCCATCACGAATCAGCGCGAAACGATTGTCGTTTTCGACCGCAAGACCGGCCAACCACTCTCGAACGCGATCGTCTGGCAGTGCCTGCGCGGCAATCCGATTTGCCGCGAGTTGGCGGACGCCGGCCACGCCGAAGCAATCCGGCAGAAGACCGGCCTCAAACTGGATACCTATTTCTCCGGCTCGAAACTCAAGTGGCTCCTCCGTGAGCGGACTGAGATTCTCGCGAAACTTGCCGGCGGCGACGCGCTCATCGGCACGATCGACACTTACCTGATTTATCGCCTTACCAGCGGCAACGTGTTTGCTACCGATCCCACCAACGCCAGCCGCACACTGCTCTACGACGTCGGCAAACTGCGCTGGGACGTGGAGCTGTGCCAGTTGTTCAACGTGCCGCTGCGAGCGCTCGGCGAGGTCCGCGAGAGCTTTGCACAATTCGGCGAGACCGACGTGGCGGGCACGCTGCCAGGAAAGTTGCCGATCTGCGGCGTGATGGGTGACTCGCAGGCGTCGCTCTTTGCCCAGTGCTGCTTCAAACCCGGATCCGCGAAGGCGACGTTCGGCTCTGGCACATCGGTGATGCTCAACATCGGCCACGAACTCAAGCACTCGGGTCAAGGCGCGGTGGCTGCCCTTGCCTGGGTCCACCAAGGCCGGCCGACCTACGCGCTCGAAGGTATTATCAACTATTCATCGGCGACCATCTCTTGGCTCAAAGACCAGCTCGGTCTGATTCACGACGCAGCGGAGACCGACGCGCTTGCCCGCTCGGTCGAAGACAACGGCGGCGTCTACCTTGTGCCGGCGTTCTCCGGTTTGAGCGCCCCGTATTGGAGCCCGGATGCCCGCGCCGCAATCGTCGGCCTGACGGCCCATTCGCGGAAAGAACATATCGTTCGTGCCGCGCTGGAAGCGATCGCCTACCAAATCCGCGAAGTGCTCGAAGTGATGTGCGGCGATGCCGGCGTCGCACCGCAAGTGTTACACGCCGACGGCGGACCGACCCGCAACGAATTTCTGATGCAGTTCACCGCCGACATTGCGGGCGTCGAACTGGTTATGGCCGAAGTGCCGGAATCGTCCGCGCTGGGCGTCGCAATGGCTGGCTTGTTGGGCCACGGCCATGTGAAGTCGTTCAAAGATCTTGCGGCAATGCCACGGACCACCCTTGCGTATCGCCCCAGCATGGGCCGCGACAAAGCGAATCAACTCTACGCGGGCTGGCAGACCGCTGTGAAACGGGTGCTTTAGACGCATGGCCGACGACCGCATCATCGCCGAATACCTGGTGGAAACGCCGACGACGCTCGCCGCAGCGGCCGAGTCGATGGCCGGCGAGCAGTCGACCGGCACCTTCACCCGCGTTCCCGGTGAGACGGACGAGCTGCGCGAACGCTTTGCCGCGCGCGTCGAATCGGTCGAGGAGCTCGAGCCCGCCGCCACGCCGTCGCTGCCCGGTGCCGCGATTCCACCAGGACATACTGTATTTCAACGTGGCCGAGTGCGAGTCAGCTTTCCGCTGGCAAACATGGGGCCGAATCTGCCGGTCATTCTCTCGACCGTGGCCGGTAACTTGTTCGAACTCAGATATCTATCTGGGCTGCGGCTGATGGACTTGGAGTTTCCCGCCGCGCTCGCTACAAATTTCCCTGGCCCGCAATTCGGTATCGAAGGCACGCGGCGGCTGACCGGCGTTTACGATCGCCCGATCATTGGCACGATTGTGAAGCCGAGCATCGGCCTCACGCCATCCGCGACGGCCGATTTAGTGCGCACGCTCGGCGAGGCCGGCATCGATTTCGTCAAGGATGACGAGTTGATGGCCAATCCGCCTCATTCGCCGCTCGCGGAGCGCGTCAAGGCGGTGATGCACGTCGTGAACGAGCTCGCCGACCGCACCGGCCGCAAGGTGATGTTCGCCTTCAACATCAGCGACCAACTCGACCGCATGCTCGAACACCACGACACCGTGGTCGCCGCGGGCGGCAGCTGCGTGATGGTCAGTCTCAACAGTGTCGGCTTCGCGGCCGTCGACTATTTGCGGCGGCGCTCTTCGCTCCCGATCCACGGCCATCGCAACGGCTGGGGCATGCTCACACGCCACCCCGCGCTCGGCATGGAGTTCACCGCATATCAAAAGCTGTGGCGGCTTGCCGGCGTCGACCAACTCCACGTGAACGGCCTCAAGAACAAGTTCTGTGAGTCGGACGAATCGGTCGTCCGCTCCATTCGAGCCTGCCTCACGCCGATGATGGGCGGTTACACAGTGATGCCCGTTGTATCCTCCGCCCAATGGGGTGGCCAGGCACCGGAGACGTACCGACAGACAAAGACGCTCGACCTGATGTATCTCGCCGGCGGCGGAATTCTTGCGCACCCGGGCGGACCTACGGCCGGAGTCGCCGCGCTGCGGCAAGCCTGGGAAGCGGCCGCGACCGGCATCGCGCTCGACGACTACGCCCGTGAGCATCCCGAGTTGCGTCAGTCGCTCGAGTTTTTTGGCCGACTGGAGCACGTGAAGTGACTTTGCTGGCCTACTACGGCGACGACTTCACCGGCTCGACTGACGCGCTCGAAGCGCTCACCACCAGCGGCGTCGAGACCGTGCTCTTCACCGAGCCGCCAAGCGAGGAGATGCTCGCGCGGTTCCCGAATGTCCGCGCGATCGGCGTCGCGGGCAACAGCCGCACAATGTCGCCGGAGAAAATGGATCAGGCGTTACCCAGCGTTTTCGAGTCGCTTCTCGCCCGCCGGCCGGCCATCGTGCACTATAAAGTCTGTTCCACTTTCGATTCATCGCCTCAGATCGGCAGCATTGGCCGAGCGATCGAAATTGGACACCGCTTGTTTCAGAACCATTCCGTGCCGCTCGTTGTCGGCGTACCACATTTGCAGCGGTATTGCCTCTTCGCCAACTTGTTCGCCCGGTCGGGCCTCGACAGCCCCGTTTACCGTCTGGATCGACATCCCACGATGCGCGAGCACCCCGTGACGCCGATGACCGAGGCCGATCTGCGGGTCCATTTGTCGCATCAAACATCGTTGCCCGTGCGTCTGGTCGATGTGTTGACACTGAATCGCGGCGCCGCGGCCGCGGCTAAAGCGATGCAGGGCGAGGGCGGAATCGTGCTGTTCGATACGCTGACGAACGAACACCTCACCACCATCGGGCAACTCATTTGGGCAGCGCACGAACGCGAGCAGAAACCGTTGTTCGTTGCCGGCTCTTCCGGAGTCGAGTCGGCCCTCACGAATCATTGGCGGGCGAGCGGAATGGTGCCGTCCGAATCCAAGGGTTTTGCGACGCTGCAGCCCGTTGATCGCGTCGTCGTCGTTTCCGGTAGCTGCTCGCCCGTAACCGGCCGGCAGATCGCCTGGGCGCTGGCAAATGGCTTCGCAGAGGTGCCGCTCGACACGGCCCGCTTGTTCCAATCGAGTGCGCTCGAGGCGACCATTCGCGACGTTGCGAAACGCGTCACCACAGAACTCGACGCGGGTCGCTCGGTGATCGTCCACACCAGCCGCGGACCCGACGACGATCGCATCGCAACCATCAAACAATCCTGGCAGCACGGCCTGAAATCCGGGTCGCTTGGTGTTATACTGGGACGCATCCTCGGCGAAGTGTTGCGTTCGCGGCACGTCGAGCGCGTGGCAGTGGCAGTGGCGGGTGGCGACACCTCGGGCGCGGTCGCCCGCGAGATCGGCATCGACGCACTCGAAATGGTCGGGCCGCTCGCGCCGGGTGCACCGCTCTGCGTAGCTCACAGCCGGCATGCGGAGGTCGAGGGTGTCCAGTTCACGTTCAAAGGGGGACAGGTTGGTCACGACGATTTCTTCGGCACGCTGCTTCGCGGCTGTCCGCATGTTGGTCGATAGGAGGTTGGAGATGGAATTCGCGCGGCGGCAATTTCTCTGGACGATTATTTCTGCGACAGGCTTGTTTGTGTTCGCGTCGTGTGCCAGCAAACCCGCGGCCAACGGCGGCCGAGAGAAGATCGCGGTCGTTGTCTCGACGCTCAATAACCCCTGGTTCGTCGTGCTCGCCAACACCGCCAAAGGCCGTGCCGAAGAGCTCGGCTACGAAGCCGTCGTGTTCGATTCGCAGAACGACACCGCCAAGGAGTCCTCCCATTTTGAGAGCCTTATCGCCGCCGGGTACAAGGCGATTCTCTTCAATCCGACCGATGCCGACGCCTCGATCGCCAACGTCCGTATGGCCAAGGAGGCGGGCGTCCCCGTTTTTTGCATCGACCGCGAGATCAACGCCAGCGACGCTGCCGCATCCCAGATTCTCTCCGACAGCAATTCCGGCTGCGTTGCGTTGGGGCAGTATTTCGTCGAAGTCGTCGGCGAAAAAGGCAGCTACGTCGAACTGATGGGTTTGGTGGGAGACAACAACACGCGGAACCGCTCGCAAGGTTTTCACAGCGTGATCGATCGCTACCCTGGCCTGAAAATGGTCGCCCAGCAAAGCGCCGACTTCGACCGCACCAAGGCCCTCGACGTGATGGAATCGATCCTGCAGTCCAACCCGGAAATCGACGCCGTGTTTTGTGCGAACGACGCGATGGCGATGGGCGCGTATCAAGCGCTGGTCGCGGCCGGCAAAGACAAAGATGTGAAAATCTTCGGCTTCGACGGCGCGGACGACATCGTAAAACTGATCGCCGAAGGCAAGATCGTGGCCACGGGCATGCAGTTCCCCAAGGTCATGGCCACGACCGCGGCCGAATATGCCGACGAGTGGCTCAAAGGGAAACGCGAGTTTCAACAGAAACTGCCGGTGGCGGTGGAACTCGTGACCAAAGAAAATGTGTCCGAGTATGGCGACTACGGAGCCAAGAGCGGTTCCAACCGCTAGCGTGCCGATGAACCGATTTGTCGCCACCATCGGTACGCTCGTCGCGGCGAGTGTGCTATTTTGGTTCTTTCCGCTCTTTCACGTGGTGCCGCGCGGCACGACGCTGGCCGAGAAACCGCAGGCGGCATTCGACGCGACGGACTACGTGAAGAAGTTTTGGTCGGCAAAACTGTCGCCGACATTCGGCCAGGCAGCCGATGCGGCGGCCGTGCTCGCGGCACTCCGCGAAGATCCTCAGCAAGCCCGAACTGATTTTGGACGCTCGTTAGGACTGGGTCGGGCGGCATTGTATTTCGTGCGCGGAAGTGGCACGATCGTGTCGGTGGGCGACAAGGCAATTGGCGTATCGCTCGCGGCCGAGGGAAGCGAGGCCGACATCGCCATCCAAACCGGTCTCCTGTTCGGCAACACAGTTCGCGACGCCACCGGACTCATCCACGGCGACGACTTCGCCAACTCGCAGCACTTCAACGCAATCTCGATAGAACTTAACCGCGTCGTCGAAAACGACGTCATTCCGCATGTGAAACAGCAAGCCAACGTCGGCGAGCAGATCGAGTTCGTTGGCTGTGCCGAAGTTACGAACCTGCCACGCGACATCTCGCCGCTGAAAG
>JANNTD010000141.1:0-3490 GCA_031403315.1 Planctomycetota bacterium
CGCAGGATAAGTCTTGTTTTGAGCATGGAATCGCAGATAGACCGACGATCTGTCGTGAACCGTCATGGCATACTGAGCCAACTCATCAACGGCCTGTGAGTCCGCGGTTGGGCCGCTTAAATCCAAAACGATGACCTGTGAATTTGAATGATCACGTGTCGGAAAAGGCAATTGTAATGCAGCATTCAAGGCCACTCGTGCATCGCGCATCCCTATCGAACTGAATGAAATCTTCTTACCACTCGGCAGAATTGCCATCGTTTCCAGTTCAGCTGAATCCCGTCCGCGCTTGACGACGATCCGAACCACAATGCCGACTTTGCAACGATTGAGACCAGATACAAATGCGACGTGGCACGTTTCATCCACCCGAACGTTCTCGGCAACAATTACGTATTGGGTTGGTGGATTTGGCTTGGGGCGCGCCGGAACTATGACTATTTGGGGCGCATTCGTTTCACGTGGCCACTCCATTAACTCCTCACTTAGTCCGATATCTAGACGCAAACTTCGCCCTGGAAGTTTTCCGTGACTTGCCCGAACTCTAACAATCTGCCTGTTGAGATCGAGGGGCACAATCACTGAAGCCGTCGGCAACTGGTTCAGCAGCTTCTTCTCAAGAAGTCCCTGAGCGGCACATTCAAACACGAAAGCGCTAGATAGGACGGCTAGACCGCAGAGAGTCAGACGCATAGTAACACCTCAAGTACCATCTTCCGTATCCGACCGGCCAGATGCAAGCGGTCCAATCTACTTGGCGATTTTCGCCCTGGAATATGTCATTGCTACACCAACTCCAACGGCCATGGAGTGAGAAGTTCGACTCCCGTCGCTGTGACCACGTAGTTCTGCTCGAGCCGCACGCCATAACGCAATTCGTCGTGGTACAAGCCCGGTTCGACCGCGATGTAATCGCCCTCGGCGAAGTGGTCGTCCCAGCAGGGATTCAAGTGCGGGCCTTCCTGCGGCGAGAGACCCACGCCGTGGCCCAGGTGATGGTCGAAGATCCATGGCTGATACGCGTCGAGCTGTTTTTGCACCGTGTCGAACAGCATCTTGCAGCTCACGCCCGGCTGGACGTTGGCCTCGATGAACGGGAACACCGCGCTCACCGCGTTCCACGCCTTCTTCTGCAACTCGGTCGGCTGGCCGCCGACGGCGAGCGTGCGGCAGTTGTCGGAATAGTAGCCGCGGAAGCCGACGCCGAGATCGAAGATATAAAGCTCGCCTGCCTCGATCGCGCGATTGCGCGGGGCCCCGCCGCGGGCGGCCGAGCGGAAGTCCTGGCCGAAATACGTGAGTGGCTCGCCCAGCGTCTGCACCGCCACCGCCGCGAGCTCGTTGTAGACATCGATTTCATTCGCGCCCGGCCGCACGATTTCGCGGGCCCGTTCGTACATCGCGCGATTCGCGTCGTTCGCCCGGCAGTGCATCGCCAGCTCGTCCGGATCCTTGTGCCGCCGCAACTTCGAGACGACCGGGCCGACATCGGCAAAGTCCGAGCCGCCGAGCGACGTGAGGAAAGTCAGATGCGGACTGAACGTGGCGAACTCGATGCCGACACGCTTTGGAATTTTCGCGGTGAGCGCTTTTTGCAGCGTCTCGGAGCTCGCTGCCCGTTGGTCGTCGACGAGCGTCGAATGCAGCTTCGCCGGGTAGCCGAGCTTCTCGTCGACGGCTGCCGACTCGCCAAGTTGCCGCTCCGGCAGCACGAGCAAGACATGCCCGTCGGCCCGCAGGACCGCAACCGGCTCATACGGCGCACGCACGAGCGCACCGGTCAGCCACTGAATCGACTCGCGGCCGGTGACCACGGCGAACTCAAGGTCGAGCCGGCCAATCTCGGCGAGAAACCTCTGCTGCCGACCTCGGCAAGCGGCCACATTGATAGCATAGGGATCCATCTGGTTCGTACTCCTCATTCCGACGCAGAGCGTGGGAACGAACCCTGCCGTCTCATTCTCGGATTATCGTCCCAATTTGAGATGAAAATCGCCCGTAAGTCACTGGCCAATCGTCGCAAAATTGCACTAGCGCGGCCCCCCACGCCGCAAAAGACTACTGCAAATCCCGGCAGAAAACACTGCCAGCAGGCCAGCACCACCGATTTTCGCCGCTCCTGGCACACCCCTTGCATTTCTCCCAACCCAGTCGCACCACGCGACTGCATCCGCCATGTCGGCGGAGACCGTACATGCAAGGACAAGGAGTTAGTGCGATGCTCGTGCTCAGCAGGAAAATCGGCGAACGGATTCACATCGGTGACAACATTACCATCGAAATTCGGCGCGTGGCCGGCAACCGGGTCACTTTGGCCCTGGATGCGCCCCGCACCGTGCGGATATTACGCGGCGAACTGAACCAGGCGGCCCGAGAATTTCGGGACTCACCTGAGCTTCAGAATGCGGCCGAGCTGCTGCATGCCGCCGAGTTTCAAGTGTCAACAGGAAATGAAATCTCGAATGGATTTCAGCAGTCAGGCGAATTCATCAGTCCGACCACAAACGACACCGAGCCGGGGCCGGAACCTTATGCGGTGATTCATCGTCGTTTGCACGTCGTGCCGGAGTTTTCGCCGCAGCAGCCAATGTCGCATCCCGCGATTTCGTGAGTTGAAGTTGATCCGTAAGTCAACTCATTAGCGCAACTCAATTGGAGTTCAATCACACAAAGGGGTCGGAAGCCCGAGACCCGCGCCTGCGGAAGGACCACCCCGCCGCAGGTTGAAGTAACAGCTTTGGACTAAGCGGCTTCCGACCCCGCATTTTAATCCCGATTCCGCCGAGCAGACTCTCCCGCCTTGCCCCGCGAAGTCAAGTCGCCAACCGCCCGAACGCTTGTTCCGGCGCGTTGGCGACTTGGCTTTGCGCTGTGAGAAAATCGAAGGCAGCGATGCTTGAATCACACCGGCGATGCAATGCTAGCGTGGCCGCGTCACGATTGACGCTGCCTCGCCGATTGAACTACTCTTCCCGCCCGGCATTCGCCGCCGAATTTTTTGACTCGTCTCCTTCGAGCGCTCCTGCTGCGCGAAGTCACCATGCGAACGACGCCGCGCGCGTCATTGTCTGTTGCCACGGACCGCCGCCGAAGGGCCGCCGCGCTCGCGGTCTGCCTATTCGCGGCGCTCGCCGTCAGCGGTTGCAGCACTTCGTCTGAGTGGGTGAAAGTCCGCGACACGCCCCGCAACCCGCTCGCCAGCTCGCTCAACCTCGTCTCGCGCAAAGGTCCCAAGCCGACCAAGCGAACGATGCAGCTTCTGCGTCGTTATGACCTCGCCGACCAATGGGACGGCGACCGCCAGGAGTTGCTCGCGCGGCTCGAGGAAATCCAACAGCGCGAGCCCGATCGCGAGCACGAATATGCGATGGCCGAGCTCGCCTACATCGCCGCCCAGGAGGCCGAGAGTCTGCCCGAGATGCTCCATCGTGGCCAGGCGCTCGAGTTCTATGGCTCGGCGCTCGTGCATGCTTACCGTTACTTCTTCGAC
>JANNTD010000142.1:0-4267 GCA_031403315.1 Planctomycetota bacterium
GCTTCGAGGCCGCGGTGGATGCAAGCGGCCAGTTGCTCCATCACGTGATGGCCGCCGCTTTGCTGCATGCCGCGAATCGCCTTGATCTTGTCCGGTTGATCGCTCTTGCGCTTGGCGAGCTCGACAATCAAGTCGTCGCGCAGCACGCGCCGCGGCGGCACGTCGCGCCGCTCGGCCTCTGCCTGCCGCCACATCCACAACTCGCGGACAATCGCCAAGCTGCGGCCCGCCAGGTTGCCGATGCCCGAGACCTTTCGCCACCGCGGCCGGTCGCGCGACTCGCGGAGCTCGCGGAGCCAGGTGCTCGATTCCTCCGCGAACCATTCGACGCGCTGGAGTTTTTCCAGTTGCCGCTGCAGTTCGTCGTGCAGCGGCAACAAGTAGCGCACGTCTTCGAGCGCGTAGTCGATCTGCGCGTCGGTCAGCGGCCGACGGCGCCAATCGGTTCGCTGCTCGCCCTTGGCGGGTGTGCGATCGAGAAACTTGTTGACCACTCCGCCGTAGGACGAGGGAAACTCCGTGCTGCAGAAACCGGCGGCAAGCTGCGTGTCGAACAGGTTGGCGGGCGGGCGGTCGCCGTCGTAGAGCGCGAAGTTCACCTCCTCGCGGGCCGCGTGGACGATCGTCGTGTGCCGGCCGTCGGCAAGTGTGCGCCAGAATTCGCTGAGCTTGCCCACTCGATAGGGGTCGATCACTGCGAGCCGATCCTTGATCGCCACCTGGATCAGGCAAAGTTCGGGACGGAAGGTGTCTTCGGAGACAAATTCGGTGTCGAAGCCGATTCGGTCGGCGCGGGAGAGCTCCTCGCAAAAGCTGCTGAGTTGAGCCGGCGAAGTGATGTTTGCGTGCGACACGGCGGGGTGGGCAAGTGCCCAGCGATTAGGTATGCGTCTGTTCCGAAGCCCTCCCTGAGTCTGCCATTGTAATTACTCGGCGCGAGTCCTGGTAGAGGACCGAGGACGCGCATGGCACGGACGGAGAATTAGGACGCCTAACAATTTGAACCGCCAAGAACGCCAAGGTCGCCAAGAAACGCGGACAATTCCATTGTACCTTCTTGGCGCACTTGGCGTACTTGGCGGTTTGATTCGTTCTGTTAGAAGCTATTCGGTGGGTCGAGTTTACGCGACTCACCACTTCAACCAGCTACATCAGAAACAGCCACACGCAGAGCGCCAGGATCGGCAGCAGGATCGCGAAGCTGTAGACCATGTAGCCGAAGAAGCTGGGCATTTTGACTCCCGACGATTCGGCAATCGCTTTGACCATGAAATTCGGGCCGTTGCCGATGTAGGTCATGGCGCCCATGAAGACCGCTCCCAAGCTGATCGCCGCGAGGATCGAGTGCTCGACGCCGGCTTCCAAAACGGCTCCTTCGGCGTGGGGCATGGCTTGGGCCGTCTTGAAGAACACGAGATAGGTCGGTGCGTTGTCGAGCACGCTCGAAAGTGTCCCCGTCGCCCAGAAGAACTCAGCCGGCGTGTCGATGCCAAGCTCGTTGCCGCGGACCGAAAGAATCTGCAGCGCCGGCTGCATGCAGATGAAGATGCCGATGAACAGCGCGGCCACTTCGATGATCGCGCCAAAGTTGAATTGGTTCTTCGCGCGGACCATCTTGTCGCCGAACCACAGCGACATCGCCACCAGCCCCAACTGCACCAGCTCACGCAGGTACATCCACGGATGCCAATCGGTGCCGATGAAAGGCTTGCTCGGATCGAATAGCGCGACGGCCAGCACGACGCCGACCAAGAGTGGCACGTTAAGTCTCCAGCCGCGGATCTTGAGTCGGCCGATTTGCTCGATGTCGCGCTCGATGTCGGCGATGGTCTCGCGGTGATAGTAGAAGATGCGGTCGATGAGTACATAGGCCAGGAGCAGCATGCCATTGACAAACGCCCATTCCTTCCAGAGCGACAGCGTCCAGAGGAAGGACACGCCTTCGAGGTAGCCGAGGAACAGCGGCGGATCGCCGATCGGGAGCAGGCAGCCACCGCAATTGCAGACGATGAAAATGAAAATTACGATGGTGTGGGCGATGTGCTTTCGCTCCTTGTTCGTCTCCAAGAGCGGGCGGATGAGCAGCATCGCCGCGCCGGTGGTGCCGATGAAGCTGGCGAGCACGGCCCCCACCGCCATGAACGCCGCGTTGGTGAGCGGATCGGCTTGCAAGTCGCCTTCGATACGGATGCCGCCGCTGATCGAGTACAGGCTGAACAAAAGCACGATGAACGGCACGTACTCTTGCAAGATGGCGTTTTCGAGAATCGTCTGCACGAACCCGCCGTCGAACGTTCCCGCCCCGGGGCTCAGCACATGATGGGCGGGCCAATGGCCTTCGAGCGCCGACTCGTGCAGGAATGCATAGTAGGCGAGCGCCACCAGCGCCAGCCCGCCGGCCACCAGCAGCTTGCTGCGATTCGATTCCCACCAATGGTGCGCCGCCGGCACCAGGGGCAGCACGGCGATCGCGGCGAGCATCAGCACGAAGGGGATCACGGTCCACAGCGGCGGCGCTTCGATCGGTGTAGCGTCTGCATGGGCTGCCACTTCCGCGTGGTGAGCCTGTTGGCCGACGATTGCCTGTGTGCCATACTGTGGCCAGCCGGCGACGAGTGTTGCGGCATAGATCGCTGCCAGCGCGACAATCGCCAGCGGAACAAAGCGGGCGGAATTGCCCGGCGAGGTGAGGTCAGACATCTTGATCGGCACTCGATGTGCGAGGAACGCCTGTGGTCGCAGCCTGCCGAGCGGCGGTCCACGCTGTTACTAAAGTAGCGGCCCGCCCTGCCCTCGTCCATCCCGCGCCCGAACCGCACTCCTTTTAGATTCACAGCACATCTCCAATGCGGGAAATCTGGCTCAAAACGAACCGCCGTGCCTTGATGTTCGGAATGTTGCCGCCGCTGTTGCTCGTCGTCCTGGGAGCTGTCCTGAGTTGGCGGGAGCTCTCGTTCGATTTGGTTTTGCTCAAGTGGCTCGGCGTCGCGTGGTGCGTCGTCGGTGTTCTTCTGTTGGGAGTGCTCGCCACGCAACTTCGTCGTCCCCGCGTGGCCTACGACAACGGCCAGGTGCTGTTCTATCTACGAACTGGGCCACCGCTGGCCGTCCCGGTCGAGCTGGTGGAGGCGTTCTTCATCGGCCAGGGTCCCGTGATGATCCCCGGCGCACCGCAGCACGATGTGAGCGTGAATCTGGTCGCCCGCATTTCCCAGCGCGATCCCGGCTATGCGCAGCGGGAAGTGAAACAGGCACTCGGCGCGTGGTGCGACAGCTACGTGACGATTCGCGGCACGTGGTGCGAGCCGCTCAACGGCGAACTGATCCGCCGCCTCAACCTCCGCCTCCGCGAAGTGAGCGAGGAGCGGGCGAGCCAAACTGCCGCAAACTGATTGGCGTGCAACCTGTTCATGCATTACTTCGATTTCAATACCGAACAACCAGGCTTGTTGATCAGCGTGCGCAACGCCGACGAGGCCCGGGTCGCGCTCGCGGGCGGTGCCGACGTGATTGACGTCAAGGAGCCGAATCGCGGCTCGTTGGGGGCAGCCGATGCGGAAGTTGTCGCCGCGGTGGTGGCCGCAGTTGGCGAACGTGTGCCAATCAGCGTGGCGGCCGGGGAACTTTTGGAAGCGAGAAACTCGTTGATCGGGATGGCCGGCATCGAATATTGCAAGATCGGCCTGGCGGGGTGCCAAGCATGCTTCGACTGGCCGGCCCGCTGGCGGTCGGCGATCCGCCAGTGGCCGGCAGGCGTGCGCCCGGTTGCAGTCGTCTATGCCGATTGGCAAATGGCCGCTGCGCCGCCGCCAGAACATGTGCTGGCAGAAGCCGCTGCCGTCGGTTGCCCGGTTCTGCTCATCGACACTTGTGACAAATCGCGCGGAACATTGTTCGATCACTGGCCGGCGCAAGACGTTGCGCGGTTTTGCCTTCGCGTGCGCGAGGCGGGAATCGCGGTCGTCTTGGCTGGCTCGTTGCAAGGCGAGAGTCCCCACATCACTGAGCGCATGAAGAAATCTGCAAGAATTGCAACAAAACCGGCAAGTACTACTGCAACAGTCATTACAAGCATGTCTCTATTCCCTACATGGGAGAGCTCGTGTGCCATGACACCTTCAAGTTCATTTCGGTCAAGCATCTGCAGAAGCCCTGTTGTTGCGGCTACAACGGCATGCTCCGGATCACGTCCCGTTGCAAACGCATTCGGTGCTGGATCATTCACGACATACACTTTTGGCATTGGTAGTCCTGCAGTGATTGAAAG
>JANNTD010000143.1:0-8690 GCA_031403315.1 Planctomycetota bacterium
CGGCCGCACGAATTGCAGGACCGTCGAGCGAATCACGACCGAGATATTGTCCGCCGCCCCCAACGCAAACAGCGCCGCGAGCGACAACGGATACGACTTTGACAAACCGAACACGATCGTCGCCACGCCGAACGCCACCACCGCCCACAGCAGCGTCGTCCCGCCGCGCGCGATCGGCGGCCGCACCGCCAACCACAAGCTCGTGAAAATCGCCCCGATCGACGGCATCGCCCGCATCCAGCCGAAACCGGTCGCCCCGACGCCGAGCACCTCCGTCGCATAGATCGGCAACAGCGCCGTCGCCCCGCCGAACAGCACCGCCACCATGTCGAGCGTCATCGTCGAGAGGATGACCGGCTGGCGGCGCAGGTAGCGGACGCCTTGCAGGAAACTTTTCCACGAATGCGGCTCGGCCATTCGCTGTTGCGCCCGCGGCCGCACAAACACCAGGCAGCCGACGAGGACCACGCTCGACGCCGCGTCGAGCAAATACACGGCCACCGGATTCCACCACGCCAGCAAGAATCCGCCCACCAGCGGCCCAACCGTCGACGCGAGCTGAAACCCAACGCTCCGCCACATCGCGGCATTGGGGAAAACCTTGTGCGGCACCAGCCCCGCGACGATCGCCGTCGCCGCCGGCCAGCCGAGCGCGCGAAACGTGCCGGTCGTGAGCAGAAAAAAGTACATCCAGCCCAAGGGTGCGTGCGTCCAGGATGCCCAAGCCAGCCCTAATCCGCTCGCCGCCAGCCCCGCCTGAGCGATCATGATAATCGCCCGCCGCGAATACCTGTCCGCCGCCGCCCCCGCCGGCATGGCCAAGAGCAGCACGGGCAGCGCCATCACCAGCCCGACATAGCCGAGGCTGATCGGCTCGCGCGTGCGAAGATAGACTTCCCACCCCACCGCCACCGACCGCATTTGGTTGCCGGTGTTCGAGAGCAGCGCCCCGATCCAAAACAGCAGAAACGCCGGCTCCCGCAACGCCGCGATGGGATCGATTTCCGAGCGCTTCGCCATGGGGTGGTGACGTTTGCCGAGGGCACGTGGAGGAAGGACCTCCAAGCTTACCCGAACAAGCGATCCCCATAAAGCCGCGACCGCCGGTCGCGGGTTCTGAACTCTGCCGCGGCTGACTTGCGCACTTTGACACCGAGTACGCGTTTGTCGCGTGGAAGGCGTCCAAAAAAGCTCTTTGGAAGAGTGGGCGCCGATCGTGATCGGCGCCGACGATCGACTCGCGACCCCCGTTCAGTCGAGGCTCCACGCATCAACGGGATCACCGACCACGAACGTCTCGATGCGGTTCTCGGCAACGAGCCATGCGGTGACCTTTGCTTTTTTGGATTGGTACGTGTCCCGACGCCCAAGCTCCAAGAACCCAGCGAGACGGTTGCCCCGACCACCGCCGCCAAACGCAAGGCCGTTCGCTTCGACGGCATCGCGCAGAAAATCATCAAGATAGATGTCGAAGTCAACGCCCGCCCGCAGCATCACCTCAAGTTCCACGCCGAACTCTTGGAACTCACCAACGCGTTTCTTCTTACGCAGACGCTTACGCATTTCAAATAAGCCTATCGACCCAGTTTAGTTTCCTGCTCCTAAGCGTACAGCGAGCGCGAGGCAAAATCTACGCCGGACGCTGCCCAGGGAGGGCGAAGGTCCCGCCGAGCCAAGCATCGTCGTACCGCTCTCCGCCCTCGACTCTCCGTTTCTTGGTCGGCTCTCGACTCTCGGCCCTAGACCTTCGACTCTCCCCGCGTGCCACTCACTTCCGCCAGTGCGGGCGCGTTCCGCCTCGCCTTCTGGGAGAGGCCGCGAGTTATCGAGCGGGTGAGGGTTCTTCGCTCCTTGCCTCCATGTCGAACTAACGTCCGACTCTCGACCCTAGACACTCGACTATTTCCGTGTGCCACTCACTTCCGCCAGTGCTCTTCCTGCCTGGCTCACCCGGACAAACGACAGATTCCGGCGAGCGCACCCTCGCGCACCGCAACCCAAATCTTCCGCTCGGAAGTTCGAGGCACACGGTGCAAGCTGGTACCTACTCGATCCGTCCAGACGCCACACGCAGGAGTTGCCACTCATCCACGGTCTTCCGCTGGGAACGCTGGACCGATAACAACGCGAACACAGCACTGGCAAAGCCAGTGGCACCTAGCGTCCAAATCCGCATTCCATCTTTGGCAAGTGCCAATTGCGTACCGCCGCCAGCTAAAATGGCGATTCAATGACGCACACGTTTATTGCCATAAAACATTATTGATACATAACTTATTACTACTGAATAAGTTGCGATAACAAAACATATTGACTTTTTAAGACGCATGGACATATAATGGTGGTGTCATGCAACTCGTCGGCAGTACGCAATTGGAGCATGCCAGAGTTGGGGTGCGGTTACGGTGGATATGGCTGGACAAGTACTTTGAGATGAAAGTGTTTATGGCTACTACAAAGCTTACGGACATCACCGGTAAAGTCTGTCAACTGTTGGAGCCTCTTCAATCAGAGGATCGTCGCCGAGTCATGAGCGCTGCGTTTATGCTGCTTGGAGAGCAGGCTAGTGCGGGGACTGGGGCAGACGAGCAACTCCTTGACGAAACTACGCTTTCTATCGGCCCAAATGCGAAGCGATGGCTACGTCAGAATCATATTGACGAGTCGGATTTACATGAAGTGTTTTACATTCAGCAAGGAAACGTGGAGATTATTGCGCACGATGTTCCCGGTTCAAGTAAGCGGGCGAAGACTCGATCATGTTACTTGATTGCTGGAATTCGGTCGCTGCTCTCAACCGATCAGGCAGATTTCGGCGAATCTGAAGCTGTAGAGTTCTGTCGACATGTCGGATGTTACGACTCCGCGAATCACGCGAATACGAGGAAAGAGCTAGGAAATCAACTTCGAGGTCACAAAGAAACCGGGTTTTCTCTGTCGGCTCCAGGCCTACGGGCCGCCGGGGACCTAGTGAAGACAATGGCGGCGAAATGAATGGTAAACACACTACTCCATGCAAAGAAACCAATGTTGAATGCTATCGGCAGATGTTTTACATTTACGCGTATCTGTGATAAGACGAGCCATTACTTCTTTGGAGCAATGTCATGAACAGCGAAGGCATTGAGGCGGTGAAAAGAAAATTAGCGGAGATCGACACGACGGTAAAGAAACTTGATCCTGCAATTCGTGCGGCCGCATTCGACGTCTTGGCGCCCCTGTATTTTGACGTTGCTGATACGTCAAAATACGAGGCACCCGCGCGCAAGGGAGCATCGAAACATCGGATCGAGGAAGTGGGCGATAGGAATGAGTTCTATGAGCAACACGAACACGGGAAGCCAAGTGACAATGTCTTACTCATTGCTGCTTGGCTGTACTCGCAATACGGAAAATTTCCAATCACGCGAGCACACATAGACTCAGAAGCGGCGGACACTGGAGTTACGGTGCCCGAACGTGCCGACAACACGATGAGGGTAGCTAAGCACGACGGCAAGGCACTATTCCGTCAAAAAGGCAAGGGCTGGGAATTGACAGTTTGTGGAGAATCGCGATTGAAAGAAGCGTACGCCGTCAGGCGAGGGACAAAACGGCCGCCGTCGAATGACACGGACAAAGAGGAGTAAAATCCGCCATGTTGCACACAGAGCACTTGAAAGACCTGATTTCGAGCAACGATCTTTCGAACACTGACAAGACATTGCTTTGTCTCGCAGTCGATTCGGAAACTCCAATAAGTGTCAAACAGATTACCGAACTTGCGTACGGAAGTGGATTTCGCCGAGTCAAAAGAATAAATGTTTCTGACATTCTGAGACGTTCAAAAGGATTGGCTATTCGTGTTGACGGAGGGTGGGAGTTATCCAGTGCGGGAGTCAAGCACATTCAGCAAATTGCTGGCCCGCTAATGAATTCGCCGACACCACGGGTCGCTTCGTCGCTCCGAACGTATCTACCTAACTTGTTGGACAAGCAGACAGCCGCGTTTGTCGAGGAATCTATTGTCTGTTTCGAGACACGGCAGTATCGCGCAGCAGTAGTACTTTCGTGGGTCGGCGCGGTGTCGTTGCTATATTCCCATATTGTGAACACACAATTGGCCGTATTTAACTCGGCTGCTGCAAAACAGTTTGCTCATTCGAAATACCCATGGCAAATCGCGAAAACGATGGACGATTTGTCGCGAATGAAGGAGGCTGATTTTCTTGCGATGTTGGAGAAAATCTCCGTCATTGGGAAGAATGTCAAGCAGCAACTTGAGACCGCCTTGAAGCTTCGGAATGCCTGCGGACATCCGAACAGCTACAGGCTGGGCGAGCACAAAGTGTCGGCACACATTGAAGACCTTATTTTGAACATCTTCGCGAAGTTTTAGATGTGACACAAGATAATGCTATCTATCGATTCCATTCCGATGTCGCGTGACGTATCGACGATTGTCACCGCGGCGGAAACGAAATTCTGGGAGAGCAGAAAATGGCCAAAGCCCAACTTCAACTTGCCGACGGTACGACCGTCAATATTGAGGGCTCAGTCGATGAAGTCGCTAAATTGCTGGAACGAATTTCACGTACGGATGGTGCAACCAGACTAAAAATCGCGAAACCTGCGAAAGGGGAAAAACGGAGCACAAGTGCTTCAGTGAAAAGAAAGAAAAAAGCTGGTCCAACCGTTCTGATTGGCGAACTGGCCGATGAGGGATATTTTAAGTCCAGACGCACAATTGCCGACATCCGAGCAATACTTGAAGAGCGCGGACATATATATAGCTTACAGGACATTTCTCCCATCCTTACTCGTCTGACGAGAAGGCGCAGCCTCCGTCGACTTCGAGAAAAGAAGGGTTGGGTGTACGTCGTATAGAGTGGCGGTCGTCAATTCGATTGCAGAGGCGCCAACAGTCTTTGTTGGTCACCGTTCCATAGAGGACTCTCGCGGCACAAACGAACCGCATGACGATTCAAGATCCCATGTATTGGCCGCGCGGTCCCAAGTAATGTGTGCGGAATGTGGGCCAGCGCTTGTGGTAGGAAGAGACACGATCTTAGCGCGGACAGTCCACAGCCATTGTCTGGCCCTCTATTTATCGGCTCGTTGTTTCTTCGCGTGTAAGGCAATTTCCTCCATCACAGCGGCGGCGCTCGGCCGATAAATCCCGCGATTCTGCTTTGCGACCGCCACTCGCTCAATCTTTAGTTACTCACTCGCCTTGCTAAGGATCGGCGGAGAGCAACCAGCTAAGTCATTACAGCCCAAGCGCTTGGCGCTCCGCCTGATCCCCGGCCTTCTCCGTGCCCTCCGTGCTACTAACAGCGAAAGTGTTGGTCGCGTGCGCAAGTTTTTAAACAGGAGTTCGCAGAGGACATAGCGCGGCCTGCTGCCGCAACCAAACTTGGAACAGGAGGAAACAGAGGAAATACAGAGTCGAGTCAGAGCCGTCGATCCATCCGCCTCCGTTTTCTCTGTTATCTCCTGTTCCCCCCAACAAATCGTGTCAAAAAAACAAGCTTTGATGGGTTTGTAATACAGAGGGCTGCCGCCAGGCAATCACTTTCCCCTCTGCTACCTCCGCGTCCTCCTGTTCAATTCTTGGTTTCGGCCATCGGCCGCGCTGGCCCTCGGTGTCCTCTGTGGCAAAAATTCCGCCCCTGGCCAAAAATAGGGACTTTACATCTGTACGCATGTACCGTATAATGGTCGCGTACCAACAGCGTCCGTCGGCGTGCGAGGCCACTTCCTCCGTGCGCGGTTCGTCCGCCAAAAATGCAGCGCGTGAGGCCCAACAAATTCCTCCGCCATCGGCCGTCAAGGTACTTGGCTCTTTGACAACTTGAACGAAGCCGCACGGGGCCGTCGATTCGGCCTCGAGCGCTGAGGTTATGTCGCCGCTCGAAATACGTGCGACTCCGTTCGCGGTGCGCGCATCCAGCGTCGAGCGATATGCCAGTGGCGAGCTGGCTCAAGCACCCTCGAAATAACCTGTCGCCTTCGAGAGAAACCTGTCGCCTTCGCAAAAACACGGGGATTTTCACCATGCGATACCTGTCGCCTTCGCCGCCGCCAGCGAGAGATCGAACGGCAAAAAAAGCGGACGCCTCACGCATCGTGAAGCGCCCGCTCGAAGGTTTCAATGTTGGTTACGATGGCACGATCACTACTGCACCGCACGGTGTTTACTTCTGGACACCTTGCGGCGGCAATACCGTTTCCTGCGGCGGCAACCCTGCACCTTGCGGCGGCAGCACGGGTTGGACGGCCGGGGCTGGTGCATTCACCGGGCCCGCTGGCGCTTGCGCGCCCGCCGGTTGCGGCGGTTGCTCGAGTCGCACCAGTTGCCAGACTTCCGTGCTCACCGCGTCGAGGTGCGCGAGCGCCGTGCACTCCGGTTCGGTCAGGTTGTACAGACTGGTCTCGACCACCAGCGCATCGGTCGGCGAATCGGCGAAGCACCAGGCGGCTTTTTGTGTCGCCTGTTCGACCCTGCCTTGCAGCGGCCGAGCCTGGCCCGTTTGCTGATTCAAGAGCGTGCCGCTGAGGATGCCGTCCTTGCTGACCGCGAGCTGCACGAGCTCAGTCGCTTTCGCCTGGCCCGGCCGAGTCACCGCGAACACACCGAGCGGCAGCCATTCGATCGCCGCCAATTGGTTCTGGTTGAGCGTCGGCACGCTGCGGGCGAGGTTGCGAACCTGGGCATAGTAGTCGAGCTCCGTCGCGTACCGCTGATTGTCGACGTACACCGCGTTGTTGTAGTAGGTGATGTACTCGCCTTGGCCGTAGTCCCAGTAGCAGGGATAGTTCCAGCCGAAGTCGACCCACGTCGTCAAGAGCGGGGCCGAGCAGTTGTTCCACCAGTAGAACGGCTGGTCGCGCCACCGCCGATCGTTCCCGTAGCAGTGGTAACCCCAGTTGCGATTGCCGCCCCACCACGAGGAGCAGAACGGGAGGTCATTATTCCAGTGCCCATTGCCGTGGTTGCCGTGATGGCCGTCGTGGTCATCATGATCGCCGTGGCCGCCGTGGCCGCCGTGCTTATTCGACCAATAGTTTTGCCAGTTCTTGCGAACGGAGTCGGCGAATTTGTTGTCGTGATCGCCGTCGTGGTGATCG
This sequence comes from Planctomycetota bacterium, assembly GCA_031403315.1. Classification (GTDB taxonomy): domain Bacteria; phylum Planctomycetota; class Planctomycetia; order Pirellulales; family Lacipirellulaceae; genus DASYDU01. The sequence goes on from JANNTD010000143.1 coordinate 7,111, forward strand.
CCGCGGCCGCGATGGTCGCCGAAGCCAGACTCGCCATACCAGCGGGCCGTCTTCGGATTGAACTCGCCGCCGTCCTTTTTCGACCAGTTGCCGAACTGACCGGGCCCTTTGTGGCCATTGCCGCCGCCGGCAAAATCGCCGCCGCGTGAACGCTGCATTTGATTTTCGAACGCCTGTTTCGAGCCGTCGCCGCCCGACCATTTCTTGGCACCTTCGCCGCCGCCGTTGCGGAAGCGGTTCAGATTGTTCAAGTCGCCGGCTTGCTTCAAGTCGCCGCCGTTGCCGGTGCGATTCCAACTGCCGCGGCCGGGTCCACCATTGCTGTTACCGTTTCTGTTGTCGTTGCTCGTACCAGGAAGTTGATCGAACGCCGTTTGCTCGCCGCCTTGCTTATCGCCATTCATCCAATTGCGGCCGCGCGAACGGTCGAGATGTTGTCCGCCACTGCCACCGGCAGCCTGCTGATCTTTGTATTGCTTGAACATCTGCTGCAGTTGGTCGTTGCCGCCGCGCTGTCGCGCCGCGCCGCTGCCGGAAAGATTTTGGTTTTGACCTTCACCCGATTGCGCGCGGTATGCGCGATACTGCCGCATCGCATCGCCGGATTGAGCGGACGAATTGCCGCCCGAGAAATTGCGGAACTGCTTTGCGGAGTTGTTCGAGTTTTCGTTGCCACCGCCGTTCGATTCCGAATACGAGCGCATTGACCGACTGGAGAACGAGCGTTGAGCGTCGCCGCCACCTCCACCACCTCCACCTCCACCCGACCAGGCTGGATTGCTGAAGCTGCGCGCACGGCTCGCACCACCATTGCCCCCACCACCCCCACCGCCGCCGCCACCCGACCAAGCCGATTTGCCAGAGTCGCCGCCGGAGCTGCGGTAGCTGCGCATTGCCGATCCCGACTGCGACCCACCGGACCAACTCTTCATCGAGCCGCCACCTCCGCCGCTGTGAGAGCGCATGGAAGAAGATCCGCCACCACCACCACCGCCGCCACCAGAGAACGATCGCCCGCCGCCACCACCTCCCCCGCCATGATTACCCCCGCCACCGCCACCGCGGTTACCACCACCTCCGCCACCGTGATCGCCGCGCTCCGCCAGCGCACTGCCGGTCACCAATGTCGCCGCGACCAGCGCGACGAGCCATGAATTCTTTGAAAAAAGATGAGCAAACATGGGAAAACTGCCTCCAATCGATCGGAGCGCATCCATCGCGCCCACCTGCCACTTGGTAACTGCTTTTGCCGGATCTCCAATGCGGTCGCCGTTCGTCGCGAACGCCGCGGCCATCGGCCGCCGCACAACTGCCCAGAGAAGAAGACTGCCTTGCCTCTGGAGAGGAGACCCGAACCTCCGCGCTTCAAAAATGCAAAGCCGATGCCAACGGTTGACTCCAACGACACTGGCTCGTGATTTGTGCGGAATTATCGAAATACCCGGCCATTCCGCCGCATTGACGCACTTGCAAACTGAAATCAATTCAACCACACGAGATGTCAAATCGACGACATCCACTCCGTTGTCATTTCGTCGTTCCACCGGCGGCGGAAAGTCTTGCCGATCATGCATGGCGCC
>JANNTD010000144.1:0-12071 GCA_031403315.1 Planctomycetota bacterium
TGTTTTCGGTGCTTGCGATTGTGATGGAGATTCCAACTCGCGACCTCGCATTTAATCGGACAACTCTTGCGGCACTGCAATCATCGATTTCCTCGAACAAATCGACGCAGGCAATGTACAAAAAACTTGGCTAAACCTAAGCTAGCGCCCCGCGGCTGATTCAATCAGCCGGTACGCGCTAGCGTCCGGTTCATTTGGCGGTTTTGAAACGGCTTCTAGTCTGGCCGTTCGATCGCTTCCGCCGACAGGAGGAACTTTTCATGGACAGTTCTGTGCCGCCCGTCCCGAATGTGCCGCGAACCAGCGGTATGGCCATCACCAGCCTCGTGCTGGGTGTGGCATCGTTCATGTGTTGGATCTTTACGGGCCTGCCGGCGGTGGTGCTGGGTGCGATTTCACTGCGAAACATCTATCGCAGCAATGGCCAGCTCAAGGGCGAGGGTTTAGCGATCGGCGGCATCGTCACCGGCGGCATCACCACGTTCTTCATTCTGCCGGTGATGATCGCGTTGCTGCTGCCCGCGGTGCAGGCTGCCCGCGAAGCGGCCCGGTGCAACGCGTCGATGCACCACATGAAAGAGCTGGCGCTCGGACTGCACAACTATCACGCTCTGAATCGCACCTTTCCCACGGCGGGCGGCGGCACGGCGCCCGGGTCGCAGCTGAGCTGGCGCGTGCGGATTCTGCCGATGCTGGGCGAGCAGGCGCTGTACGCACAGTTCCATCTCGATGAGCCGTGGGACAGCGCGCATAATCGGGCCTTGGTGGCGAAGATGCCGGATGTTTTCAAAAGTCCGAACGATAATCTTCCCGCAGGCCAGACGTCGTATTTGGTGGTGACGGGCCCCGGCACCGCGTTTGACGACCCCGAAGTCGGCCATGCGCTTCGCGACTTTCGCGACGGCGCTTCGGCGACGATCATGTTGGTCGAAGCGGACCAGGGCGTCGAGTGGACCAAGCCGGACGACTGGCATTTTGATCCGGCCGATCCAACGCGGGGCCTCGGACAATTGCGGCCACGTGGCTTTCTCGCGGCTTTCGCGGATGGCCACATAAGCTTCATCAACGACGACACCAATCCGCAAGTTGTGAGTGCGCTCATGACCCGCGCCGGCCGCGAGACGATCAGCTTGCCGTAACCGCATTCTCACGGATCCGCAAAATCCCATATTCGATCCTGAACCGACGCATGGCCGACGAACAAGTTCTCTGGAACGCCGAGTTTAATGAACGCGTCACGATCTACTGGCTGTTGAGCGGCGCGCTCATCATGACGGTGACCGTCGTCGGCGTCGTGTTGTTGCCGATCTGGTTTCTCGTCGGTGGGGCGGTCACGCGCCGCTATCTGCGGAGCTTCCGTTGCACGCTCACGAATCGTTCGCTGAAGGTTGCCAAGGGGACGCTGGTCCGCGTCGAGAAAACGGTGCCCCTCGATCGGATCACCGACATCGGATTGGTGCAGGGCCCGATCATGCGGCTATTCGACATCGAGGCGCTGTCGATCGAAACCGCGGGCCAGTCGTCGCAAGGTTCGCTGGTGCAACTGGCCGGCATCAAGGACGGGCGGAAGTTCCGCGACGCGGTCCTCCGGCAGCGCGACCTGGTGGTGGGTAGCGCCGAGGATCGTCAGACGGGGGCGGCGAGCACGCCGGCGGCGGCAACGACGGATGGAAATACCCAATTGCTCGCGAGCATCCGCGACACGCTGTTGCGGATCGAAGGCAAGCTCGACAAGGGTGGAAGGTAGGGGCGATTCTTGACTTAGTATCATGGTATAATCACAATGGTGCGAGCCGGGGTGCGGATTTGCGCCTGCCGACCAATTGTGGAGAATCCGCGATGACCAAACTTACGTTGCCCAGTGACATTGGCCGCCAACTTGTGGCAACTCACGACTGTGTTGAGTTGTGCGATGAGGGTGGACGGACGATCGGTTTTTTTACGCCGGCGGTCGCGGGAACGCCTCGTGGTCCGCGCGTGAGTGACGAAGAGCTGGAGCGTCGGGAACAGGAAGAGCCCACATTCTCGACCGACGAAGTCCTGGCCCATCTGCGTACGCTCTGATGTACCACGTCGAATGGGCCAAGTCGGCGCGGGCGGAGTTGGCATCGACTTGGGTCGACGCCGATTCAACGCAGCGTGAGGCGATCACCGCAGCCACGGCCAAGATCGACGAAGTTCTGACAATATCGCCGGGAGAGGTTGGCGAATCTCGCAGTGGTAATCGACGGATTGCATTTGTACCACCACTCGGCGTGGCATTTGCGGTGGACGACGCCAAGCAGCGCGTGAAAGTGTTACACGTTTGGCCGTACTATTGATGATTGACTGGCCAACTGAATGCTAGCGGACGCGATGCCGCCTGCGTTTTCCAGCGTTCCGTGGATCTACGCGATTCACTTCGCCAGTCAATCCTCAATAAGTGGGAGAGTAAGCGACTATCGCCGGGCGCCCGCCTTCGCTGCCGTTTCCGTCGCGGCACCTATCGGCACCAGCTCGACCGCGTTGACCAGCGTCCGATCCGCCGCGGCCAGCCGGCGGACCATTTCGCCTTGGATCGTGACGGCGAGCGAGACGCGGTTGCCGGTATCCGGGGCGACCAGGTAGTAGTGCCATTCGATGGGGACTTCCTCGGCTGTGCCGCGGACGACCACTTCCAGGCAGTGGTGGCCGAAGGAGTTGGTCCATTGGCGGCTGGAGACGAGCTCGCCGAAGTTCTGCTTGAGGGCAAAGCGGATATCGCGTTCGAATTCTTCAAGCGTGGTTTGCCGGCCGGCGCTCTTCGACGGCAGGCTGGTGATCGTGCATTGGGCGAGTACGTCGCCGCGGTCGACGCAGCGGAGCGTGGTGGTTTCGCGTTCCTTGCTAGTGACGAACCAGCGGCGATCGTGGGTGATGCGGAAGCCTTGCTTCGCGGGTTCGAGACGGAGCGTGTCGAGACGGAGCTCGCTGTTCGACTCGAGGGTGGCGAGCGTGGCCGGGGGAAGGTGTGGCGACGATTCGAGCGGTTTGACGTTCATCTTCAGCTTGGCGATGCCATCGAGGCCGGGGGTCGCGCCGCCGATCGAACGCTTTTCCTTGACGGCGAGGTTGAAGCGGGTGACGCGCCGGAGTTTGCGGTCGAAGAGGTACACACCGCGGACTTCCATCTCGGTGGCCGAGCCGTCGGCGGTGCCGACGACGGCGCCGGCGATCCGCACCAAGGCGAAGTCGTGGTTGAATTTGTCGAGGACGTTTTCGACCTGGGCGGCAGCGACGGAGTCCATCGAAAGGATGGCGCCCATGGTATTGGGGTCGGCGGGCCAGGTGGCGTCGGCGGCGACGGGGCGGTTGGGCAACAGGCCATCCACGGCGAGCGAGTCGCCGGTGATATCGATCAGGTCGAGCTCTTCGCGTTCGAGGAGTCCGTTTGGCGAGGCGAAGCTGAGCCGGCCGCCGGGGTTCTGATCGCTGGGGACTTGGGCGACGATCAGGCGGCGGTCGTCGGCGAGCTTGGGCGTGGTGCCGCCGTTTTCGACTTTGATGACGGCGGCCGCTTCGTCGTAGTAGCGGATGGAACGGGTGGCGAGCGAGCCGGCGGTGGGCGCAACTCGGTGCTCGTCGTAGACGAGCTTGGCCGAGGCGCTCATCGGGAGCGTGCGAACTTGGGTGCTCTCCTTGTTGTCGTCGCGGACTTGCATCGTGCCGCCGCACTCGAGCTCGATGGTGACCTCGGCGAAGTCGTTCGCGCCGACGTGGGGCGTGAGGTCGATGGTCGACTCGGCGGTTGGTTCCGCTACGCACACTTTGGGCGAAAGGAGCGCTAAAGCGAGCAGTAGGGGTGTCATACGACGAGTGACAGCGGCCATCGGAGTTTCCTCAGTTTACAAGAGCTTGCGGTCGCGGTTTAGGAGAGTCGACGGTCGCGGCGACGGCCGGCGGCCCGATATCCGCTAAAATCGACCGTTGGCCGACCGACTGTCCAGCGCAATCGGCTGCCGAAATGTCCTGAGGAGTCGAGTTGGCAAAAAGAGTAGACTTGGTAATATGCGTCGACTCGTCGGCAGAGAGCGATGGGAGCGGCCGGCTTGGTCGCGATTTGCGTTGTAAGTTCTTCCCACAGAACGGGATGCGTTGTAAGATGGGAGGCATGCTGGCAGGCGCAATCGCTAGAATCCCGCGATTTGCGCGAACTTTCTCTCGATCCAACTCGACTTAATTGCGTACAACATGGTGGCGGTGCGAGACTTGACTCCTCTAGGGCAGTTGTCTATTCGACTTCCCAGCCGCGGTTAGTTGCCGCATCGGCTGGGTTTTCTGCAGATAGGGCAAGAATCGCACGCGCGTGACGAATTACCGATTTGGCGGTCTACGTAACAACCGCCGCGAAAATCCGCCGTATTAAAACGGAAGGAGAACTCGGACCGGAACAGAGATTGCTACCACAGAGCACGTGGGCGGGGCGAACAGGCCCGCGAGTGGGCGATGGATTCGCAAGGAACACCACACGAGCGACAGGATGACAGTAGCAGAGAAAGAGGTGTGCCATGCAACGAAATTACCATTCCCCAGTTCTGCACGATCTTTGTGATCAGCAGATCCGGTTCGCGCCGGCCGACCAGCGGCTGCAACAGGTGGAGGTCGCGGAGCGTCTGATCAGCGAGATCGACCCGCAGAAGACCTATACCTACGAATATGTCTGCTTCCGGATCACCGGCTACCGGCCGGACGCGTATGCCCGGACACAGATTTCTGGCGAAGAGCTGCTGCACGACCTGCACCTGTTCGTGGAGGATCTTTCCGACGCGACGGAGCAGAAGGTCGAGAACATCGGCGAGCAAGTGCTCACGGTGGAAGAGCTGGCCAAGCAGTTCAATGTGTCGACCAAGACGATTGCGCGTTGGCGCGAGCTGGGGCTAGTGAGCCGCCGGCTGGTGTTCGACGGCCGCAAGCGGGTCGGCTTCCTGCGCTCGAGCGTCGACCGGTTCGTGAAGAACAACCAGGAGCGTGTGGTCCGCGGCTCGCGGTTCAGCCAACTGACCGACGAGCAGCGACAGGAAATCATCGACCGGGCCCGCCGGATGGCGAGCGCCGGCGGTGGGCAGTCGGAGATTTCGCGTCGGCTGGCGAAGCGATCGGGCCGGAGCGTCGAGACGATCCGTTCGACGATCCGCCAGTTTGACCGGCAGAATCCGGAGCTGGCGGTGTTTCCGGACCTGACGGGACCGTTGAACGAAGCGCAGAAGACGCGGATTTACCAGGCGTTCAAGCGCGGCGTGAATGTCGAAAAGTTGGTGAAGCAGTTTGGTCGGACGAAGACGACGATCTACCGGGTGCTGAACGAAGTTCGCGCCCAGCGGATCATGGAACTGCCGCTGGACTTGATCCCGAACCCGCGGTTTTCGCGGAAGGGAGCGGAGGCCGCGTGCCTCGCGCCGACCCCAGAGAGCGAAACGCCGGCCCGCAAGGTGCGTCGCCCGGCCGGGCTGCCGCCTTACCTGGCGAGCCTGTACGAGATGCCGCTCCTGACGCGCGAGCAAGAGCAGCACGTGTTCCGCAAGTACAACTACCTGAAGTACCGGGCGGGCAAGCTGCGTGAGGAGTTGGACCCGGCCGCCCCGAAGGCCGCGTTGATGGACGAGATCGAGTCGCTCTATCAACAGGTAATCGAGACGAAGAACGAAATCGCCCGGGCGAACCTGCGGCTGGTGGTGTCGATTGCCAAGCGGCACGTCACGCCGGACCAGAACTTCTTCGAGCTCGTGAGCGACGGCAACGTGTCGCTGCTGCGGGCAGTCGAGAAGTTCGACTTCGCGCGGGGCAATAAGTTCAGCACCTACGCGAGCTGGGCGATCATGAAGAACTTCGCGCGGACGATTCCGGGCGAGTTCAAGCACCGCGACCGCTACCGCACGAGCCAGGACGAGCTGTTTGCCGCGACGCCCGAGTATCGGGGCAACCAGACGTTCGAGGAAGGCGCGCAGCAAACTCGTGAAGCCCAGGTCGAGAAGATCCTGCGTCGGCTGGACGAGCGCGAGCAGAAGATCATCATGGGTCGCTTCGGATTGGAGCGAGGCCACGAGCCGCAGACCTTGAAAGAGGTCGGCGCGACGCTCGGGGTGACGAAGGAGCGGATTCGTCAGATCGAGGCGCGGGCACTTAGTAAGCTGCGTCTGGCGGCCCAGGAAGAAAAGATCGCGCTGGAATAAGCGCGGGTGTGAAAACGATTGAACCGTTAGCCGGTAGGTCCGGCCCGACGCGAAAAGGCGGCGGGACGAGCCCGCCGGCTAACGGTGTTTTTGGTTGGGGGTGTGCGGAGTGTCTCGTTGGGTCGAACCGGCGGTTGGAAAGGGCTGTCTTTCCAAGGAATTGCTGGGTCAGGGCGAATCTGGTGCCAAACTGGGCTGGGCGGACGAAAATGGCGAGAAATCCCCATTTGGCCGGCCTTGCGGCTCACGCCCAGACCGCTATATTAACTGATTCGCACTCGGTCGCCGCCATCGGCTAGCGTAGCTCAATTGGTAGAGCAGCTGATTTGTAATCAGCAGGTTGGGGGTTCAAGTCCCTTCGCTAGCTCGTCGTCATTTGTGTTGCTAGCCAGTGGCTGCAAAGAGTGCGCACGGCTGGCACTGTTTTTTGTTGGCAACGGTTTGTTCGCAGCGGTAATTGCTGGAGGCAGGACTTACCGGAAGCAGCGGTTGCTGAGGTGCGGCCTCGGGCAACTGGTTCGGACCACTTACGCGTAGTATTGTTCGCTCGGATCACGCGTTGGAAAGAGTCGGAGTACGCGCTTCGGCGCGCGGCGGCTCGGAACGAATAGTACCCGGGTCGGATGGAATCAAGACGCGGGGAGTTACCGAAGCGGTCAAACGGGTCAGACTGTAAATCTGATGGCTTATGCCTTCGCAGGTTCGAATCCTGCACTCCCCAGTGGAAATGACGAATGACGAAATCCAAATGACGAATGAAGCGGGCGGCGATGACGATTGTTTCGTCATTCGAGCTTCGTCATTCGACATTTTCCCTGTGCGGGTGTAGCTCAATGGTAGAGCGACAGCCTTCCAAGCTGATGACGAGGGTTCGATTCCCTTCACCCGCTTTGGAGGGTCGAGAGTCGAGAGTCGAGAGTCAAGAGTCGAGGGCCAGAAGCAAAGAAAATGTTTGGCTCTCGACTCTCGACCCTCAGCTCTGGACTTAGCTGCTGCTGTAGCTCAGTTGGTAGAGCGCGTCCTTGGTAAGGACGAGGTCATCAGTTCAAGTCTGATCAGCAGCTCTCGCCCGAACGAGACCGGACCTAGAAATAGAAAACGGATCGCAGACGGCAGGGAACTTGATGAGTTTGCAATAGGCAATTGTAGTAGATTTCAATTTAACCAGTTGTTGTTAGTTAGGGAGCAACATGGCCAAGGACACATTTGCACGTACCAAGCCGCACGTCAACGTCGGCACCATCGGTCACATCGATCACGGCAAGACGACCACCACGGGCGCGATTCTGGCGGTCCAGGCGGCCAAGGGCTTGGCGAGCTTCAAGTCGTACGCCGACATCGCCAAGGGCGGCACGGTCCGCGACGCGACCAAGACCGTGACCATCGCCGTGGCGCACGTCGAGTACCAGACCGAGAAGCGGCACTATGCCCACATCGACTGTCCGGGCCACGCCGACTTCATCAAGAACATGATCACCGGCGCTGCTCAGATGGACGGCGCGATACTGGTCGTGTCGGCGGCGGACGGACCGATGCCGCAGACCCGCGAGCACATCTTGCTGGCCCGCCAGGTCGGCGTGCCACGCGTGGTGGTGTTCCTCAATAAGTGCGACCTCGTGGATGATGAGGAGTTGTTGGATTTGGTGGAACTCGAAGTCCGCGAGCTGTTGACGAAGTACGACTTCCCGGGCGAAGAGATTCCGATCATTCGCGGCGCGGCCAAGGGTGCTTACGACAATCCGACCGATCCGCAAGCCACCAAGTGCATCGGCGAATTGATGGACGCGATCGACAGCTACATTCCGGAGCCGATCCGCGAGATCGACAAGCCGTTCCTGATGGCGATCGAAGACGTGTTCTCGATCGAAGGCCGCGGTACCGTGGCCACTGGTCGGATCGAGCGCGGGATCGTCAAGGTCGGCGACACGGTCGACATCATCGGCCTCGAGGCGGCCTCGAAGCAGACGACTTGCACCGGCGTCGAAATGTTCAACAAGACGCTCGATCAGGGCCAGGCCGGCGACAACGTCGGTTGCCTGTTGCGCGGCGTCAAGCGGGAAGACATTCAGCGTGGCCAGGTGCTGGCGAAGCCAGGCTCGATCACGCCGCACACCAAGTTCGAAGCGGAAGTCTACGTGCTCTCGAAAGAGGAAGGTGGCCGCCACACGCCGTTTTTCAGCGGCTACCGGCCCCAGTTCTACTTCCGCACGACGGACGTGACTGGCTCGGCCAACTTGCTCGGCGGCGCGGAAATGTGCATGCCGGGCGACAACGCCCGGGTCAGCGTCGAGCTGTCGAAGCCGATCGTGATGGACGAAGGCGTGCGGTTCGCCATCCGCGAGGGCGGCAAGACGGTGGGTTCGGGCGTCGTGACCAAGATCTTGGAATAAAAGCAGGGAGCAGGGAGCAGGGAGCAGGGAGAAAACTCCATGCTCCGGGCTCCATGCTCCCGGCTCCCACAGGGGCGTAGCTCAATTGGCAGAGCACCGGTCTCCAAAACCGGGGGTTGTGAGTTCGAGTCCCACCGCCCCTGCCATTTTTTAAGGCCGGTTTCGCAGATTGGTTTTGCAGATTGTTTGTCGCGTGGGAACGCGGCAGCGGGAATGAACGAGGACGTAGCGTGGGCGCCTTTGTCCAGGAATTGTTTCGCTTCGGCTTGTACAAGCGGAGCCAAGGCAAGATTGCCAGGCAAGTGACGTTTGCTGCGCTGGCGATCATCGTCGCCTTGGCGGCCTGGTGCTTGAACGACTACTACGCCGGCCGCGATACGACGCAGGAGTGGACTTGGCGGGAGTGGACCACGCAATATGGCGTACCACTCGCGGTGTTAATCCTGGGGATGTGGGCCAGCTTCCGCTTCGTGCAGTTGCCGAGCTTTGCCGATTTTTTGATTTCCGTCGAAGCCGAGATGAACAAGGTTTCGTGGCCGTCGTGGACCGAGCTGATTCGGTCCTCGATCGTCGTGATTCTGATGATCTTCATGTTGGCGGGGATTTTGTTTTTCTACGACCTGGCGTGGAAGTATCTGATCGAACAAGTGTTGCGTTTGAAGTAGGGTCTGCCAGGTACAACGTCCGCCGGATAAATCAACGTGACTGACGAGCCCAACAAATTGGCCGAGGAACTTGCGGAAGTGGTCGCCACGAACGGTGCCGCTGCGCACGTCGAGCCAGAAACGGCCAGCGACGACGTCTCCATGGACTATGCCGAAGACACCGACGTGCGGATGTCGAGCGTCGAGGAGCCGATCGCCGACGAGGCCGCGGCCTACGAAGAAGCAGAGGACATTGCCGAGGAGGAGTCTGTCGAGGAGGCCCCGGAGACGGACAAGGGCCCGGTCTACCTGGCTCCGCCGGACGATGATGAAGTCCACATGGATTGGTACATTCTCAAGGTGCAGAGCAACCGCGAGCGGTCGATCGCCGAGGCGCTCGAGCGGAAGATCGCCATCGAAGGGTTGAGCAGGTACTTCGACCAGGTGATCGTGCCGACAGAGAAGGTGACGGAGTTCAAAGGCGGCAAGAAGAAGGTCGTCGAGCGGAAGCTGTACCCGGGCTACATCGTCGTGCACATGCACATCAACGACGACACGTGGTTCGCGGTGCGGGAGACCTCGGGCGTGGGCGATTTCACGGGCGCCGGCGGCAAGCCGACGCCGATGCTTGCCAGCGAAGTGTCCCGCATCGTGCAGACCGAGGCCGAAGAAGCGGCCGAATCGCCGAAGCTCGACATCAAGTTTGCGTCGGGCGACAAGGTGAAGGTGAAGGAAGGCAACTTCGAGAGCTTCGAAGGCGAAGTCGGCACGATCGACGAAGCCAGCGGCCGCGTGACGGTGATGATCAACATCTTCGGCCGCAGCACGCCGGTGGAGCTCGAATACTGGCAAATTGAAGCGATGTAAATTGGCCGCGTCGCTTGCGACGCGCTGTTGGATACGTGACGAAAGACGGTTAGTGCGATGGCAAAACAAATGGTCGGCAGTGCGAAGTTTCAGATCCCCGGTGGGCAGGCGACGCCTGCGCCGCCAGTCGGTACTTCGCTCGGCAAGTACGGCATCAACCTGGGCCAGTTCGTCCAGCAGTTCAACGAGCGGACGAAGGAAGCCGGCGGGATGATGATCCCGGTGGTGGTGACCGTCTACAACGATCGCTCGTTCGATTTCTTCACGAAGAGTTCGCCGGCGGCGGTGCTGTTGAAGAAGACCGCTGGCCTGGCGAAGGGCTCGGCCGTGCCGAACAAGGACAAAGTGGGCACCGTGACGAAAGCCCAGCTTGAGCAGATCGCCACGACGAAGATGGCCGACCTCAACGCCCGCGACGTGGAGCACGCCGTGCGGATGATCGCCGGCACGGCCCGCAGCATGGGATTGAACGTCGAGGGCTGATCAATAACAAATCATTGGCCGCGTCGCTGTTTTGTCGGAGACGAACAAGACAGTCGACGCGATCGAACCCGCGAATTGGTAAGTGCACACATGGCAAAACAATCCAAACGATTCCGAAAACTCGGCGAAAAGCGCGAAGTGAGCGCAGTGCCGATCGCCGACGCCGTCAACGTGTTGAAGGGCTACGGTAGCACGAAGTTCGACCAGTCGGTCGAGATCGCAATCCGGCTGGGCATCGATCAGGCGCAGGCCGATCAGATCGTCCGCGGTTCGATCGTTTTGCCGCACGGCATCGGCAAGCAGCAGCGAGTGGTGGTGTTTGCGAAGGGTCAGAAGGCCGACGAGGCCCGCGAGGCGGGCGCCGACATGGTTGGCGAGGAAGACCTGGCCGAGAAGATCAAGGGCGGCTGGACCGATTTCGACGCCTGCATCGCGGCGCCCGACATGATGAAGCTCGTGGGCCCGTTGGGCAAAGTGCTCGGCCCGCGCGGTTTGATGCCGTCGCCCCGCGCCGGCACGGTGACGCCCGACGTCGCGGCCACGGTCCGCGAGTACAAGGCTGGCAAGGTCGAGTTCCGCAACGACAAGGCGGGCAACGTCCAGGCCGCGGTCGGCAAGCTCAGCTTCGACGCCACGAAATTGGTCGAAAACATTCAAGCGTTCGTGGACAAGGTGCTGGCCATGAAACCGCACGCGATCAAAGGCACCTACGTCAAGAGTGCCCACATCAGCGCCTCGATGAGCCCGAGTGTGCGGTTGGCGGTGTAAAGAAGTTAGTCGGCGGGGTTGTCCCGCCGTGAAAGCCGCGCCGGGACAAGCCCGCCGGCTAACACAGAATTGCGAAATCGATCGGTATCCAAACCATGAGCAAATACGTCAAAGACCTGATCACCACAGAGCTCAAGAAGCGGCTCGATGGCGTGGAGGAAGCGCTGTTGGTCAACGTGATCGGCATGCCGAACGAACAAAACGTTGCGCTGCGTCGCCAGCTCCGCCAGAAAAAGATCAGCCTGGTGGTGGTGAAGAACAGCCTCGCCCGCCGGGCCACCGAAGGGACCGCGCTCGCGCCGGCCTTTGAAGGCGTCCAGGGGACGCTTGCCGTCCTGTGGGGTGGCGACGACGTGGTGTCGCTGGCGAAGGAAGTCGTCCGCATCGCGGCGCTGAAGGAATTCGCACCGTTTTCGCCGCAAGGCGGAGTGATGGGCGGCCAACAGCTCTCAGCAGCCGAGGTGACGCAGGTTGCGAAGTGGCCCAGCCGGCAAGAACAGCTCAGCATCCTGGTCGGTCAGATCTTGAGCCCGGGTGCAAACCTGTCGGCCCAACTGCTCGGCCCCGGCAAGATGCTCAACAGCCAAATCAAGAAGAAGGGCGAAGGCGCCGAGGAAGAAACCCCAGTCGAGGCCCCAGTCGAAGCTGCTGCGGCCCCGGCCGAAGCTCTCTCTGCCGAAGCTCCCTCTGCCGACGCAGTGCCGGCCGCCGAATAGTTTTCTCGGCGCCGC
>JANNTD010000145.1:0-10175 GCA_031403315.1 Planctomycetota bacterium
CAAAGTCGACGAGGCCCGTGCCCGCGCCCAAGAAACCCAGATGACCATCAATCGCAAGCAGCTCGATCTCAAGGCGGGCGAACAGAAGGTGGTCGACGCCCAAGTGAAGCTCAACGCCGCGAGTAGCAACAAGGAATATCAGGCGCTTGTCGAGCAAATCGCCGCGGCCGAAATGGCGGGGAGCGTGCTGGCGGACGAGATTCTGGAGTCGATGGAGAAGGTCGACGCCTTGCAACTCGCCGTGAAGGATGCCGAGAAAGCTCTCGCCGCAGGAACGCAGGAACTCGAAAAAGCGCGGCATGCCGTCGAAGCATCCGCTGCCTCGCTCCGCGCCGACATCGAGCGGCTCGAAGCCAGCATCGTGCAAGCGGAAGCCGCCCTGCCCGCCGACATCAAGGTCGACTACCAGCGCGTCGTTCGAAGCAAGGGGGCCAACGGACTTGCCGCGGTCGACGACAACGTCTGCGGCGCGTGCGGCCAGCAGATCACGCTCAACATGCAGAACGAACTGCGGCTGTCGCGGCCCGTGTTCTGTAAGTCGTGTGGCTGTTTGCTGTATCTGTCGGAATAGTGCCATTCCGTCGATCCGCCCTTTACATTCGCGGCGCGGCGTACCAGAATATACCGCTGTTGGAGGTCTCCCTTGCGGAGACCTATTTTTTTCGCTGAGCCACATTGACACTGCAATCTTTTCGAGACCGCGATATCGCGGTTTGACTGACATGGCTGATCGCATTCCGATGACGCGCGCGGGCTACAACAAAATCAAAGCCGAGATGGACGAGCTGCAGGACGTGAAGCTCCCCGAGGCGGAGAAGCGCGTGGCCGCCGCCCGGGCTGAGGGGGACCTCAGCGAGAACGCCGAGTACCACGGCGCCCGCGAAACGCATGGCATGTTGATGGCCAAGATCAACCTGCTCAAGGAAAAGCTGGCCCACGCGCAGATCATGGACAACACCAAGTTGCCCAAGGACCAAGTGGCGTTCGGCTGCACGGTCGTGGTGAAAGACCTCGATTTCGGCGACCAAGAGGTGTTCACGCTCGTCGGCGCCGGCGAAGAAGACTACGACAACGGCAAGATCAACATCGCTAGCCCGCTCGCCCAGGGTTTCGTCGGCAAGAAGGTCGGCGACAAAACCGAAGTCGAAGTGCCGGCAGGCACCAATCGCTTCCAGATTCTCGAGATTCGATTCGACGATGAATGAAGCAGGCGACGAGTGGGGCAGGCGACGAGTGAACCGTTAGCCGGCTTCACGCTGCTTCATCGGCGTCAATTTCACTCGGCGGCGAACTCGTCGCGTGGCCACGTCCGCCGCTTGCGGTTTAGCTTCCACGACGTGCTGCCCACCGAGTGACTGCATCTCGTGCATCGTGGCTCCAATCGCGGCGAAGCGCTCTGCTGCTTCGTGCCGAGCAGTAAACACGAGCACCTGCTGTCCGCGAGCGACAAAGTTGTCGAGCACCTCCACGAGCGCCGCCGATGATCTCGCATCCAAACGAGCAAATGGTTCGTCGAGCACGAGCGGCAAACGAACGCCGTGCCGACCGAGCGCCGAAACAAGCGCCAGGCAGAGGCTCAAATAAACCTGATCGCGCTGTGTCGACCAGAGCGATTCCACGGCGATCGAATCGCCTGCCCGCGTCACGACGTGCGCCGCGTCGGAGGTGCCGCCGAGTCGCAACCGCAGCAGTTCGCCGTCGGTGAGTCGCGCGAGAAAATGCGATGCCCGGCGATTCCGCGTGCGGGCTCGCGTCTTCGCGTCGGCCGTCGTCCGCGACTCCTCCGAACCGAGCCCGCGGACGAGCTTCGCCACTTCGGTCTCCAGCGCCCGCAGCCGCGCGTAGATTGGTCGCAGCTCGGCTTGAACGGTCGGCGGCGCCCACTTGAGCCGCCACAGTGCAGCGCGAAATTCGTGCGAGAATTCCGGCGACAGCAACCAATCGAGCCGCGGCGTTTCGCGGAAGCACACGGCAAACAGCGGCCGCAACAGCGACGGCGACAAGCACGCGACCAACTGTCGCACCGTGTCCTGGTCGACAGCCGAGTGATCGAGCGCCGCCACCGTAAGCCGCTCGCCGGCCGTTTCGTCGTGCGACCTTCGCAGCCGATATTGCCGACCGCGATTTTCGACGACGACTTCACCTTGCGGTGCGACGGCATTCTCTGGGGACGCCTCCGCGACGAGCCGCCTGCCGTAGAGCGCGTGCGCCACGAGGTCGGCGACCGTCGTCTTGCCCGATGCCGAGGGGCCGTGAAAGACATTGAGGCCGGGGGCGAGGGCATCCGTGCCCAGCCCCGGCCAACCGCTATTTGAGTGTAGTGCGAGTGCGGCGATTTTCATCGGTTTGGCATCCTTGTTGCTGCCATGTTGTGTCGGCAAGTCACGCGAAAGATAACGAATCTCGGCCATTTGAACAACGCGAGCACGCGCCGTCGACGCTAGCAGTCGCGTGGCCCCCGCGGTACGATAGGTAGCGTGGAGTCCGCGAAAACGTCGCTTCATTCGGGAGGTAAACGAGTCATGATGGCTTTTCTTGGTTGGATCGTGTTCGGATTTGTCGTGGGCGTGATCGCCCGCTTCCTCATGCCCGGCCCGCATCCGATGGGCTTCATCTTGACAACGCTGCTTGGTGTCGCCGGCTCGTTCCTCGGCGGCTGGTTGGGGACCATGCTCCACGGCGGCCCGGCGAACATCGCCGAGCCCAGCGGCTGGATCGGCTCGATCATCGGTGCCGCGCTCTTGCTCTTCGCTTACGGATTCATGCGCAAGAGGGCGTAGGCCATGGACTGCCAGCGGGCGGCGTGGTTGGCGATTGTGTTGCTGGGCGGCGCGGCGGTCTCTGCCGGCACCGGCGTCGCACGCGCCGCCGAGAGTTTTCCGGTCACAATTCGAATTGACGCGGACGAGTCGCTCGGTCCGTTGCGGCCGATTTGGCGATTCTTCGGGGCCGACGAGCCGAATTACGCCACGATGCCCAACGGCAAGAAGCTGCTCGGCGAGTTGGGCGAACTCGCGCCGGAGTCGGTGTACTTCCGCACCCACAACCTGCTCACCTCGGGCGACGGCTCGCCGGCGCTGAAGTGGGGCTCGACCGGTGTGTATCGCGAAGACGCAAGCGGCGAAGTCGTCTACGATTGGACGATTCTCGACGGCATCTTCGATGCGTATCGCGCGCGCGGCGTCCGGCCCTACGTGCAAATCGGTTTCATGCCGCAAGATTTGTCGACGAAACCGGAGCCCTATCAGCACGAGTGGAAATCGACACACTTCTACGGCGAAATTTTCACCGGCTGGGCCTACCCGCCGACGGACTATGAGAAGTGGTCCGAGCTGATCTACCAGTGGGCGAAACATTGCGTCGACCGCTACGGAGCCGACGAGGTCGCTACCTGGTATTGGGAGACTTGGAACGAGGCGAACATCGGCTATTGGCAGGGCACGCCCGAAGAGTTTCGCAAGCTGCACGACTATTCGATTGCGGCCGTGCGACGGGCGCTGCCCACGGCTCGCGTCGGCGGTCCCGACTCTGCCGGTAGCGGCGGCGATTTCACGCGCGACTTTTTGGAACACTGCCTCCGCGGCAAAAATTACGCCACCGGCGAAATCGGCACGCCGCTCGATTTCATCGCCTTTCACGCCAAGGGTGCGCCGCGGTTCGTAGACGATGCGGCGACAGGCCACGTGAGGATGGGGATCGCCGAACAACTCCGCACGATTGACGATGGCTTCAAGATTGTGGCGTCCTTTCCTGAATTGAAGGAAAAACCGATCGTCATCGGCGAATCGGACCCCGAGGGCTGCGCCGCCTGCCAAGGGCCGCAGCTCGCCTACCGCAACGGCACGATGTATTCGAGCTACACGGCGGCGGTGTTCTCGCGGAAGCACGACCTCGCCGCCCGCCATGGCGTGAATCTCGAAGGGGCCCTCACCTGGGCGTTTGAATTCGAGGACCAGCCGTATTTCGCCGGTTTTCGCTCGCTGGCCACGAACGGCATCGACAAGCCGGTGCTCAACGTCTTCCGGATGTTTGCCATGATGAGCGGCGAGCGGCTGGCGGTGGCGAGCGACGGGGCCGTGCCGCTCGACGCGATGATGCGAAATGGCGTCGGCGGGAAGCCGGATGTTTCGGCGTTGGCCAGCCGCGACGGCGACAAGCTCGTTGTCATGCTCTGGCACTACCACGACGACGACCTGCCGGGACCGGCGGCGGACGTGGAACTGACGCTCTCGAGTTTTCCGCTGGAAACCGGCCAGGCTACCATCGAGCACTACACGATCGACGCCGACCACAGCAACGCTTACTCGGCGTGGCAACGCATGGGTTCGCCGCAGCATCCGACGCCGGCGCAGTATGCCGAGCTCGAAAAGGCCGGCCAACTCGCCAATGGCGCGCCGATCGAGCCCGTCCAGATCGTCGGCGGCACGGCGACCGTGCGGATCGCGCTTCCCCGGCAGGCGGTGTCGTTGCTGGTGATTCATGGTGGTGGAGCCCGTGAGTAGCTGCCGTGGCGAATCCACGCCAGCCGCCGAAGCGGCCAGGTTTCGTCGTCGTAAGTCCTTTAACTTTCCAAGCGGCCAGGTTTCGACAGGGTCGGCTGGGATCGCTTCTCGTTTGACACTTCTTGACCTCGGCGCGCATTGGTAGCGCTCGACGCATGGCGGGTTGGGCGCATAGCCCGATCGCAGCGCCGTTTCTCGCGCGTCGCAAGCGACGCGGCTAAATGGCTTCGCTTACGTGGCCATATGTATAGTATCTGTGCTTCCAGCATAGCGAATTGGCGGACGGAATCAAGGGCTGGATTTGGCCACCCTGTTTTTTTGGGCGTGCTGCTTGACAACTACTGGTTGGGCAGTAGAATCGCGGTTATTGCTACTGGTTGACCAGTAGGAGCCCAGGGGAGTTTTTTCATGACGGAAGTTTCACCCAGTGATCGGGAACTCGAAGCGCTCAAGGTGCTGTGGGAGCGGGGCGAGGCGACGGTCCGTGAGATTGCCGGCGCGATGAACGCCGGCGAAGAGGAGCTGGCTTACACGACCGTGCTGAGCCTGCTGCAAGTCATGGAGCAGAAGGGCCTCGTGGATCACCGCCGCGACGGCAAGGCGTACGTCTACATGCCGCGGGTCGAGCGGCAGAGCACGTTCCGCCAGCTCGCCGGTGGGTTTCTGGAAAAAGTCTTTGATGGCGCGGTCGACGAGTACCTGGTTCATGCCCTGGAATCGAAACGACTTTCGGACCAGGAGCTCGACCAACTGGAAGCGATGCTGGCGGCGGCGCGGGAGAAAGCGGGAGACGGAGCGGAAGCAGAAACAAAAAACGAAGCACGTCGCAAGCGAAGCGGCTAAATGGGGGACACGAAAATGAACGATTTCGTCGACTCGTTTGCGTATTGGTTGGCCGACTATTATCTGGCGACGACACTACTCTTGGTGGCCGCACTCGTTGCGATCCGCGTTTGCTCTCAGCCGGTGAAACGGCTCGTGGTGGCGAAAGCGGCGACCGTCGCGATGTGCGTGATGGCCGGGTTGTGTGCGGTGCCGGGTTGGTCGGTGATCTCGCTCGTGATAATTGACGAGACGCGAGCAGAGGGGCCGTTGGTGGTCGAATCGATTGCGCCGGTCGATGTCAAGCGAGTAGCAGCGTCCGCCGTCGACGTGGCACGCGAGGGAATCGTCGTAGCGCCTGCGGGTGTGACGACGAACGATTCTCCGCCTGTGCGAGCGCCCATTTCGTGGCCGACGGTCGTGGTCACGATGTATTTGGCGGGTTCGGCCGGCGTTTTGGTGTGGCTGGGGGCGGGGGCGATTGCGGCGCGGCGATTAGTCCGTCGCGCAAATCCCGCGCCCGCGAGCCTGAGCGACTTGCTCATGAATTCGGGCGGGTGTGATGCCGGCGATTTGCAGCTACTCGTTTCGGACGAAATCGACGTGGCGGTGGCACTTGGCGTGTGGCGACCACGGGTGCTCGTGCCGACGCGTTGGGTTGCGTCGCGTCCGACCGACGAGCTGGCTGCGGTGCTCGCGCACGAGGCGGCCCATGTTGAGAATGGCGATTTGACTTGGCTCGCTTGGAGCCGATTGCTGTTGGCTTTGCTCTGGGCCCAGCCGCTGTACTGGCTGTTGCGGCGAACGCTACGGCTAGATCAGGAAGCACTGGCCGATGCGGCGGCGTCAGACCACGCTGGTCGGCAGCAGTATGCGGACCAATTGGTGGCATGGGCCCGCGACGTCACGTCCCGACCGCGGCCGCTCTTGCCCGCCGCGATGGGATTGTGGGAAGGGCCGTCGCAGCTGCGGCGGCGAGTGGCCCTGTTGCTTGATGAACGGTTGACGATGCTCCGCCGCTGTCCGCAGATGTGGATGCTCAGTGCGACTGGACTCATCGTGGCGCTGGCCGCTTTGCTCTCTATAACGACGCTCGAACCGTTGAATGTCGCGCGAGGCGGCCAAGACAGATCCGATTCGGATTCGGCGCAGGAGCAGAGTGACGTGCCGGCAGTTGCCCCGAAGGCAGAAGCGGTGGCCGACGACGAACTTGCCGGCGTCGCTCAAGACGGGAAAGGACAACCGCTGGCCGGCGTCACGGTCGACGCCTGGACGTGGTTTCCCGGGAACGAAACGGTGACCGACGATGCCGGCCGTTTCAGTCTCAAAGGCTTCGACATTCGAGAACCCGTCGAGTTGCAGTTTACAAAACCGGGATTCTGCCCGCGACTCTTCATTGCCCAGCCGGTCGGCGAAGCGAACTGGGTCGTAACGCTCAACGACCGATCATTTCTCGAAGGCCGCGTATTGGATCCCAATGACGAACGCGTGGCTGGGATCAATATTCGGGCTACCCGTGGCCCGTTTGCACCATCCGACGGCAGCAGAATCGATGCGGTTTGGACGGAGACGGAATCCGACGCCGATGGTCGCTATCGAATGTATCTCGAGCCAGATACCTACGAACTGCGTGTTCGCCAGCCGGGAGTGGGCGTTGCGCGGTACGAAAAAACCGTCGTGCGCGAGAACGACCATCGGGAATTCGATCTGCAACTGAAGGCAGGTCCGACCTTTCGTGCCCGAGTGATCGACAGCCAAACCGACGAACCGGTGGCGGGCATTCGCCTATTTCAATGGCGTGAGGCTGGCATTGCAGGCAGTTCGAACGAAGACGGCGAACTGGAGATCGTGAACATGTTGCCGGGGCCATACGAGTTCAACGTTTCGGCGGATGGTGAGAAATCCAAATTCTCCGAAGTTGCCGGCGCCTATGCCCGCTGGTGGAGTCCCAACGCTCTCAAGCAGTGGCAGCGGCGCGAGTTGGACGATGGCCGTGATAGGCCGCAGCAAAATTTCGGTTTCCAGCGTAATTTCGACGATCTGGAGTTCGACATCCGCGAGGGCATGTCGGCCGTTCCGATTTTCGTCGAACGCTGCGTGAAGATCCGCGGTCGCGTGGTTGACCCGGAGGGCAACCCGGTCGTTGGCGCGACGGTTTCCCCGGCGAAGACTGGAAGTGGCAATTCGCTCACCGGGGATACGCGCTACAGCGTGCGCACGGCGGCGGACGGCACATTCGAGATGCGGCTGCCGGCGAGCGGCGCCGCGAAATATAATCTGGTCGCTCACGATGGCGATTATGAGCAGTGGCGGACCTGGGCCAACGGGATCGGCGAGTTGCTGCAAACCAAGCCCGGGGATGTGATTGAAAACGTGAAGTTGCAGTTGTCGCGGCCGTGCATCGTACGCGGTCGAGTCCAGGATGCGAATGGAAAGCCGGTGGCAAAGCACCGAGTGCAGGCCCAAGCGTCCGACAAACGTGGGAACCGCTACTACGATCCCACGTCGGAAACGAACGAGCGCGGCGAGTTTGAATTGCGGTTTGTGCGGCCGGGGAAACACTATGTGCAAGCCGAGCCATTCTGGATGGCCGCCGAAGATGGTCCCAAAGGCGCTTGGCAACTTGTTGTGGCCCAACCGGAACATCCGACCGACGGTGTGATCCTCACGCTCCCGCCGGTGACCGCGGAGAGTCGGTCAAGGTTCCAGATGCACGTCGTGTTGCCCCCGCAATCGGGAGACGAATAACAGGCGGGCGATTTTGACGGGGCAGTCAGAACACAGCGCGAGGCGATCGAGCGTGCGCCGGAACGGCAGCATGAAATCATGCGCGAGCGGTTGAAGTTGTATGAGGCGGGAAAGCCGTATCGGCGGGAGGTGCCGCGGGAGGGAAAGTAGTTGACATCTGGATAGTAGTGCGCTAGGATTAGCCGCGTCGCTTGCGACGGGTGGGTTTTGGACGGCGGCGTCGCGTGTGGTGGGTACGAACAAAGCGGGTTGCAAGCGGGTGCAAGCGGGTGCAAGCGGGTGCGAAGAGCGCGTCGCAAGCGACCGCGGCTAAGGCGAGGAGGTAACTTCATGATCCTGGCGCAGCATTGCATTTTTAGCATGTATGGGTTCTGGTTGCCGAATGATCCGCGGGGTTCGGGGTCGGATTACATCGCGGTGTGGGAGCTGTTTCGGTATGGGGCCGCGACGAAGGTAAGCACGCGGAATAGTGTTGCTCACGTAACGCACGATTATCATGCGCGGCTGGCGGCCAAGCAGACGCTACGGTATCTGCCCGTCGAGATAACAGGGCAGCAGGCGCTGGCGATAGCATGCGGATTCGCGCAGGCGTGTGCCGAAGCGGATTACCGCGTTCATGCTTGTGCGATTCTGCCGGATCATGTCCATCTGGTGATCGGGGTACACACGCGAAATGTTCGCGTGATCATCGGGCATTTGAAGAGTCGGGCGACGCGGGCGCTCAAAGAACAGGCGTTGTGGTGCGACGATGGGCGGCCGGTTTGGGGTGCGCACGGGTGGAATGTGCGGTTGGAGGATTTGGCGTCGGTGGAGCGGGCGATTGATTATGTCGAGTGCAATCCGGAGAAAGAAGGGAAGCGGCGGCAGCGGTGGAGTATGGCCGCGCCGTTTGAGTTGGCGGTGGCGGAACGAATTGCGCGGCAGCCGGTGGCGGCGAAGAGGCGGGTTGGTGGGGCGGCGCTGCGGAGTTGGGAAGACGCGGAGAAAAGAGCGCGTCGCCTGTCTTGTTCGTCTCCGACAAAACAGCGACGCGGCTAAGCGCCGGCGGGGATGATCTCGAGGTAGTCGATCGAGGCTTGTTCGCCGCGGTCGGCGGTGCCTTCGAGGCGGATCACATCGTCGGGCCGCAGGGCGACGCTGGGCGTCTTGTGCCGTGTCGAGGTGTGGCCGCTGGGGAGGTCGTGCGGCAGCGTGTCGTCGGCGGTCCACTCGTCGATGAGTTGGTCTCCCACGTAGAGCTTGAACTTCGAGATGCCGTCGTTTTCGTCGAAGTAGGCGACTTCTACGTCGTACCAGCCGGGTTTGCCGGCGAATTTGTGGCTGATTGCGCCGCGGCCGCTGTTCTTGCTGGAAACGGTGGCCGTGAGGGCGGCGGCCTGGCCGCCGGAGGCGGTTTCCCAGGGCGTCACGTCCTTGGCTTCGTAGCCGTCGAGCTCGAGCGCCTCGGCTTCGACGCGGTTCGGGTAGTTGCCGACCCGCTTTTTGTCGTCGGCGATGCCGGACTTGCGGAGGAACCAGTTCGAGATTGCGTCGCGCCAGACTTGGGCGTGGCCGGCTTGGTAGTTGAGATCGTCGAGCACTTGTTGGTACCGCGCTTCGTCAACGCGACCCTTAAGCGTCTGCCAGTTGCGGGCCAGCCGGTCGGCGTCGCGGGCGCCGTCGTAATGCGCGTCGTAAATGTGCTGGATCAGCGTCTTGCCGGATTGGAGCACGTGGTTGTAGGGCACGTGGTGCATGAACAAAAGCAACTCGTCCGGACAGGTCTCGAGCGATTCGTAGACGCGGGCGACCGCCGGTGAATACTGGCCGATGAAGCCGGTGCCGGTGGCGACGGTGCGGTCCATGCCGATGCCCTTTTCGTCGGCCCGATGCCATTGGCCCCAGCCGTTGTTCTCGGACGATTCGATGCCGGGGCCGTAGTGGACGTGGATGATGTCGGTCAGCGTGCCGACGCCGTTGGTGCCGGTGTAGTTTTCGTAGATGCTCCACGACTTGAGCAGCATGTCGACGATCGTGCCCACGACTTTGGGATCGGGGCCGAAGGTGAGGCGAGTCCACTCTTCGGCGATTTCGCGGCTGTCGAGATTTGGATTCCAGGCGAGT
>JANNTD010000146.1:0-4055 GCA_031403315.1 Planctomycetota bacterium
CTTTCAAGGGGATGATGTCTTCGCTCTTCTGCTTGTCGGCGTTGTAAACGCAGGCGCTCGAGGCGTAGAAGTAGCGGTCCACTTTGGCGTCGAGCGCGGCTTGCAACAGGTGCGTGTTGATCAACACCGAGAGCATGCAAAGGGCCTTGTTGTTCTCGATGAAGCCCATGCCGCCCATGTCGGCCGCGAGATTGTAGACCTCGCTAGCGCTCCGGCAGGCGTCCTGGCACTCGTCGCGGAGTTTCAGATCGGCCTCGATGTTGTCGACGTCGTCGAACACTTGATACCACTGGTCGAGCGGCTTGACGTCGACGCTGCGAATCTGCTCGCAGCCCATCTCCCGCAGCCGCGCCACCAAATGGCCGCCAATGAACCCGCCGCCACCCGCCACGACGATCAACTTGTCCTTCAAAGCCTTCATAGAGAGTGCTACCTTCGGTGTGAATTGCCCTGGCAATCGCTCAAGTGTACCAGCCGCGCGGGCGCCGCGAGGGCGGATCCGACGCTCGAATCTCGACGAGTCAAAAACATGCCGTGCCAACCGGCTCGCGGAGGCGATTTTTCCGTCCACCGGCGGAGCCGTGGATTTCTGCTCATTCTATCATATTTGCCGGAAGTTACCAAGCGACTGGAGAGGATCGCTACGACCGTCACAATCGCTCCGTGAAGAATTCGGACGGGGCGCTGCGTCGCGGCAGGCCGTCAAAATCGGACGCCGCCCGAATTTCTTGACACTGTTTCCAGGCACCATTAGGATTGAAGCAGAACGGAGTTTCGAGCGTTTTCTCGGTGGAAGAAGCTCGCCTGCTTTCGTTGGCCAGCCTTGATCGTCGCCCCTTTCTTCGTCGTCATCAGCAGCCTAAAAGAGGGCCCGCAAGAGGGATGGTATGCCGAGCCGCGGCCTGCTTAATTGATAGACTGAAGCTTGATGGGCGACCTACGGAAGATTTGCCGCCAGAGCGCGGCGAGAACAGCCTTGGACGATCGAACAGGCATTTCTGACCAGCACTGCTATCGGCGATCTTTCCGCCGATTTTTGCTTGTCAAACCGACGCCGTGGATCAGCGTATAATGTAGAACGCCGATTGATTTTCTTGCCAGTGACCGCACGGTCGGTGACCGCCTGACGTTGCCTTGCAACAAGTACGAGCCACGATGAGCCAGCTTGATTTGGGTGGTGCTTCCGGAGAGGCACAGAATGGAAGCGAAGAATCCGCGGAGTTTGCGGAAGGACTGTCGGGCGGCGCGCCCACCGCGGTGCTGGCACCGCTCGATACCGTCCGTCCGACTTACCAGGGAGTCGTGCGTACGAGCTCGCTGCTATTAAATCCGTCGGTCAGTGCCAGCGAAAGCGACGTCGCCGTGACGTATGCGGGGCGGCGCGTCGGGCTTCGCTATCTCACGCAACAGCTGCTCACCAGCGGCCCGCTGATCGTCTCCGACCTCGCACTGCTGGGGGCCGTGATCACGGTGACGCGACAGATAATGATCTTGGCCGGCGCGCGGATTGGCTTGGATCTAACCACCTGTTTTCTGCCGATTGCCAGCGGTTTTCTGTTGATCAGCGCCGAACTCGGCCTGTATCCGGGAATTCGTTTGAGTCCGGTCGAAGAGTTTCGCCGACTGGCGATGGCCATCACTTCGATCTTCGCGGTTTGGATTGTCGGCATGCTGACGATGACGGGCGGTCTCTCGTGGCATCGCTGTATCTTTCTCGCGCTGGCTTACGGACTATATTTGGTCGCGTTGCCGATCTGTCGCGGGGCGCTGCGTTGGATGCTGATCAAGCGGACGTGGTGGGGATTTCCGACGTTGGTTTGCGGCAACAATGAAACGGTCGTTAAGGTGTATGACTGGCTGGCGAATAATCGTCGGCTGGGGCTGCGGCCGGTGGGCGTGATTGCCAATCGCGCCGACTTGTCAATGGAAGGCAACGAACCTTGGTATGCCGGCCCCTGGTCCGAGACGAGGGAGATTGCCGAGGCCAAAGGTGTCTATTGGGCCGTGGTGCTTCCGCCCGATGGTGGACCCGCGGCGCTAGCTACGTCGATCGCCGAACATTTGACCACGCTGCCGCACATCCACATCCTCTCCGACCTGACGGACGTGTCGAACGGCTGGGCGCGGCACCAGCAGTTCGAAGGGCTGGCCGGCGTGCAGATTCAGCAGAATTTGATGCTGCCGTTGCCGCGGTTGACGAAGCGCTGCATGGATTTGGTCGCCTCGATCGTGGGCGGAATTCTGCTGCTGCCGCTGTTTTTCTACATCGCGGTAGCCGTCAAGATGTCGTCGCGCGGCCCAATCCTCTATGGCCACGACCGGATAGGTAAAGACGGCCGCCACTTTAACGCCTGGAAATTCCGCTCGATGTTTGAGAATTCGAACGACGTGCTCGAATATTATTTGGAGCAGCACCCAGATCTTAAGGAAGAATGGGAGAAGGACCACAAGCTCCGCTTCGACCCGCGCGTGACCCGAATTGGCCGCTTCATTCGCAAGACCAGTCTCGACGAGTTGCCGCAAGTCTGGAACGTGATCCGCGGCGAAATGAGTCTGGTCGGCCCTCGCCCGATCGTGACGGCGGAGATCGTCAAGTACGGCCCCTACTATGGCTTGTACTCGATGGTCACACCCGGCATTACGGGCCTGTGGCAGGTGTCGGGCCGCAACAACACGACCTATGACGAGCGGGTGCAGCTCGACGCCTACTACGTCCGCAACTGGTCGCCGTGGCTCGACATGTACTTGCTGATTCGTACAATTCGGATCGTGCTCTTTGCCGACGGCGCGTATTGAGTCGGGCTCCGGTGGCGGCTTCTTGAGGCTGACTTGCCGGCCGCGCTGCGACCGGCGTCAGATCCGGTACCATTGTCAGCGTCCGCAGCGGGGAAATTCGCCCAGTCCCGTTAGCCTTCGGCCAAGGTTTACGGGTAAAGTATCCTTTCAGGATCCTGTATTCCTCGTGATTTTTGTCGCCTTCTGGGCGATAGGATTGTCCAGAAATTACTCGCTCCCGATGCATCCGTCATGCCCTTCAGCGCTCCGCATCCAAGTCTTGTCAGTATCGCTCCGGCCAGTCCCGCCGAGTTGCCGTTGGTGCTGTTCGCGCAGCCGGAAGTGCAGCACTATCGGATTCCCATATTTGATCTACTGGCGGAACGTGCCCACGATCGATATCGAATCGAAGTTTGGGGCCAGCTAGAAAACGGCAAGGCCCACAAAGGCGAAGCGCGGGCCTATCTGCATCACACGCCCTATGTGCGGCGAAATGTGCTGGGCGTCCTGACGACGAAGTGGCCCGAATTGCCGGCTCACATCGAACGTTTGCGGCCGGATGTCGTGGTCGTCGTCGGCAACATTCGTAATCTGACCTCATGGCAACTGCCGAAACTCTGTCGCCGGATGCAGGCCGCCTGTGTAGGATGGGACAAGGCTTACGGCTATTCTCGTCTGCCACAGTGGCTGCGGGCCAGACTGATGGGGCGGCAGTATCGACAGTTCGACCGGATGGTCGCCTATGGCCATTTGGCAGCGGACGCGATGGTCGCCGTCGGCGTGCGGCGGGATTCGATCTATGTCGCCAACAACACAATCGACACCCGTTCTATTTTTGCTCAAAGGGAATTGTTCCGTTCGCGGGCCGAGCAACTGCGCCAGCGAGAAGGCCTCATGGGCAAGAACGTCATGCTGATGATCTCGCGGTTGAATCCCGACAAGCGACCCGGCGACGTGCTCGACGCTTGGCCAAGGCTGCGGGAGCTCGATCCAAATTTGGTGCTGGTCATGGCCGGAAGCGGTGAACTGGCGGACGAAATCAAGACCCGGGCCAGCGCACTGGATTCCGAGCGGATCAGGTTCGTGGGCCGGCTGCCGGCCGGCGAGGACTATACCTGGATCGCCGCTTCCGACATGACCATCCAATGCGGCGCGATCGGACTTGCGATCAATCAATCGATGGCCTTTGGCAAGGCGACGATTGTCGCCGCCGAAGGCGATGCAGGCCGGCATGGCTCAGGACGCAAAGGCGCTCGCCCCCGTCGTCGTCGCGTCGATCC
>JANNTD010000147.1:0-11407 GCA_031403315.1 Planctomycetota bacterium
CAAGCAGTCATCTACTATCTGAAGTTTGTCGACGACAGCCTCACGGTCCGCGAGTTTGCTGAGGTGCGGGCGAACGCGTCGCTTAATCCTGCACTCGATATCTCGCCTCCCAGCCACCAAGACGAATGGGATCCCGACACGGCCCCCAAGGCCTCCGCGAATTGGTCGACTCCGCGCCGGTTCCGCTTGGCGGCGGCCTGCATCGCGCTGGTCGCCACGGCAGGCCTGCTGGCGTCATGGCCGATGATGGCCGACCGTCGTCCAGCCAAGCCAATTCCAACCGCGCGGATCGTCAATCTTTCCGGCGTCGAGTGGACCGCGGAGGCCAAGCGATTTTCTCCCTGGTCACACATCGCTGTGGGCGACGTTTTGAAGTTTCGCCGAGGGATTATCAATCTGTTCATCGATAGCGGCGTTGAACTGCTCGTCGAGGGTCCCGCGGAGGTGCGCTTCGCGTCGCTCGAGCGCCTGCTGGTGACGGAAGGCAAATTGGCAGCCCGCGTTGGTCCGGATGCGATCGGCTTCAGTATCGAAACGCCCCACGCGAACGTCATCGACCGTGGCACGTCGTTTGGCATTTCCGTCGACAATTTGCAGCAGACCGACGTGGTCGTTTACGAGGGCATCGTCGATCTCGACGTGGTGGGCCATGGCAGCCAGCCTCGGCGTCGGTTGGCGACCGGGGAAGCGTTGCGGGTCAACAACCAAGGCGGCCTGAGTCGCATCGCTTCGGTTCAAGGCGAGGGATTCTTATCGCCGCCGCAAGTTCGACCCGGCTCGGCCATGCGGGCTCCCGTGATTGCCAGCGTGACCGACAACATTCGGCTGCACGATACCGCGAAGTACAACCGCGTCATCCCTGCCGGCTTCGCGGAAGATTGCCGCGCCTACGTGGATCGGCAGCACGAGTGGAATGGAGTCGACGACCGCGGCCTCCCGTCGTTCCTGCTGGGTGGCGACTACGTCATGACGTTCAACGAGGATAAAACGGCAACCGAACTTGAATTGACGATCCAACTTGCCCAGCCGGCGAATCTCTACCTCTTGATTGACAACCGCGTGCCGCCTCCCGAATGGTTGACGCGTGATTTCGTCGACACGAATGTCGACGTCGGTCTGGACGAACTCCATTCGCACGTCAACCTCGAAACGGCGCTGGGCGCCGGCAAAAGTCTCGATCAGTTCTATTCCGTTTGGAAACGCGAGGTTCACGTGGCGACGAACATCGTGCTGGGTCCGCTGGGACAGGAAAAGTTTTCGGTGCCGGCACGCGTCGTGAAGCGGGGCATGTACGGAATCGTAGCGACGCCTTGGATGCAGGGATCGATTTAATTGTTCCCTTGCCTGCTCTGGTGTTGGGGGGCGGGCAGTCAAGCGGGAGTCTTTAAGCAGTTGACTTGTCGTCGGCAAAACTCATCGAACATACAGGCCGCCCGGCTTGCTCGGGCTTGAACAGCGAATTGGCGGAAACTAATAGCCCGGAAATCGGGAACCAGTGTGGTGATCGCGCCGGTTCGTTAGACCGTCGCGGCGAAACCCTGCACAAACTATGCACCTACCGAATTGATTCTCCGGCGAATGGCGGGACTGAATATGAATTTGAAACTGTGTTGTTTCGTTATGATTTTGGGGCTCGCAGGGCAATGGTGCGGACAGGCGCAGGCGGTGGTCACAGGCGAATATTTGTTTAATGGAACTGCCAATGATACGTCCGGGCTCGGCCGCCACGGGACGCTGGTCGGCAGCCCCACGTTCACCGCAGGGCTGTACCAAGGCTCGTCCAACGCGCTCTTGCAGACCGCGAATGGGCAGTCCGTCCAACTCCCCGCGAACACCGATTTCATCCGCAACGCGCCGGGCGCGACGTTGATGGCCTGGGTCCGTCCCGACGATTTGAGCGGAACGGGGGCGCGCAACATCCTGGTGGTCAACAACAGCGATCCGGCAGCGGCCGGGGGCATCGGAGCCGGGCGGGCCATTATCGAGTTCAATCCCGCCAACGGTTTCCGCGCGATCGGCCGGCAGGCCGACTCCGGCGGTTCGACGATCGTCAGCGGCGGCACCGCGACGATCGGCCAGACCTATTTCTTGGCCGGCGTCTTCGACTACCTCAATGGGGACATGTTCCTGTACCTCGACGGAGTCCAAATTGCCTCGAACACCAACATCGCGACTTGGACCACCAACTCGGCCGATTCAGCGAACCTCGTTGCCCGCATCGGCTCGCACGCCGACGGCGCGCAGCAACATTGGATTGGCGCGATCGATGGCGCACGGATCTTCAACACGGCCATGTCCGCCAGCGACATCCTCACCCTCTACAACGCGGAAACATTTCCGCCGCCATTGCCGGGCGACACCGATGGCGACGGCATCGTCGAGCCCGAAGACTTGACGCCGATCCGCACCAACTGGCGCCAAACGGGCAAGACGCGCCTGCAAGGCAATTTGTCCGGCGACACGGCCGGCCTGGTCGACTTCACCGACTTCCGCGAATGGAAAACCGCGATCCTCGCCGGCGGCGGCTCGCTCGCTGGATTGGATCTGAGTTTCGCCAGCGTGCCCGAGCCGTCGACGGAATGCGGTGTAGTGCTAGGCATGTTGAGCGCAGTCGGACTGCGACGACGACGCGGCAAATAACACGCAACGTGCAATGTTCGATGCTGACTTGAGACCCTGATTTGAAAACCGACGAATTGACGTGAGGAGTTTCGCATGTGCAGATTCTGGCGAATCGAGAGGACGCAGCGAGCGCGGCTGCGAACCGCCGCCGGTGTGGTAGCCGTTTTGCTCGGCGGCACGTTGCCGGTGCAGGCGTCAGTGACGACGGTCGGCGATCCGGCCACCGGCTATGGCGTCAGCCCGAACGTATTTACGGTCAATCCTTTCGACGCTGCGGTCACGACGAGAGCCAATCGAGGGATTACGCAAAACCGCCAATTGCGTCAGACGTTCAAGAATCCGAGCACGTTCAACGTCGGCCAAATCAATTTTTCGTTCGACGTTACCGGCGGGAGCACGGTGGGCAGTGCGGCCGACACGGGCCTCAAGCTCGCTTTCTATGAAGTCGACGACGTACTTTCGGCCAATTGGACCCCCGGAGCGCTGATCCGGGAAGTCACCATCCTGCCAGGCACGATGCCGGCGAGCGTTCAAATGCTGAGCATCTCGCTGACGGGCGGCGACGTGTTCACGTTGCCGCAACGCAACGCAGGCACCGCAGGCTACGGCGTCCAGATTTCGACGCCGAACGCATTGGCATCCGACGGCAATCCGGGCGTGTTGTGGTTCACCAATGTCTCGACGCCGGTGGACTATTTTGCCGACGGTCGATACTACGTCGAAGCAGGCGCCAGCAATTCGTTCCGCGACGTCGGGTTGTCGCTCATCGCCAGCGCCGAGGTGGCCTGCGATCCGGGCGACGTGAATTGCACCGGCGGCGTCACCTTGGACGACTTGGCGATTGTCGGCGCCCACTTCCGCCAAAGCGGCGGCCGCGAGTTAGGGGACCTCACCGGCAACGGCTTCATCGACTTCGACGACTTTCAACAATGGAAGCAAAACTTCCCGGGCGCGTTTCCTGGTTCCGGCTCATTGGCCGACTTCTTCGGCTCCGTACCCGAGCCAACAAGCGCGGTGCTCTGTTTCAGCGGCGTGATTGGGTTAACGTCAATGGCCCGCCGCCGCGCTCGCACGAACTCCTCCGAGTGAACAAAACAGGTTTTCGACTGGCCGCGACGAAGTGGTGTCAACCAATTTTTATTCGACCAACTGCCGAGACAGCGTGTGATGATCAACGTCCAAAGGCGAATTGCTATGAAATCTGGTCTGCTCGTATTCCTCCTGGCTTGGACCGCGGTCGTCGGCCTAACCAGCCTCAGCGTGGCTCAGACGAACTACTTCTTCCGGCCGCCTACGCTCCTCGATCCGCCACCGCCGGCCGGCCCCGATGGCAATTGGTTCGCCGAGCTCGATGGCGATCCCGATACGAGCGGCGGCACCAATTGGTACGAACCGAACCTGCAGAGTAACTTCATTCCCGCGTACAATTTTGGCAACGGCGAACGGGCGTTTATCGAAAATGGCGGCACGGCCGTCGTCAACACGGTCGGCGCATTTTCCCCCGGTCAGATCGTGCTAGGTTCGGCCGCCGCCACCAGCGGCACGCTCGAAATTCAGTCGGGCGGCGTGCTCGCGTCGCGGATCGGAATATCGGTCAACGGCAACATCACGGTCGGTAGCGCCGGCGGCATCGGCACACTCCGCGTATTGCCGGGCGGCACCCTCACGGCTGAAGGGTCTTTGGTCGAAGGCACGAATTCCGCCAATCTGATTCGCGTGGGCGCGCTCGCCGGTGCCACCGCCACGCTCAGCGCGGCGTCGGCCAACTTGTCGTCCAAGGTACAGGTCTTCCCCAACGCAGCGTTCAGCACCACCGGCAGCGGCAATTTCTCGACCGGCACCGTGTACACGTCGGAAGTCACCGCCAACGGCACGAACGGAAAGATCGACTTCGGCGCCACGGCGACTCTCGGCGGCTCGCTCGTGCTGAACTTCAATAGCTACACGCCCAGTGTCGGTCACAACTGGAACGTGCTCGAAGCGGCCGCGTTCAGCGGCAGCTTCGGCTCGATCACCTCCAACGCGTCGCTGGCGTCGAATCACGCCTTGGTGGCAACCAAGCCCGCGGTCGGCGGTGGCCAGCTTGGCTACAATGTCAGTGTCCAGGAAGTGCTGGTGCTCGAAGTCAATCGCGACACCGGCGCCGCGACGCTCAAACATCCGGGTAGCGCGAGCATTCTGCTCGACGGCTATTTCATCGGCTCCGATGCCGGCTCGCTCAAACCGGCCAGTTGGAACAGTTGGGACGCAGGCAACCTGTTCGGCGGCGATTGGATCGCCACCGCGGCAACGGCGAATAACCTCGGCGAGCTCAAGCCAACCAACGACGCAACCCTCGCCGGCGGCAACACGCTCAACTATCAATTCGGCGCCGTTTACGATCCCTTCGCCGGCCCTTTCGGCACCGTCAACGAAGACCTCGAATTCGCCTACCGTCGCTCGTCCGACGGCGCTCAATTCCCTGGCAAGGTCCAGTACTCCGGCACCAAGTTCAACACGCTGCTGTTGCAGGTCGACCCGACCGGTTCCGGCAGCGCCTTCCTGCGGAACACTTCGGATACGACCGTCCAGATCGACAGCTACGACGTACTCTCTGCGGCGGGGCGGCTCTCCACGACCGGCTGGAATAGCCTGGACGAGCAGAATGCCGAAGGCGCCAACACCTGGCTCGAAGTCGCCAGCAACACCAACCAGATCGGCGAAGTCAACCAGACCGGATTTACTCAACTCGATCCAGGCGAGAGTTTGAACCTCGGCCCGTTGTACCTTGGCGGCACGCAGGACCTGCAGCTCTCGTTCCTGCTAATGGGTCAGGGGACCTCCACACTGGGCAAGGTGTTGTACCAGGCACTCGCAGCCGTGCAAGGCGACTACAACAGCAACGGCATCGTCGACGCCGGCGACTACACGATTTGGCGCGATACGCTCGGTTCGACGACCGATCTGCGGGCCAACGGCGACAACGTGGGCGCGAGCGCCGGGAAAATCGACGCGGCCGACTACAGCTTCTGGAAGTCACACTTTGGCAACACGTCCGGTTCAGGCTCCGGCGGCATCGGCAGCGCTAGTCCTGTGCCCGAGCCGGCGAGCTGGATGTTGGTATCGCTGGCGCTTGGCATGTTCATGGTCGTTCGTCGCGGGAAGCACTAGCGAGTAGGGTGGGTCGAGTTACACGAGACCCACCAATTTGCATCAGCGAACGGCTCGACGCACACAGGAAACCCAACATGCACGCACGAAGGGACGCTCCCGTTCGCGGTTTCACGCTCGTCGAGTTGCTGGTCGTGATCGCGATCATCGGCATCTTGGTGGCGCTCTTGCTGCCGGCGATTCAGGCGGCCCGCGAGGCGGCCCGTCGCTCGCAGTGCCTGAACAATTGCCGGCAAATTGGATTGGCCTTTCATGGATATCATGACAGCACAAAAGAGCTCCCCCCGAGCCGAATCAAGGATCGCTATTTCACTTGGGCGGGCGTGATCTTGCCTTATATCGAGGGAAACACGATCGCGGCCTTGGCAGATTTCAAAAAGACCGTTGCCGCTCAGCCCGACGTTGTGAAACAGACGCCGGTTGATATCTACATCTGTCCGTCGCGCCCGCGTGATAAGATATTGAACTATACAAACACAGAAGGTATTCCTGGACTGTATAAGCCGTCACCACCAAATCCACCCGGTACGCCGGAAACTGGCGCAAAGGGTGAAACGAATCGAGGTATTCAGGGCGATTATGCTTGTATCTCGAGCACGTTTCGGGATGGAAACGGCGCGTTCGATTACGAATTTGACGGAGCGATTATTCTGCCGTTCGAATTGCCGGACAATCGATTCAAATCCCGCACGAGTTTTCGCACGATTACGGATGGGCTCTCGAAAACTTTCATGGTTGGCGAGAACTCTTTTTGGATGGCGTCTCGTGCGTCGATCTACGATGGCGACGATAATCCCGGTGCCATCTTGGGATTAGGTTCACTTGTTCGGATTAAAGCTGCGCTGCCCGGTGGCGGACGTGGGATCGACTTCACAAAACGCGAAGGTGGCAGTGTGGCACAGTCACCGTTTGATTTTCCGGGCAAAGGCTGTGACACTGGTGCCGGTTGCAATGTGTGGTTCGGCAGCGACCATACCGGAATCATTAACGTAACGCTCGGCGACGGCAGCGGGCGCGCGATCTCCAAAGACACCGATCTGGCGACTCTCGAAAACTTCGTCACCCGCGCTGGCGACGAACAAGCTAAGCTCGAAGATCTCTAGCGAGCGATCGTCGGTCGCATCATCACTTCGCGGTCAGATTGTAAATCTCCACCGGCTCGATCGCTTCGGCCAGCGGGAAACCCAGGATCTTGGAGTAGAAATACAGCTCGGCTTCCTGGGCGCGGACGATGTTCTCCGCGCGGCGGAAGCCGTGCTGCTCGCCGGCGAACGGCACGTAGGCCACGGGGATGCCGCGCTCTTGGAGCGATGCAAGAATCAGCTCCGCCTGGTTCGGCGGCACGATCTTGTCCTCCAGGCCCTGCAGCAGGATTACCGGCTCCGTGAAACCGTCGAGGTGGTGGATCGGCGAGCGTTTGCGGTAGCGCTCCTGCTCCTGCGGATAGGGGCCAACGAGGCGATCGAGATACCGCGACTCGAATTTATGCGTGTCGGCGGCCATCAGCTCGAGATCGCTGATGCCAAACAGGCTCGCGCCCGCGCGGAACACGTCGCCGAACGCCAGTGCCGCAAGCGTCGTGTAACCGCCGGCGCTCCCGCCGCGGATCAAGAGCTTCGCGCGGTCGACTTTGCCTTGGTCCGCGAGGTACACGGCGGCGTTGGTGGCATCGGCCACGTCGACCACGCCCCAGTTTTCGCGCAGACGGTTGCGATATTCGCGGCCGTAGCCAGTGCTGCCGCCGTAGTTCACGTCGCAGACCGCGAAACCGCGCGACGTCCAATACTGAATCGGCAACCGAAACGATGGTGCCGTCGCGGCAGTCGGTCCGCCGTGAATCATGACCAAGAGCGGCGGCTTCTCGCCATCAGGACCGCAGTATTCGCGATTGGTCGGCGGATAGTAAAACGCATGGGCCGTCTGCCCGCCCGCGGTCGGAAAATCGATCGCTTGTGGGATCGAGGTATACGCGGGGTCGGCGGCGATCGGCGTGCTCGTGCGCAGCACGGTTGCATGTCCGCTCGCCGGATCAATCTCCACGAGCGAATCGGGCTCGGTGGGAGAGCTCACGATGGCAATCGCCCGCTCACCGCTTACCGCCAAGTTTGACACGCTCGAATACGACAGGTCGAAGTCCTGATGCATCCCCGATTTGGCGTCCACCAATGCCAGCCGCCACTCGCCGCCGCGCGTGTAGCGGGCGACGATCCGGCCGTCCGCAAGAAAACCGTACGTGCTCGTGCCGAAGACCCACTGCGGCGCACCGAACTCGGCCTCCATCGGCAGCACCGGCGTCGCCTTGCCGTCGCGCTCAGCATACAAGTTCCACCAATTGCTGCGGTCGGACACGAAATAGAGCGTTCCGTCGGGCGACCAAGCGGGCTGAAAAATCGATTCGTCCTTACCGCCCGCCGCGAGCCGCGACTTGCCGAGTGTGCCGTCGGAATCGATCGCCGCGACGTGCAGCTCCGTATCGTCCCACGGCATGTTCGGATGATTCCAGGAGAGCCACGCGAGTTGGCGGCCGTCGGGGCTGACGCAGGGCGTCGAATAGAAATCGGCGCCTTCCACCAGCGGCGTCACTTGGCCGGTGGCGAGATCCACCGCGACGATGCGGTTCGCCGGCTCGGCATCGCCCGCGCTGTGATCTTCGCACACGCCAATCAGTCGCTTGCGCTGGGCATTGAGCACGTAGTCGGCGAACCGCAGCTTGCCCTCGGGCGAGAGCGGCTGCGGCTCGTCGCCTGGCTTGAAACGCCAAATCCGCTGGTCCGCGTAGTTCAAAAAATACACGGTGCCGCCCGCGGCCAAAAACGCCCCGCCACCGTATTCGTTCGCCGTCGTCCGCGCGCTGAAGGGGGGCGGCAGCACGTCTTCGATCTTGCCGTCGGCCGTGCGGCGGACGATCGCGCTGCGGCCCTGCTCTTCCGGCCGCAACTCGGTCCAATAGATCGTATCGCCGTCGATCGACAAATCGCCAAACCGCACGCTCTTGACCACGAGCATTGCGGCCGAGATCGGCGACTTCCACGAGCCGAAAGCCGCGGCCGTCGGCCTGGCGGCGGAGGCGAAATCGGGCTCACCAGAATGCAAGGCGGCACACATCAGCGTAAGCACCAGAGGGAATCGTGTCATGGGACGCCTAACACCATAGTCATAGTGGGAAGGGAGCCTGATCGACAAGGGAGCACGCGACGACGGCGAGGACAATCGACCGTGCCCGGCGGTTCGGCACGAGTGCTGACATTGCCAGTTTTCTACCGCGGGATCAAGATTCCTGACGATATGCCTTGCTCTCCCACATCGAAAAACGATCGATGTCGTCGGCCGCCAGGAGTTCCCGAGCCGCTTCGACGGCCACGTGCGTCCCCGCCACGGCCAGCACGTCGCCCGCCCTGAGCCGCTCGCTTCCCGATGGCACCACCACCGATTCGCCTTCGCGCTCGATCGCCAGGATGGTGGCGCCCGTGAGACCGCGAAGTTTTGTCTCAGCCAGCGTCCTTCCCACCACCGAGCTTCCGGCGTGGATCTCGATCGAGACCGGCGAGCCGAGGCCGGTGATGATCCGATTGACGTCGTCCAGCTTCTGCTGTGTTTCGCGCTGATTAGCATCCATCGCGCGGCCCTTGCGCGTCTGTCGGCCGATCGCTTGCACTATCGCTTGGGCAGCGGCGCGCGTGTGTCCCTGTAGATTGGTCGCGTTTCGCCAAAACGCAAATGCCAACAGCGCCAATAGCGTCACCAGCACCGCAGCCCCACGCAGCGTCGGCACGAACGGCTGCGTGATCGCCACCAGCGGAATGCCGACCAACAGCACGATCGCCAGCTGCAACGTGACGACGAGCAAGCGCCGCGGCGCTGCCGCCAGATCCGTCTGCTCCTGTTTCGCGTTTGGGAACACCCGGCTCGCCAACTCGAAGCCCAGCACCCGCGACATGCGCACCAACCCGATCCAAAACGGCGCCGAAATCGTCGCCGCCGCCACCACCACCAGCGCCGTCGACAGATTGGGCGAGAGCTGAAACTGCTGCCGGGCCCAATCGCTGATCGTGTCGAGTTCCAGCGACGCACCAATGATGATCACCGCGACCACGATCGCGTCGACCACCAGCCAGCGCACAAGCTGCCGGATGCGGTTGGTGTGTTCGTCGGCCGAGCTCGCCTGCAATTTTTCGAGCCAAGTGCCGTAGAGCGCGACAAACGTCTGCAGCGAACGGGGCAGCTTGCGGTCCACCGCCGCGGCGGTCGGCTCGGCCGCGCGGATCAGCCACGGCGTGAGCAGCGTCGTGATGCCAGACACGGCAATCGCGATCGAATACAAAAGTTCATAAGTCGGCTTGTCCGCCGCGCTCGCCATCGTCACGCCGACGCCGGCAATGATGAACGAAAACTCGCCGATCTGCGCCAGGCTCATGCCGGTTATGACCGACGTCTGCACGCTCTGGCCGGTCAGAAATGAGCCGAGCGTGACGGCACACACGTTGCCCACGACGACGATCACCAGGAACGCGAGCACGATCGGCCAGTGCTCGACGATCGCCATTGGGTCGATCAACATCCCCACCGAGACGAAAAAGATGGCGGCGAACATATCGCGGACCGGCAACACCAGGTGCTCGACGGTTTTCGCCACGCCCGACTCGGCCACGAGGCTGCCCGCAATGAACGCCCCGAGCGCCACCGAATAGCCAACGTAAGCCGCGAGATACGCGAAACCGAAGGCGATGCCGATGCTGGCGACGACCGTCGTCTCGGCCCGGTCGAGCTTGGCGACCGACCGCATCAACCGCGGCACCGTGAGCAAGCCGACCACGATCAACAGCAGCAGGAAGCCGCTCAGCCGGCCGGTGGTCATCGCCAGTTCGCGCGCACCGAGTTCGCGGCCCGCCGAGAGTGTGGTCAGGATCGTGATCAACAGGATCGCAATCAGATCCTCGACAATCAGAATGCCGAACACGATGTGCGTGAAGTCGCCCTTGATTCGCTGCTCTTCGAACGCTTTGACGATGATCGTTGTGCTGGAGATCGAGATCGCGGCTCCCGCGTAGAGACTTTGCAGCCAAGACCAACCAAAAGCCTGGCCCGCCACGTAGCCGAGCCAAAGCATGAGACTGCACTGGATCACGGCGACAAAGCCGACGGTCGGGCCGACGCGCAGCAGCTTTTGCAGGCTGAACTCGATGCCGAGCGAGAACATCAGCAAGATGACGCCGAGCTCGGCGAGCGTCTGCACGACGTTCATGTCGGCGTTCAAAGGGATCGGCACATGCGGCCCGACGACCAGCCCCGCCAGCAAATAGCCGAGCACCACCGGCTGCCGCAACCGCTGGAACAGGACCGTGGTCACGGCCGCCGCGCAGAGGACGACCGTAAGCGTCTGGAGAAATTCGTGCGTGTCGTGCATGGCCAAGTCCCTTGCCGCCTGCTGCGAGGTAGGCATTATGGCCCAAGTCGACGCACAGGGTCCAGTTGGATTCCGCGTCGATGGCGGCGGCCGACGGTGGCTCGTAGAATCGCTGTATGGGTGCTACGGTCAACAATTTGCAGTTCGACGCGCGAGATGGGATGCTCGCGCCGCCGCGCTCGGCGTACATCCATGTGCCCTTCTGCCGGCATCGCTGCGGCTACTGCAACT
>JANNTD010000148.1:0-6027 GCA_031403315.1 Planctomycetota bacterium
GCCCGCTTGACGTTTTTCACCACAGGTGCCGGGCCGGGGATGACGATCGCCTGGCCGCCGGCTTTTTCGATCTTTTCCTTGGCCGATTCACTGAAGCGATGTGCCGAAACTTTGAATTTCTTGGTCAGATTGCCGTCGCCCAAGAGCTTCAACTGATCGAAGCGCCCCTTGGTGAGGTTTTTGGCCACGAGGGCAGCGGGCGTGATTTCATCGCCCGCCGCGAAGTGTTCTTCGAGCGCAGCGACGTTGACGGCCGCGATGCGAATCGCCCACTTGTTGTGGAAGCCGCGCTTGGGCACCTTGGTGACCATCGGCGTTGTACCGCCTTCATAGATCGCCGAGCGCGACGTGCCGGCCCGCGAGTTCTGGCCCTTGTGGCCGCGGCCCGCCGTCTTGCCCTGGCCCGAGCCGATGCCCCGGCCGAGCCGCTTGGGGGCGCGGTTCTTGCGGACTCCACGATGAACGTCACTGAGATTCATGACAGCGTGACTCCACGCAGGCGTTCGACGTCTTGCTTGGGCCGCAGGAGCGCCAGTGCCGCAAACGTCGCCTTGACCAGCGATACCGAATTGTTCGAACCGAAACTCTTGGTGAGGATGTCGTGAATGCCGGCCGACTCGCACACGGCCCGCACCGCCTTGCCCGCGATCACGCCGGTACCAGGCGAAGCTGGCACGAGCACCACATGGGCCGCGCCATAGTAGCCATCCACCTTGTGCGGAATCGTGGAACCCTCGAGCGGCACCGAGACCATGCTCCGCATGCTTTCCTTGCGAGCCTTCTCGACGCTCGGCGGCACTTCGTTCGCCTTGCCGTAGCCCCAGCCGACTTTGCCCTTGCCGTCACCCATGACGACCATCGCGGCAAAGCTGAAGCGGCGTCCGCCCTTGACGACCGTCGCACAACGGCGGATGGCGACGATGTTCTCGCCAAGTTCACCCTGAACACGATCTTTCGTATTGGCTGCCACGACGGAATTCCTTGGTTATGCGAAGTAGATGCGGAGGTTATTCGTTGGTTAAAACTGCAATCCGCCTTCGCGCGCCGCGTTGGCGAGCGCGGCGACGCGGCCGTGGTATTTGTAAGGACCGCGATCAAAGCAGACGGCGGTGATGCCCGCTTTGGTGGCCCGCTCGGCAAGCGCCTTGCCGACGACTTGGGCCGCCGTCTGGTTGCCGCCGTACTTGAGTTTGGCCGCGATCTGTTTGTCGCGCGACGAGGCGCTGGCGAGCGTCTTGCCGTCCAGGTCGTCAATGATCTGGGCCGAGATGTGCTTGTGGCTGCGGTTCACGCACAAGCGGGGCCGCCCCAGCGTGCCGCGCGTGCGCTTCCGCACACGGAACGTGCGACGCTGACGCTGACTGGCAATTTTCTGTTGAGTTTCCATGGTACTGGGGTGGTTCGATGCCTGAGCAAGGGACAATGCTAATTCGCACTAGTCCGGCGTGGCCGCCGGCGCCAACTACGTGGCCGTCTTGCCCGCCTTGCGTCGGACGACTTCGCCGTCGTAACGAATGCCTTTGCCTTTGTAGGGTTCCGGCTTGCGGACCGCACGGACCTCGGCCGCAAACTGGCCCACCTGCTGCTTGTCCATGCCTTTGATCACGATGTGGGTTTGATCCGGGCAGGTGACCGTCAGCCCCGGCGGAATTTCTTTTTGTATTTCGTTGGCGAAACCGACGCGCAGCTGCAGGACCTTGCCCTGGATCGCGCCCAGGTAACCGACGCCTTGGATCTCGAGCTTCTTCTCGTAGCCGTCGCTGACGCCTTGGATCATGTTGGCCACGAGCGCCCGGGTGAGGCCGTGGTAGGCGCGAATCTCGCGCTCCTCGGACCCGCGCGAGCAGACCACGGCGTTGCGCTCGGCTTCGACCTTGATGTCGATCTCCGGCCGATGGCGGTACTGCAATTTGCCGAGCTTGCCTTCGACGATGATCTCGCCGTTCGCGATGTTCACCTTCACGCCGGGAGGCAGCGGAATCAATTTTTTGCCGATACGGGACATTTTCAAAGCTTTCAGTTTTCAGCTTTCAGCTTTCAGTTTTCAGCTTTCAGCTTTCAGTTTTCAGTTTTCAGTTTTCAGTGAGCCATCTTGGACTGATGGCTGACAACTGACGACTGATAACTTCTCTCACCACACTTCACAAAGCACTTCGCCGCCGAGGTTGCGTTGCCGCGCCTCGCGGTCGCTAATCACGCCGCGGCTGGTGCTGATAATGGAAATTCCCAAACCATTGAGCACGGGGCGCAAGCGATCGGCGGGGCTGTAGACCCGGCGACCCGGCTTGCTGACCCGCTTGATATGGCGGATCACGCGCTCGCCGTTCGGCCCGTACTTGAGCTGAATCGAAAGCTGCTTGCTCGGCGCGTCTGCGTCTTCCGCTTCGTGCCAGTCCCAAATGTAACCTTCACGCTTGAGCACCTCGGCCAAACCGCGCTTCACTTTGGAAAGCGGCATGTTTACCTCGGGATGCTCGATCCGCACCGCATTGCGGATGCGGGTTAGCATGTCGGCGATCGGGTCGGTCATCATGTTGTCATGAACTCCAGGATACGTGAGCAAGCGCGGTCGCTTACCCAATACTCACTCTTCTCACCAACTCGCCATCCGCACGCCGGGAATCTTCCCTTGATCCGCCAACTCGCGGAAATGAATTCGGCACAAGCCAAATTTACGGTACACGGCTCGGGGCCGGCCACACAGGTTGCAGCGGGACTCGGTACGGGTGCTGAACTTCGGCGGGCGCTTGGCCTTGGCGATCTTGGATTTACTTGCCACGAGGGTCTCTTTCCCAATGCAGGGCGTGAAAAAATCGTTAAGCGGCCGAACCTTCACGTTGGAACGGCAATCCCAAACTCTTCAACAGTTCCCGCGACTCGTCGTTCGAGTGCGAAGAACAAATCAAGGCAATGTTCATCCCCTGGACCCGCGTGTACTTGTCCGGATTCAGTTCCGGAAACACCAGTTGCTCGTTGAGGCCCAGACTGTAGTTGCCATTGCCGTCGAAGGCGTTCACCTTCAGGCCGCGGAAGTCGCGCACCCGAGGCAGGGCGAGCGAAATCAGTCGGTCCAAAAATTCGTACATCCGGCGGCCACGGAGCGTCACTTTCGCCCCCAGGTCCATTCCCTC
Source organism: Planctomycetota bacterium (assembly GCA_031403315.1). Taxonomy (GTDB): domain Bacteria; phylum Planctomycetota; class Planctomycetia; order Pirellulales; family Lacipirellulaceae; genus DASYDU01. The sequence continues at coordinate 3,132 of JANNTD010000148.1, forward strand.
GCGGACACGGAACGCGGCGACGCTCTTCTTGGCCTTGCAGCGGACCGCCTTCTGGCCCGTGATCTCGGAGAGTGCGCCGACCGCTTCTTCCATGAACTTCTTGTCGGTCACCGAGCTCGACACGCCCATGCTCACAACGATCTTCTCCAGCTTGGGTATCGAGTGGAGATTCGTGCGGCCGAACTGTTTGGCCAGCGCGGGCACGATTTCCTGCTGATACCGTTCCTGGAGTCGCGGGGGAGCGACTGGTGCGGGGGCAGTAATTGCTGCTTTTGCCATGACATCACGCTGTGGAACAGGGCTCCACCGCTAAATTCCGTACCTAGGATTGTCTCTCGATCAAATGCTATTTCTTGGCGGCCACTTTGCGGGGCGCTGGCTTTTTCTTGTCAACGCCGGTCGTGGCGTGGGCGGCCTTGGCGGGAGCAATTTGCCCCACGCCCGTGCCACACTTCTTGCAGAAGCGTTCCTTGCTACCGTCCTTGGTGAACCGCGCGCCGAGCCGGACTCCCTTGTCGCACGTGGTGCAGTAAAACGCCACGTTCGAAAGCTGCACCGGCATCTCTTTGCTGAGCCGGCCGCCCTGCGGATGCTTCTGGCTGCGGCGGACGTGCTTGTACACACGCGCCACTCCTTCGACGATCGCCTTGCCGGACGCGCGATCGATCAGGACCACGCGGCTCTTCACACCCCGGTCCGCGCCGGTTATCACTTCGACAGTATCACCACTACGAATCAACATGGGTCTTACACCACCTCGCTGGCGAGGCTTACGATTTTCATGAACCGGCGGTCGCGGAGCTCGCGGGCGACGGCGCCGAAAATGCGCGTACCACGCGGGTTCTTGTCGGCGTCGATCAGCACCACAGCGTTCGAATCGAACCGCACATAGCTGCCATCCGGCCGCCGCGTGGGACGCTTGACCCGCACGATCACGGCCCGCACCACGGCCTTCTTTTTGACTTCGCTCGTCGGCAACGTGTGCTTCACGCTGCAGACGATGATGTCGCCCAGCCCAGCCACGCGCTTGCGGCTGCCACCGAGCACTTTGATGCACATTACCTCTTTGGCGCCGGTGTTATCAGCAACAACGAGTCTGGATTGCATTTGAATCATGGTATTTCACCGCGGCCCAGTTTTTGTTCGCCACCCAAGTGATTGGATTAGCAATTCCGGCCGGCTAAACGATCCCTTCCGTTGCGGCGGTTTCCTGCAGCTTGGCCGCCGCCCGCATGGCCGCGATATCCACCTGCTGGCTCTTCGACACGATCCGCACCAAGTCCCAGCGCTTCGTCTTCGAGCGCGGCGGGGCCTCGATGATCTCGACCGTGTCGCCTTGCTGAGATTCGTTGTTCTCGTCGTGGACGTGGCAGACCGTGCGACGGCGCAGGAACTTGCCATACTTCGGATGGCGGACCAACCGCTCGATCTCGACGCGGCGCGTCTTCTGCATCTTGTCGCCGGTCACCAGGCCGATGATTTGTCGTTTGGGCATGACTAACCTGTTTTCTCTCGACGGCCTACTCGTCTAAACAGCCGCGGCAACCGCCGCTTTCTTGGCTCGTTGGTTCTGGATTGTCTTGATGCGTGCCACCAGCCGCCGATTCCGCCGCAACTCGCTCGGGGCATCGAGCCGCTCGGTCTGCGACTGAATTTTCAGCCGGAACAACTTATCGACGGCATCCTTGAGCGTCAGCCCAATCTGCTCGTCGCTCATGTCGCGTAGTTCGTCGGATTTGGCCATGGTTCGTTCGCTAAATCGGCGGGCAAGTCCGGCCGCTAATATTCAAATCTCTTGAGTGATCAACCAGTTCGTCGGACCATCCGTACGCGGATCGGCATCTTGTGCGCGAGGCGCGCCAGGCACATCTTGGCGGCCGCCTCCGTGACGCCGCCCAACTCGTAAAGCACCGTCCCCGGCCGCACGACCGCCGCCCAATACTCGGGCTCGCCCTTGCCCTTACCCATGCGGGTTTCGAGCGGGATCGAGGTCACCGACTTGTGCGGGAAAATGCGGACGTACAGCCGCCCTTCGCCGCGGATGTACTGCGTCGCCGCAACACGTCCCGCTTCGATCGTTTGGGCGCTCACCCAGCCGCCCTGCGTCGCTTGCAAACCGAACTCACCAAAGACGACGCGGTTACCCCGCGTGGCGTTACCTTTTATACGCCCTCTTTGGCTTTTTCGGTGCTTGACCCTCTTGGGCATCAGCGCCATCGGACTGGTCCTCGTACATGCCTTGGTTAACCCACACTTGAACACCTATGTTGCCTTGAGCGGTGGACGCCTCGACGAAGCCGTAATCGATCTTCGCCCGCAGCGTTGAGAGCGGCACCGACCCGGCAATCTGCTTTTCCTGCCGAGCCATTTCCGAACCGCCGAGGCGGCCGGAGATCTGGATCTTGATTCCCTTCGCGCCGGCTTCCATCGTCTGCTCGATGGCCCGCTTGAGCGTGCGGCGGAAGCTCGCCCGCTTCGAAAGCTGCTCGGCGATTTCCTCGGCCACCAGGTGGGCCTGAATCTCCGGACGCGCGATTTCTTCGATCTTGATGTTGATCCGCCGGCCGACCAGGCTTTGCAACTCGTCCTGCAATTGATCCACCTGCTGGCCCTTGCGGCCGATGATCACACCCGGCCGCGCCGCGTGCAGCACGACCCTCACCTCGTCGCGGGTCCGCTCGATCTCGATCGTCGGGATGCCGGCAAAGCGATACTTGTCCGTCACGTACTTGCGGATCTTGAAATCTTCCAAGAGCAATTCGGAGAACTCGCGCTTCGAGGCATACCAACGGCTCTTCCAGCCGATCATGATGCCGGTGCGAAAACCGATTGGATTGACTTTTTGACCCATAACTCAGTTCTCAGTTGTCGGTTCTCAGTTTTCAGTTCACTCGCC
>JANNTD010000149.1:0-18888 GCA_031403315.1 Planctomycetota bacterium
CGAGCCCTCGTCGACGCCGGCGCTGACGCAATCATCATCGAAACGCAAACCTCGCTCGAAGAGTTAACGCTTGGCATCCGGGCCGCCAAAGAGGCCGGAGCAGCTTGCGTGATCGGTTCGATGGCCTACGACGTGACGCTCGATGGCTCAACCTTTCGCACGATGATGGGCATCGATCCCGAACAAGCCGCGAAATTGATGGAGCAACTCGGCGCCGACGTCGTCGCCCTCAATTGCGGCACGGGCATGGATATGATTCGTGCCCGCGAAGCGGTTCAGCGATACCGCGCGGTGACCGATCTCCCCGTGATGGCCCAACCCAACGCGGGGCTCCCCAAACTCATCCAGATGAAAGTCGTCTACGACGAATCGCCCGAGGACATGGTCCAGAACGTGGCGCCACTCCTCGCGGCCGGTGCGAGCATCGTCGGTGCTTGCTGCGGCAGCACGCCCGATCACATCCGCGCATTTCGCGCGGCGATGGACGAATTCATTTTTCAGAATCGTGCAGCCTCCCAGGTCGCGGCTAAGAATTGATCGCGAATTGTTCCCTCGAGATCGTCATGAAACTCAAGCTCTGCGATGTGAATCAGGCCGCAGTCGAAAAACTGCCTCAGCACTCCGGCGATAAATCTGGCATCGGCGTCCACTACATCGACGCCTACGTCAAGCCGATGAACGCGACACTCGAAGACGGCACGCGCGTGAAGTGTAAACGCCGCGGGCTGAAGATCGCGCTCGCCGTGGGCGACAAGAAGGGCGATGGCCTGATGCGGCGGATCGACGTCAGCCGCGATCCCGTCGTGATGCTCGATGCGGCGCTGCAAGAGGCGGCCCGGGCCGCCGAAGTCTCGATCTCCGTGGAAAATGGTACTATCTACGTCGAACACGGCTAATTGTTCGCGACCTCCAGTCTCCATGAAATGGCTGGCAAATTCGCGCAGGAAATGATTAGAATGGCGTGATGAAGCGGACTCTTCGGTTGGCGCAATTGTTCTTCGTGACGGCGGTAATCGGCTGGCCGGCAATTGGGGCGGTCGCTCTGGCCCAATCAGCGCCTGCGCCATCGACAACCGTTCGCTTGAACACGCTCGGTTACTTACCCAGCGCATCCAAGCGGGCATCGATCGCCAAGCCGAGCGAGACATTTGTCGTCGTCCGCACGAGCGATGACAAACGCGTGCTCGAGGGACCAGTCACCGGACCGATTCGCAACGAAGACACGGACGAAGAACTCTACTTGGCCGACTTCTCCGCACTGAGCGAACCGGGTGAGTATCGACTCGAAGTGCCCCAAGTTGGACCGTCACCCCCGTTTCGAGTTTCTGCCGACGTGTATGTGGAGCCCTTCCGCACGGTATCCCGCGCAATGTACCTGTTACGCTGCGGGACGGCGGTTCGCGGCGAGCACAACGACCAAGTCTTTGAGCACGCTGCCTGCCACCTCGACGACGGCCACCTCGACTTTGTCGTCGGCGCCGATGTTCCCAAGGAAAAGCGGCATCGAACTGCCACCGGCGGCTGGCACGACGCGGGTGACTACAACAAGTACGTCGTGAATGCCGGCGTCACGGTCGGATGCATGCTTCGCGCTTGGCACGACTTTAGGCCGCGCCTCGAACGCATCGAGCTCGATATTCCCGAGTCGGACGGTCTGCTTCCCGACTTGCTGGCGGAAGTGAAGTGGGAGCTCGATTGGCTGCTCTCGATGCAGGCCGACGACGGTTCGGTGTACCATAAATTGAGCGCACCGAATTACTCGGCCTACATGCTGCCCGAGGCGGAATTGGATCGACGTTTCTTTGGCGAGTGGGGCAGCCAGGCGACGGCTAGCTTTGTGGCCATGCTGGCCGTGGCGGCTAGGGAGTTCCGCCCGTACGATCCTGAGTTCGCCGATCGCTGTCTCGCCGCGGCCAAGAAAGGTTACACATTTCTCACGTCGCATCCCGACTATCAGCGCCCCGGTCAACAAGGCTTCACCACCGTCGGCTACGACAGCAGCGATTGGAGCGCCCGCCTGTGGGCCGCTGCCGAAATCTGGGAATCCACTGGCGACGCCGATGCGCTCGCCGATTTCGAGTCCCGCGCCAGGAGGCGCCAGCCCGAGCGGCGCGAGTGGCGACGCAATCGTGGCGACGAGGACGAGCCGCCGCAGATCCGCTTGCAAGGCAAATTCGATTCCAATTGGGATTGGGGCAATGTCCAGAATCTCGGCCTCATCACCTACTTGGAATCCGGGCGTCCCGGCCGCGACACGGCGCTCGTCGCGAAAACTCGCCAAGATCTCATCGACACGGCGGACCAAATCGTGGCGACGCGCAACCAGCACGGTTACGCCCGGCCGCTCGGCAGCCGCTACTTCTGGGGCTGCAACGGCACGGTCGCTCGCCAGGTGGTTGTGCTCGAAGCGGCACGGCGTATCGACGCGAAGCCTGAGTATCGGGATACCGAACTCGACGCGGTTAATCATCTCTTCGGCCGCAATGTGCATGGCCGCTCCTATGTGACCGGCCTGGGCAATCACCCGCCCAAGTTTCCGCACGACCGTCGCTCGGCCGCCGACAATGTCGACCAGCCGTGGCCAGGCTATCTCGTCGGCGGGCCGCACCCGCGCCCGACCGACTGGCACGACGAACAAGACGACTACCGCACCAACGAAATCGCCATCAATTGGAACGGGGCTCTCATTTATGCATTGGCTGCGTGCTTGGATGAACCGGCTGCCGCAAACGCATCTCAACCATGAAAGGCCTTCCGCAATGAAGTCTTACGCCCTGCTCGCTGGCTTGTTGCTGCTATTCGCTTCGCCGGCACTGGCGGGAAAAAACTTGCTCTCGGCCGTCGACTTGGCATCGACGAACGGCGATTCGGATTCGCCGTGGGAAACCACGGTCTGGACCGGCGACGGACGATTCGACGTTGTCGAGGGCGGTCGACAGGGTGGCAAGTGCCTGTTGCTCGAAGCCGACGCACCAGGCGGCGACGTCTCGTGGCTCCATCCCATCGAGCTGGAACCGAATACGGAATACCGACTTACCGGCTGGGTGAAGACCGAGAATCTCGAAGGTTCGAGCGGCCGCGGCATCGTGATTCATTTCGACGGCGACGAACGGCCCACGAAACAGCTTTCCGGCACCAACGATTGGATGCGGCTCGAATCGACCTTCCGTACAACCGGCCGCAACAATCGCGTCCACTGTTCGCTCGGCGGTTGGGGCCTGGCGACCGGACGAGTCTGGCTTGATGACCTGCGGGTGGAAAAAGTTGATGCCGCCGACTCAGCCGAACCTGCCGACGCCAAGATCATGGTAACGGTCAACGCCGCCAAACTCGGCACGCGGATCAACCCGTTCATCTACGCTCAGTTTATCGAGCACCTGGGTCGCTGCATCTACGGGGGAATTTGGGCCGAGATGCTCGAGGACCGCAAGTTTTACTTTCCAGTCAGCGACAAGTACGATCCCTACCGCGATTTGAAGAACAGCGAGTTTCCCGTTGTCGGTGCGTCGCCGTGGGAAGTGACTGGCCCGTCCGGCTCCGTGACGATGATCAAGGATGGCGCGTTTGTTGGCGAACACACACCGGAAGTCACTGCTGGAAGCGGCATCCGGCAGAACGACTTGGGCGTTGTCGCCGGCAAAAAGTATGACGGCTACCTCTGGCTCAAGTCGCCCGATGGCGAGTCGAAAGCCAAAGTCACGCTCATCTGGGGTGATGGCGAGTCCGAGCGAGAGACGATCAACATCGGCGGAATTGGCCACGAATACAAACGGTTCCCGTTCCAATTCACGGCCGGCGCGAGCACCGACCACGCCCGACTGGCAATCGAAGTGGCCGGCGCGCCATGCTCGATCGGCACCGTGTCGTTGATGCCGGCCGACAATGTTCGCGGCATGCGGCGCGACACGCTTGCCCTCTTGAAGCAGCTCAACGCACCGATGTATCGCTGGCCCGGCGGCAACTTTGTCAGCGGTTACGACTGGCGCGACGGCATCGACGACCGCGATCGCCGCCCGCCCCGTCGCAACCCCGCTTGGACCGGCGTCGAACATAACGACGTCGGCATCGACGAGTTCATCGACTTCTGCCACGAAGTCAACGCCGAGCCGATGATCGCCGCCAACACCGGTTTTGGTGACGACTACTCGGCCGGCCAGGAAGTCGAGTACTGCAACGGCGCGGCCGACACCGTGGGTGGTTCGTGGCGCGCGAAGCACGGCCACACCGAGCCGTTCGGCGTAAAATACTGGTGTGTCGGCAACGAAATGTGGGGCTCCTGGCAGCTTGGCTTCATGCAGCTCAATCAATACGTGCTGAAACACAATCTGGTCGCTGCCGCGATGCGTAAGGCGGATCCAAACCTGGTGCTGGTCGGCTCTGGCGATTTGGGCCGCGGCGGCAATCGCAGTTGGTCACGCGGCATGCTCGAACACAGCGCCGATCACATGGACCTGTTGTCAGAGCATTTCTACGTCCGCGGCACCAATGACGACATCCCGCGGCACACCGCTCAAATCGTGAACGCGATTCGCGGCAAAGCCGACGGCCATCGAAAATTGCAGGCGGAACTGCCGAATTTGAAGGGCCGCGTCGTGCCGATCGCGATGGACGAGTGGAACTACTGGTATGAGCCTTATGAGTACGGCGAGTTGGGCTGCGTCTACAGGCTCCGCGATGCACTCGGTATCGCTGCGGGATTGCACGAGTATTTCCGCCAGAGCGATCTCATTCAAATGGCTCACTACGCGCAGACGGTCAACGTGATCGGCTGCATCAAGACGACCAAAACGGGGGCGTTCTTCGACTCCACCGCCCTGCCCCTTTTGCTCTACCGACGCGAGTTCGGTACGACGCCGCTCGCCGTTTCCGGAAACCACGCTGACGCATCGCTCGACGTCGCTGCCGCCCGCACCGAGGACGGCAGTGCCGTGACGATTGGCGTCGTGAACTCGTCCGACAAGCCGCAGTCGTTCGAGCTCGACGTCGCCGGCTTGAAGTTGGCATCCACTGCAAAGGTGTGGCGGATCACGGGCGAGAGCAACGATCCGCAGGCCTTCAACACTGTCGACAAGCAGCCCGTCGCCATCCACGAAGAAACGGATGTCCCATTCGGGGGCGACGTCACCGTGCCGCCGTATAGCGCGAGCATTTACCGCGCGGCGGTCGAAGGCGCCTCGGCTCCTTGAAGTTCGCTGCGTCGCTGGCGCAGCGTCTCTTCGATCTCTCGTTCCAGCCGCTGATCGATGCCATAGAAGAACAATACGACGAAGCCGACGAACAGTGCGGCCGCCGGAAACACGCTGATCAGCCAAGCGATCGCGCGGAGGGCCTCCGCCGATTGCTCCTCCTTGGCCGAGTAACCGGCGCTATGTAGCAACTCGCCGTTGAACCAGCCGCCGATGCCAAATCCGAGCTTCAGCCCAAAGACGATCGAGGCGAACGCCAGCGCGGTCGACCGGCGACCAGTCTTCCATTCCGCATAGTCCGCCACGTCGGCCATCATCGCCCACAACAGCGGAATCGTGGGCCCGAACGTCAACTGCAAGAGAATCTGCAGCGCGAACAAACCCTTCACCGAGTCGCGCGGCAACCACACGAACGATGCCATCAGAATGGACGAGAGCAACAGGCAAACCTGAAACGTGTTGCGTTTGCCGAATCTCTTGGCCAAGGGATTCGAAAGAAAGACGCCGACCATGATCACCGCCAGACCGACGCCATTGAACAGCCCGAAGTTGCCGATCCAATCCAGCAGTTGCGGAGCTTGCTGGTAGTGTTGGAAATAGTACAGCATCGTGCCTCCGCGAAGCGCGAGCTGGACATAGATCAGCGATGCCAGCAGGAATAGTGCGATCCACGGTCCAATGTGGAACAAGTCAGACAGATCCTCGAGCAACGACGAATGCTGCCTGGGGCTGGGGCTCACGCGTTCCCGCGTGAACGCGAATGTGGTCACAAAACACGTCACCGCGATGGCGCCCCAAACTACCATCGTGCATTGATAGCCCAATGCAGCATCCCCTCGACCAAAGAATTCGACCATGTCGACGGTGAACATGTTGACGGCGAGTGCGGCCGCCATCGCACAGAGAAACCGCCAGGAGGCGAGGTTGGTCCGTTCATTCCCGTCGCTCGTCATCACGCCGGAGAGCGCGCAATAGGGAATGTTGTTCGCAGCATAGACGATCATCATCAAGTTGTAGGTCACGATCGCCCAAACGACCTTGCCGGCGGGGCTGGTGTCCGGCGTCGTGTAACAGAGCACTAGCGCGACTGCCATCGGCACGGCGGTCAACAGTACCCACGGTCGATACCGCCCCCAGCGCGTGGTCGTGCGGTCGGCCAGTGCCCCGACGATGGGGTCGTTGAAAGCGTCGACCACTCTGGACACCAGCAAGATCGCTCCGGCGGTCTTGGCCGAAATGCCAAACACGTCGGTGTAGAAAAACAGCAGAAACGTGGCCTGCGTCGAACCGATCAGATTGGCCGCCGAATCGCCCAGGCCATAGGCGAGCTTCTCCTTGATCGATAGCTTTTTCGAGTCCGACGGCATGGGCGACCAATATTACGAGGAAATCCTCGTGTCAGTGTAGCGAGTCGCAATCCCACCGCGACGCGTCTCTTCACCGATTATCGCCACCACCCGACCGCGATTCGCCAATTGATTGACACAGCCCAAATTTGCCGGTATCGTGAATATCGGAAACAGTTTCTTACTTGCTTTCTCGGCGTTACAATCGTTTCATGACTACCATTCGCAGAGTGGCCCAAAAAGCCGGTGTTTCGATCGCCACCGTGTCGCGCGTCGTGAATGGCAGCACGGCCGTCGCTCCCGAACTACGAGATCGCGTCCTGGATGCCGTGAGCCGCTGCGGTTATTCGCCAACAGTCGGCCGGCGTTCGGCGGCCTCCATCGCGCTGGTTTACACGGGGCCGTTTTCCGTCGGTTCACCCTATGATGCCGCATGCCTCGATGGCATCGTAACTGCCATGCTGGAAAGCGATTACGATCTGAATATTGTCCACCTGCGGCGCGATAAAAGCGCTAGCGAAACCTATTCCCAATTCTTTTTCCGCAAGGGCATCCGCGGTGCAATCCTTCGCTCGACCTTAGCCGACCGCGACATCGCGCGGGTGATCGCCGACGAGGGCTTTCCCGCAGTTGTGCTAGGCGATCATTTCGAACACCCCCGACTGGCCTTTGCCTACAATGAATCGCGGACCGCGAGCGCCGAAGGCGTCGAACATCTGGTTTCCCTCGGTCACAAACGGATCGCTTTCGCGGCCAATGAGACCGACGACGGCGACCACCTCGACCGCCTCGAAGCCTACCGCCAGATCTTGCGAACTCGCGGCTTGTACGACGGACAGCTCGAGTTTCGCGTCCCGGCCCATCGGCTCGATGGGGCCCAATTGATGCGGAAAATGATGAGTCTCAGTACGCCACCAACGGCGGTTTTCATTGCCGATCCCCTGATCGCCGATGGTGCGATCAACGAGGCCCACAAGATCGGCCTGCGGATTCCCGACGAGCTCTCGATCCTCGGCTTCGACGATACCGACACTCGTCGTGCCGTCTATCCCGCGATGACGGCCGTCTGCCAGGACTCGCGCGAATTGGGGCGCCTGGCGTATGAACTATTGATCCGGCATTGCGGTTTGCAGCCGGAAGAGCGGGAAACCGTCGTGCTTGGCAGCGCCTGGCTGGAGATCAATCACTCGACAGGTCGAGCGCCGGCCCGTGCAATTCGCGTCCTACCGAGCGGCGAACGGCTGGAAACGGTGGGAAGCTGATCGGTTGGCCTAGTACGATTGTTAAGATGGGAAGTCTCTTCGGAAAAATTTGACAAACTTGTTGACAGCAGAAACAAATCGCTGTAACGTAACAGAAACAGTTCCGCAAAATGTTTCTCAAACGTTTTCCGGAGCAGTTGTTGGAGCGGTCGGGAAGCAAAGGACGCGGAAGTGTGCCGGCTGGGTTGGATCCCTCTTTGACGGCTATGGTGGAATTTGAGACGACAGGTGAAGCGGCGGATTTGGTGCCCGACGCCGTGGCGAACGTGACGCCGCGGCATCCAGGTGGGCAATTGGCGGTCACGACACATCCTTTTTGTTTTCTGTGGAGGTATGGCTCATGAAACGTTTGAAATTCTCTGCCCTTGCAGCGGTCGCGATCGCGTTGCTCGTCGCCGCTGGGGCGTCGGCAAACCAGTTCGCCGATCCAAGCTTCGAAAGTCCGCTGACCTTCGACGGTCCTCCGTTCGTCGGCTCTTGGGAAGGTTTCGCGGGTGGCCCGGCATCGACCGCCAATAGCGCGGTCATGCCACGCACCGGCGCCGGGCATGTCGACTTCTCGATCACCGGCGCTAATGCTTTTGCCGGTGTGTTTCAGGACATTCCCGGCTTGACTGCTGGCAGCACCTGGAGCTTCATGGGCTGGCACAAGGCCGTCGGCACTACCAACGTGGGCCCGGAAATCCGCATTGAATGGCGCGACGCCACCTCGGAGATTTCCCGGACCCCGAACTTGGTTCCGCCCTTGAGTTCCGATTACACGATGTTCAACTTGACGGCGACCGTGCCGGCCGGAGCAACCATCGGCCGCGCGGTCTATGCCATCCAGTCGTTTTCACCAACGGGGCCTGGGACGGTTTTCGTTGACGATTTCTCGTTCAAGGTTCCCGAGCCGGCAACGGTCACGCTGCTGGGCTTGAGCGGTTTAATGCTCGTTGGCGCCCGACGTCGTCGGGTCTAACGGTTTAGTTTTCATGATGTGTAGAGTAGCACGTCGTCCGTAAACGCCGCACCGGCGTCAGGGTCGGAGTCTGTTCCTGCAAGGGACGGTCGCCGCAATGGAATCGGTCCCGGTCGGCGTACGGGCGATGCGCGCGATGTCAGATCGCTGCGGTTGCGAGGGGGCAACCGCAAGCGGGTGGTTTAAACAGAGGTTGATTGCAATTTTCGACATTGCAGGGAGCGACCGCGAGATCAACGACGTTCGCATCAATTCGTAGGCGTTTTGGTGCTTGGCGCTGTTGCGCCTGTTCGGAATTGGGCGTGTTTGACGTCGCAACATCCGTTTCTTTTCGTGTGGAGAGTTTAGACTCATGAATCGTTTGAAATTCTTAGCATTGGCCGCGATGGCGTTTGCACTGATCTCAGCCCCGCAGGCTGCGGCCAATCAACTCATCAACGCGGGGTTTGAAACCGGTGCGGTGTTTGGGTCCGAGCCATTTCCTGGCGCACTCGATTGGCTCACGTTTGGCAATGCGAACTCGGCTTCGGCCGACCTTGATCCAGTACGCACTGGGATCGGTTCCCTGCAACTCGTCGGCGGCGGCGGCTTTGGCGTTCCGGGAGCGTACCAGACCTTCCCGGCGAACCCGGGGGAAATTTGGGACTTACAGGGATATATGCTCACGGAAAATGCGTTGCCCGCGGATGCCACCTTCGGGCTGCTGAAGATCGTCTTCGGCGATGGCGTGAACGACCTTCCGCCCGGGGCCATTATTTTTGGTCAAGCAGACGCGCCTGCCTTCCCCGGCATTCAGGCGCTGCCGTTTCTCAACTCCGCCAGCACACCGAACACCTGGCAATTCACGCAGGCGCGAGGCGTCGCACCGGCGGGCACGACAGAAGTCAAAATGTTCGCACTCTTTGTCGACCAAAGCGCTGGGACCGGCTATTTCGATGATCTCCAGGCCACGTTGGTTCCGGCGGATCCGGGCCTGCCGGGCGACTACAACGAAAACGATGCCGTGGACGCCGCGGACTACAGTACTTGGCGAGACAGACTCGGAAGTGGAACTGCACTTCCCAACGACGACACCGCCGGAGTTGGAGCGGATGATTACACTCGCTGGAAGACAAACTTCGGCATGACTTTGCCGCCCGGGGCGGGTAGCCTCAGCGCGACGGCTGTGCCCGAGCCAGCCACGATGCTCCTGGCAATCGTGACCATGCTGGTCAGTTTGGTCCTACACCGTCCAAAACGATCAGCATGCTAAGTCACTCACCGTACAACGGGCGAGGCGTAGAGCGCTGTGGGAAGTTTCATTCATAGAGGGATATCAATGCCATGAAGACAAGTGGTGCGGGCAGGAGACTGGCGTGGGTCGTGGTGTTCGTGGGCGTTTTCGCCGCCTCGGCGTCGTTCGCCGAAGCGCAACTTCTGCTCCGCGACGATTTTATCGGCACGGGCAACGTCAATCCGACTGTCTGGCGGTTGCCGTTCGGCTCGGAGGGAACGTTCGTTGGCCGCACTCAATTCCGCGGCAATCCGGCCACCGATATGCCCCAAGAGGGCATCGTCGAGCCGCTCGCGAGTGACGGCAAGGTAGCCGAGATCAAACTCGACACCTATTCGCCAATCGACCCGGGCAACCAGTTCTTGGGCACCGATCTGCTCACGAAGCGGAATTTTGCCCGGGGCGGCGGGTTGACCTTCGAAGCCCGCATGCGGCTCAAGCCGACCACGGTCGGCGGCCTGGTGGACGGCTTCTTCTTGTTCGACGTCACGCGGGAGAATCCGCCGGGCACCCTGGTCCGCGACGAGATCGACTTCGAGCTCTTGAGCAACCAAGCGGTCGGAGCGGCGGCGAACGACCCGTTCACCAACTACTGGAATGACGAGCCGTTCTCCGATCCCGGCGAAGGTCAGTTTTCGGACGTCGCCGGCGTCGACTTGACGCAATTCCAAAACTACAAGGTCGAATGGACGCCGCAGCACATGAAGTGGTATGTCAATAACCAGTTGATCCGCACCGCGACGACCAACGTGCCAGACGATCCGATGAAGCTCCATTTCAATCTCTGGGCGCCGGGCAGCGACTTCGCCGACGCGTACAATGCGGCCTTGCAGCCAGCGGCGACCCAGGGTGCCAACCAGACGTACGCCGTTCAGGTGGATCATGTCGAGGTGAATCGCATCAACACGACCACTAGCGCCAACCTGCTCAGCGACCCGAGCTTCGAAGTTGGTACGCTGGTGAACCTCACGCCGACCAACGGCGGAACGCGTGATCAATGGCTGAAGTTCAACAACGTGTTCATCGAGCCGGACGACATCGGAGGTATCGATCCAAGTGTGCCTGATATGGCACCGGATGGCGTCTTTATGGCCAAGATGTTCGGCCCATTCAGTGGTGGCCCGAACGCGTCGGGGTTGGTGCAAAACGTAGTGGCCACGCCAGGCGAACAGTTTGAAGCTCGGGCCAAGGCTCTCACAGCGGCTGGCGACAGCATTGCGGGTAAGCAGAACTACAACACGGTGGCCATTTCGTTCCTTAACGCCAGCGGCAATGTCATTGAGACGGCGCCCTTTGTGCCGGTCAATGGCAAGGACTTTCCGCTGCTCGACGGTCGTGACCCCAACATGCCGCAGGATTTGTTTGTCGAGGGGGTGGTGAATGCCATCGCCCCTGCCGGCACGGTTTCAGCGCGGATCAGCCTGTTCTTCCTTCAACTCAATAATGAGGGGGGCGCATCGTGGTTTGATGATGTGTCCCTGATGCGGCTGACGCCCAATGTTGTCACGGTGCCGGGCGACTACAACAACAACGGCATCGTCGATGCGGCCGACTATTCTAAATGGCGCGACAACCTCGGCGCTGCGACCGAGGCGAGCATCAACAACAACGGCGACGGCGGCGGCGTGACCGCTAGTGACTACACCTACTGGAAAACGCGGTTCGGCAACACCTCTGGGGCGGGCGCTGGAAGCGTCACCGCTGCAGTGCCCGAGCCAGCCTCGATGCTCCTGGTGTCCGTGGCTATCTTGAGCAGCATGTTCCTGTACCGACCCAATCGATCGGTGCTTTAGGTTCAGGTGGTGCAGTTTCGATCCACGACGGCGTGTCCCGCGCAGGATGTGAAGCCCTTGCGCGGGCGCGCTGTCGCGGATGTTTGACAAGGAAGCTATCCATGACACGTCGCAGTTTAGCGAAATGGCGAGGATTTACCCTCGTTGAACTCTTGGTGGTGATCGCCATCATTGGCATCCTGGTCGCGTTGTTGTTGCCGGCCATCCAAGCCGCCCGCGAAGCGGCTCGACGCACGAGCTGCATCAACAGTCTCAAGAACCTGGGTCTCGCCGCGCTCCTCCACCACGACGTGAAGAAGCACTTCCCGGTCAGCATGGGTTACCCGGATCCGGGCGAAGCGCCCGGCATCGAGCAGCCCTGTGTGGGCTGGATTCTGAACCTGCTGCCGCAATTGGAAGAGCAGCCATTATTCGATCAGTTCAAGAAGGGTGGTGCGTTTGAGGGTACATACCGCATCAGCATCTGTCGAGCACCGCGGGAAGGTGTGGGGCTGGGCTCATTGAAGGACGGCGTTTCTGTGCCAGAGTTAATGAAGTCCCAACTGGAAGTTCTCCACTGCCCGACCGACGAATCCGCGTTACTGCTTTCGAACTCACAGTTTCAGTGGGTTGGTTGCGAAGTGGCCGTCTCAAGTTACAAGGGTGTTCTGGGCGACACTTGGCTTGGCCAGCGCGACGGCGGCCTCTTTAACAACGACGCCTCGCAGTATCCCAGTGGCCAGTACGAAGAGCGCAGTCCGAATCCTGCGGACCAGCGCGATTGTCACCGTGACATCCGTAGTGACGGCATCTTCTTCCGGCATTCCTTCCAAAGACCGGTGCGAATTTCCAAAGTCACTGACGGCACGAGCAAGACATTCATGATCGGCGAGGATGTTTCCACGTTCAATCGACACTCGACGGCGTTCTACTCCAACGGCGATTGGTGCAGTTGCAATATCCCGCTCAACTATGGGCTGTTGGAGCAGGACCCCGAGCAGTTCTCCCTTGCTTGGTGGGACGCTCAAGGGTTTCGGAGTCGTCACCCCGGGGGGGGGCAATTCTGTCTTGTCGACGGTTCGGCGCGCTTTGTCGCGGACTCAGTCGACAACGTTCTGTACCGGACGACTTGCACGCGAAATGGTGGCGAGTCGGTCGCGGAGGGTTTCTAATCGTTCCGTCTCCGAGGGAGGCAATTCAGTGACGCGTTTTTCTAAATTACGATTGTCCCTGGCAATTGCCTTGGCGACTGCCGTCGGCGGCGGGTGCAGCGACATGACCGCCACGGTCGGTGGCACGGTGAAGCTCGACGGCCAGCCGCTCCGGATCGGCAAGTCGCAACGCGGGACCGTGCTGTTCCGGCCGGTCGAGGGCGGGGCGACCGCCACCGCCCTGATCGACGGGAATGGCAAATACTCGATCTCCACGGGCGGAACAGCGGCTCTCGCGCCAGGCGACTACCTTGTGGCCGTCCGCGCGACCGAAATCATCCCCGCCGGTGACGACTCGCCGGCACCGACCGGTAGACCCATCACACCCTACGTGTATGGCAACCCATTGGAATCGGGCTTGATGTGCACCGTCAAACGGGGGAACCAGACCTACGACATCGAGCTCAGCTCGGACGCTGGTCCGGTAGTCGCTGAGCCGGAGTCCGAGGATCTTCCTGCAAATGGGAATCAAGCGCCAACTGGCGTAGGCGACGCCGAGAGCGAATCCGACGAACCAATGACCGAAGAGGTAGATAGCCAGCCGAGGACATAGTGCCAGCAAGACGTAAGACTCATTTTGTTCGACTTCGGGGCGGGTTGATTTCGCTTTCGTTGCTGTGTCTCGCCGGCTGCGGAAGCGAATTTGCCAGCGTCAGCGGCATGGTCCGCATGGATGGTCAGCCGCTGGTCGGTGGAACCGATGTCCGGGGAACGGTTTACTTCTATCCTGAGTCCACCACGGGCGCGCCAGCTGTGGGTCGGCTTGATGAATCCGGGCAGTACTCACTGACCACGGGGTCGAATGACGGTGTCCGGCCTGGCGCTTACATAGTAACCGTCCGGGCGACAAGAATTATCCCCGCCAAGATCGAAGGTGACGCACCTAGCGGCCGACCATTTACGCCGATTCTCTATGCTGACCCCCGGCGCTCACCATTTCATGCCGAAGTGCAGCCCGGTAACAACACACTGGACTTTGATATCGATTCGAAGCCGCAACGCCGTTGACATCGCGAGCGCCAAACGGCTTGCCTTGTAGTGTGGTTGATTGCGGTTTTTGCGATGGCCGACGCGGTGGCCGCGCCGCCGACGTGAAATCTCGTTTGGCTGGATGACTTCGATTTCTTGACGTGCTACAGTGGACAAAGGTCAATAGCGCGAATCCCGAAAACAACTCTCGGCAGCCCCGTTGCTCGCAGCGGGTAATTGCGCCCCGGTTGCCGGCTTGTCATCACTTCCGACGCTTTAGCGACATGAGACACCGATCGAATTTGTTCTTATTGGTAGTTGTGCCCGTGGCTTTTTGTGCCCTGTCATGCCGTGAAAATTCGGTGCCAGCGCCTGCCGCCGCCACGAAGGCCACTCCCGACGAAGATGCTCTGGAAACGGTTAATCCCGAGGAAGCGAAATCGAAGTATGATCGCCAAGACCCGTTTGTTGTCCGAAAGTTAGATCCCGTCGTGAACGGCGAGTGGATCGGTACCGGCGTCGCGTATGGCCCCTATCGAGACGGCCAGAGGCCCGGTGCTGTTGATCTTCCCACCGAAAAGCAAATCAAAGCAGATTTGGAGCTGATCGTTGGGCACTGGAAGCTTCTGCGGCTATATGGCTGCGTGGAAAATGCAGAGTTCGTTCTGAGGACGATTCGCAACGGGAAGCTCCCGATGCGAGTCATGCTTGGTGCGTGGATTGCGCGTGAAGAGATTTTCGATAAGCACGGCCAGTTCGTCCGCAACGACGAGGTCGGCATTGGTGACAACGGCCGCGAGATCCGTGCAGCGATCCGGCTGGCCAAGGAGTTTCCCGACATCGTCATCGCCATCAACGTCGGCAGCGAGTCACAAGTGGATTGGTCGAACCACCATATTGACCCAGAGCGGCTGATTCAACATATCCGTCGAGTCCGCGCTGAGACCGCCGTGCCGGTCACTACGGCGGATGACTTCACGTATTGGAATAAGCCCGCTAGCAAGCCGGTCGCAGAAGAGGTGGATTTTATCGTTGCCCACATTTACGCGATGTGGCACGGCAAGCAACCGGACACGGCACTCGAGTTCACGGTCGAAGAATATGAGCA
The DNA here is from genome assembly GCA_031403315.1 of Planctomycetota bacterium. GTDB lineage: Bacteria > Planctomycetota > Planctomycetia > Pirellulales > Lacipirellulaceae > DASYDU01. The sequence goes on from JANNTD010000149.1 coordinate 15,089, forward strand.
AATCCGGCAAGCACATCCGGATCGTCAGATAGTCTTGGGCGAAGTCGGTTGGGCGACAAAGATGCACCACGAAGGTTTGCAGGCCGAGCTGATTAAAGGCCAAGCGGGGGAAGCTGAGCAGAAGCAGTTCTTCGAGGCTCTTACTGAGTGGTCACGGACGAAGAGAATTGCAACCTTATATTTCGAAGCTTTCGATGAAAACTGGAAGGGCGGCGCACACCCCGATGAGGTGGAAAAACACTGGGGGCTCTATCGCGCCGACCGTTCGCCGAAGCCCGCACTCCTGCCGACGCCAAAGACTTCGGCTTCACAGCCGAAGTAAAACCAAATCTTTCGCAGAGCACCTGAAAAACATAATGACAAAATTCTCCGCAACCTTGCTCGCTGCTGCGGTCATCGCGTGGCTGTGCGTCGCTACATGCGTGACTGCCCAGATTCCCGACGTACCGGGCTGGCAACTCTCCTGGCACGACGAGTTCGATGGCGCCAGCCTCAACAACACCAACTGGGAAGCGATGAATCGCCAAAACAGTTTTAACAACGAGAAACAGTACTATCATCCGAATCAAGTGACCGTCGTCGGCGGCAACTTGAACCTCACGGCCATCAATGTGCCGAGGGAAGGCAAGGATTATCAGTCGGGGCTGATCACTTCCAAGGCGCTATATGGTCCCGGCCGCTTCGAGGCGCGGGTCGACTTGCCCACCACACAAGGTATGTGGCCGGCGTTCTGGCTGAATGCAAATCAAGTTTCCTGGCCGCAGGGTGGCGAAATCGACATTTTGGAAAACAGGGGCAGCCAGCCGACGATCACCAGCAGTGCCTTCCACTGGCAAAAGGATCCTGGGCCGTGTTGCGACAACTGGCATTATGTGACCGAACCGTATTCAGCTTCAAGCGGAGGCAATCCGGTTAATTTCCATGCTGGTTTTCACACGTATGCGGTCGAGTGGGAGAATACTCGAATTCGTTACTACGTCGACGGCAACTTGCACTTTACGGTGAATAAAACCTCCGCAATGTCCAACGCGAACTTCATGACCGCGAAGAACATCATTTTGAATCTCGCCGTGGGCGGCGACTTTGGTGGCGACCCCAACGGCTCGACCGTCTGGCCGCAGACGATGCTGGTCGACTACGTCCGCTTGTGGCAGCCGCAGACCGGCACGCCGGGTGACTACAACGGCGACGGTGAAATCGACGCCGCCGACTACACCATCTGGCGGAATTCGGATGGGCAGAGCGGCATTGGACTTCCCGCCGACGGTTCGGGCAACGGCACCGTCGGTCCAGAGGACTTCGAACTTTGGAAGGCAAACTTCGGCGGCGAATTGCCGCCGGGCGCTGGTGCGTCGTCCTCGCAAAGTGTGCCGGAGCCAGGCGCGGCCGTGCCGATCACCGTGGGCTTGTTGCTCGTCTACGCACAGCCATTTAGGTGCATCGGCCTTTTGCCCCGGCGCTGCACGGGCCAAGCGCCGGTTAGGTATATCCAGACAACCTAAATGGTCTCGACAAGCTGCCGTGGCAGCCAACCGAATTGACCGGTGGCCGTGCGAATCTGAACCCAGTCGCCGCGCTCTTTGAGCACTTCGATGCTCTGCCCGTCGCCGAGCTCGACATCTGTCACGCTGGGAAAATTGGGGCCATCGCCCGAGCGCAGCTTGGCGTTCGGCGAAACGACGACGGCAACACTGCGAGAACTCTCCTGACAGCTCATGGCAAACGACGCAGCAGTAATAGCCGCCAGCACCAAACAGACCGTGGCCAAGGACTTCCAGGGAATTCGAATATCCAGCAGCCGCAAGCCGATGATCGCCCACATCGCAAGCCACACTGCAATCATCGTCGCACGAATACTGCGCGGGCTGGCGTAGCGATTGAGCCGGCCGTTCGCGCGGGAAGCGTATTCGGAAAACGAATTGGCAACCTGCCCGCCGTCGCCGGCCGCTGCCGACGAATTTGTGAGACTCTCGGCGTAGGCCAAGTTGGTGCGGGATTCACGATTTGTTGGATCAAGCCGCAACGACCGGCGGTAGTTTGCGATGGCTCGGCCGGTCTCGCCGCTTTGGAGGTATGCGTTTGCCAGGTTGAAAAACAGCCGGCCGTTTCGCACGCCAGAATCGATCAGGAGTTGATACTTCACGGCCGCGTCGGCGTATGCCTGCTTTGCTTCGGCCGAGTCTTTGGCCGCGGTGCTCAGGGCCAGATTGTAGCGTTCGTTGGCTTCCATCAGGAGCGTCTGCTGCTGTTGTGTCGACAACGAGCCGTCGGTCGAGCCGATGGGAAGCGACACGAGATTGTTCGCAGCTTGCACGTCGCCGCCTGCGACAAGCAGCATTCCGGCCAGTGCGATGCCCGCGACGATCGTCGAAGTCGACGAACGCAAGCGGGATACCTTTTGAGTGCTCCGAGTTGGCTTGCTTCGCGCCGGTCGTCGCTGTGTTTCGAGTTCGTCAAGCATTTGCAGCGCGTCGCGTTTCAGTTCGCCCATAGTTAGGCCACCGTTGTATGCGCTACCGCCCTGCGGCTCACATTGTTCAAGGATTCGCTCGCAACAAACCGCCAAGGCGCGGTAACCGGCTGAGCGCAGCGCACCCACTACAGCCTCCAAGTCAGTCGATGGGCCATTCAACCCAAATCGCTTGGCGAGCAGCTTTCGCAGGGCCAGCGCTACCTCGGCCGGCCGCTCGGCGCGCTCAATCTGCGTTCGGCACTGTTGGACGCTCGAGCCGAAGCGGCTGGCGAGCAGCGAAAAGCCGCGGCCAGTTCGTAGCGCCAGTACGCCCAGCACCACCAGCGGCGGCACCGCGAGCAGCAGCAGGATCGGCCGCGTGATCGCCGTCGCCGGCGACTCGTTCGTCAGCAGATCGTCGCCGCTGAAGATCGCCAGCCGCGGCAACGCAGAGGCCGCATCGCTCCCATTCGTTCCCTTTAGAGTGCTGGCGGCGGATTTGCTGCGGCCGACCACTGCATCGAGCGCCAGCGTATCGGCCGGCGCGACATGCAGCGAAATCGGCGCGCTCCGCACGGTGACAAACTTGTCGGCTTCAGGATCAAAATAACTGAACGGAATGGAGGGAATCTGGGCGATACCTGCTTCCCGCGGGCGGATCGTCGTCGAAAACACCTTGCGGTCGCCCTCGACGAAGCCGGCCAGTGGCTCGTTCGGCACCTTGAAGTCGGCCATCAGTTCTGGCAAGTCCGCCAGCGGTGGCGCTTGGACCAATTCCATCGGGCCGGTGCCGGCGATCCCGATCAGCAGGTTGATCGGGTCGCCCGCTTTCACGTTCGATTCTTTGGCTTCGGTTACGATTCTGTACTTGCCGACCGCACCACGATAGTCGACCGGTCGGCCCGCGGTCGGAATCGGTTGCACTTCGATCGGCTCGACAGTGGCTTCCGCCACGATCGGCCGCACCGACTGCACAGTCAGCCGAGAACCAAAGGGCGAACCAAAACCACCGTCGCCGAAGATCCCCGCGCGCCCGCCGGGGATCGGCATGTCGTCGAAGAAGCTGGCGAACGGGTCGCGCGACTGGCCGAGTGCCGTCGGATACTCAACCACGATTTGCACGTCGTTGGCGTCGATCTTGCCGGGCCGCTTCGGATAGATCGTGGCGTCGATCTCGTACAAATAATAGCTGTGCTCGACGCCGTCGCGGTCTTTGCGGAGGACTTCCTGGCCGGCCGGCCGCTCGCGGTTGTCGGCAAGCTGCTGGATGCATTCGGCGAATGCGCCCCAGTTCGATCGCTCGGAGATCATCTGCCACATATCTGCTTCGGAGAGCGTGATGCCGCGC
>JANNTD010000150.1:0-1442 GCA_031403315.1 Planctomycetota bacterium
GCTTCGAGGCAGATAGCATCAAACGCTGGACGTTGCGACGCAGCGGTTGGTCAGAAATCGGCACCGTTGTCGGTCGCAATAAAGCCGAGTGCGAGCGACGCTTCTTCGACAATTGGTTGACCGCACAACCGGCCATTCGACCTGCCACGACTGACGCAACTGATCGATTTTTTTCTGCTCCCAGGTCAGTATTGCCACGGCTAACACAGATTTACACGGCGGCAGCGCCATCGACCTCCAAGAGCAGTTGGCTTACACGCTTTTGGCCACGCCGCGTCGCCAAATCGCAACCAATAGCGGACGCTTGAACCGATGCAGCGGGTTGCTATCATTGACTACGGTTCCGGCAATCTCCACTCGGCCCGCAAGGCGTTCGAACGCGCCGCCAACGACAGTGGCCTAACTGCGCAGATCGACGTCACCAGTAATCCGGCTATTGTAAAAACAGCTGACAGAATCGTGCTCCCCGGCGTCGGTGCCTTCGCCGATTGCCGTCGAGGCCTCGCGGCAGTATCTGGCATGTGGGACACTCTAGAGTATGCCGTTCGGGTTAAATCACGCCCCTTTCTTGGCATCTGCGTCGGCATGCAACTGATGGCACAGCGCAGCCTGGAATTTGGTGAAACAACGGGCTTGGGTTGGATCGCTGGTACGGTTCAAGCCATCCAACCATCTGATAGCACGCTAAAAATCCCGCATATGGGTTGGAACACGCTGCAGATCAGAACCCCGCACCCGTTACTGAGCGGAATAGCCACGGGGCGCGACGGCCTTCACGCCTACTTTGTGCACTCCTACCACCTTGCGGCAACTGTGCCAGGTTGCGTTACAGCCGTTGCTGATTACGGCGGGCCTATCACCGCCATGGTTGCCGACCAAAACATCGCCGGGACGCAATTTCATCCGGAAAAAAGTCAACGGCTCGGACTTCATCTGATTGCCAATTTCCTGCGCTGGCAACCTTGACGCACGTCACCCCGGATCGCGCTGATCCGGGGTGTGAAAATTCCAACTAGAGCGACATGCAAAAATGCTCTGCTCAACTAGCTTGTGCCAATGGCAACTCCGCCTGTGCCGACAACGATGCCGGTGAGGGAAATGCGATGATATTTGTCGCCGTTTCGATATCGAACGGCGTACGGCGTTGGCGGAACCAGCGCAGGCTTGTGTTAGTCAATTGCGCGTCATCGCTTACGGACTGAACGATCAGGCCATCATCGGCATCAAGCAAACCGGCCAGTCTGGTCTCAATGTCCGCCTCGCCAAGATCGGCGCGCACGAACCATGTCTGTTCAAGGGGACGCGCCCAGGAATTGCCGATGCTCATGATGGCAGTCGCCAGCACGTGCTTGTTACGGTTCGGATGGGCCAGATCGTAGGAGATGAGGAACATGCGCATGGGGGGCTCTCTCTTCGGGCAAAGCGGGCTTCGGGCATAGCGG
>JANNTD010000151.1:0-1443 GCA_031403315.1 Planctomycetota bacterium
GCTTCGAGGCAGATAGCATCAAACGCTGGACGTTGCGACGCAGCGGTTGGTCAGAAATCGGCACCGTTGTCGGTCGCAATAAAGCCGAGTGCGAGCGACGCTTCTTCGACAATTGGTTGACCGCACAACCGGCCATTCGACAGGCCGCGACTGATGCAACTGATCGATTTTTTTCTGCTCCCAGGTCAGTATTGCCACGGCGAACACAGATTGACACGGCGGAGCCGCCATCGACCTCCACGAGCAGTTGGCTCACACGCTTTTGGCCACGCCGCGTCGCCAAATCGCGACCAATGGCGGACGCTTGAATCGATGCAGCGGGTTGCTATCATTGACTACGGTTCCGGCAATCTCCACTCGGCCCGCAAGGCGTTCGAACGCGCCGCCAACGACAGTGGCATCGAAGCGCAAATCGACGTCACCAGTAATCCAGCCATTGTAAAAGCCGCTGACAGGATCGTGCTCCCCGGTGTCGGTGCCTTCGCCGATTGCCGTAGAGGCCTCGCGGCCGTATCTGGCATGTGGGACGCTCTGGAGGATGCTGTTCGGGTTAAATCACGCCCCTTCCTTGGCATCTGCGTCGGTATGCAACTGATGGCCCAGCGCAGCCTGGAATTTGGTGAAACAACGGGGTTGGGTTGGATCGCTGGTACGGTCCAAGCCATCCAACCATCCGATAGCACGCTAAAAATCCCGCATATGGGTTGGAACACGCTGCAAATCAGAACCCCGCACCCGTTACTGAGCGGAATAGCCACGGGGCGCGACGGTCTTCACGCCTACTTTGTGCACTCCTACCACCTTGCGGCAACTGTGCCAGGTTGCGTCACAGCTGTTGCTGACTACGGCGGACCTGTCACCGCCATGGTTGCCGACCGAAACATCGCCGGGACGCAATTTCATCCGGAAAAAAGTCAACGCCTCGGACTTCATCTGATTGCCAATTTCCTGCGCTGGCAACCTTGACACACGTCACCCCGGATCGCGCTGATCCGGGGTGTGAGAATTTCTAGTTAGAGCGACGTGCAACAATGCTCTGCTCAACTAGCTTGTGCCAACGGCAACTCCGCCTGTGCAGACAACGATGCCGGTGAGGGAAATGCGATGATATTTGTCGCCGTTTCGATATCGAATGGTGTACGGCGTTGGCGGAACCAGCGCAGGCTTGTGTTAGTCAATTGCGCGTCATCGCTTACGGACTGAACGATCAGGCCATCATCCGCATCGAGCAGCCCCGCCAGCCGGGTCTCGATGTCCGTCTCGCCGAGGTCGGCGCGCACGTACCATGTCTGCTCGAGGGGGCGCGCCCAGGAATTGCCGATGCTCATGATGGCAGTCGCCAGCACGTGCTTGTTACGGTTCGGATGGGCCAGATCGTAGGAGATGAGGAACATGCGCATGGGGGGCTCTCTCTTCGGGCAAAGCGGGCTTCGGGCATAGCGG
>JANNTD010000152.1:0-3979 GCA_031403315.1 Planctomycetota bacterium
GGAGTTTTCCGTTTTGACCTGTTAACAGGTTCCTCAGATTCGGGGCGAGCGACCTGTTGCAGGTCACATTGGTGACCTGGCGGGCCTGTTGGCGAACGTGTCGGGGGCCTGCTGCGTGACGGGAGAGCGGTTGGGCGGGGCGGGCGGCGAGCACGCGAAGCGTGAACACGAGAGCCGTGGACACGAGCAGCGTCAGCACGCGTGTCGCGGTGGTGGGTTGGTTGGGCCGGGCGTGGCGCATGTGGGGAGGGTGCGGGTTGGGGCCGGGGAGGTGGAAGGGGGTGTTGGCGCAGTGGAGCGCGGTGCCAGTTTCCCGGGGGCCGTTGATGGAAGACGAGACCTAGCCGCCCGTTCGCTCGGCAGCTCGAAACTCAGCCTGGTCGTCTTCGCACTGTTGCCAATCAGTGGAGCCTAACTCGTGCTCCGAGCAGGGATTGGCTGGTTCACCCGGATTCACGACGAACCATACGACGACCGCAACGATGCCGAACAACGCGAGCCAACCCCAGATCGGGTAGCCCATAACCTCGAATTTCATGGGCGAAGAGTAACTGATAGCGAGCAACGAAAGCTCCAAGCCACGGGGAGGGTGAGGGATTGGGTCTCGTAGAGCTCGACAAACAGGCAAACGTTCGTTTGATGGACGAGTTCAACTACGGCCAATCAGATTCCGGTCGCCAATTCCGATTTCAGGGCGGGCTAGACGTCCGCTCGCCAATTGCTCTGAGCCCTCCGTATCAGGGGTCATTGGTTCGTAATCGTGGATCTCGGCGGTCGACCCGGGTCCGTGCCCGCGAGCGCGCGGGTGCTGACACGGGTTTAGGCGGTCGCTTTGGCGAGTTGGCCGGCCGGCCGGCCCGGCTGAACTAGCTGTTGTCAGGGTTCAAAAAAGCGTCTACCGTTCCGTCGCATGCAAGACCGAGCGGTCGACCCCGACGATGAGCGTTACGTTCAGGACTATGAGCCAATTCCGGATGAAGATCCGGCTGAGCCCGCGAGTGCTGACGAACTCGCGTTTTGGCAGACCAAGCAGCGTGACCTAGTTACAAGCACCGTCGATTACAACTTGGGCACTCTCTCGGACCTGGTCGAGTCCGGTGCGATTGACCTGTCGCCAGGTTATCAACGCAGGTTCCGATGGGATGGCGCTCGACAGTCTAGGCTTATCGAATCGTTCTTGATGAACGTCCCGGTTCCGCCGATCTTCCTTAACGAAGACGAATATGGAAAGTATTCGGTGATCGACGGCAAGCAGCGGATCACGGCCATACACGAATTTTTGGCTGGTCGATTGGCCCTCACTGGCCTCAAAATCTTCTCTGACATCAATACGGCAACGCTGTCGAAGCTTCCTTCAACTCTGCAGTCAGTTCTCCGGACGCGGCCAACCATCAGGACCGTCATAGTTCTTCGCCAATCGGATCCGGACATAAAATTTGAAGTATTTCAACGTCTCAATACAGGCGGCGTCAAACTCAATCCTCAAGAGATTCGTAACAGCGCGTATCCTGGACCCCTCAACGATTCCATATTGGCGATCTCCATTGATCCCAAATTTCATGCACTTTTAGGGATCAAGAATCCTGAAAAGTCAGCTCTCTACAAAGAGATGCGCGATGCGGAGTTTGTCCTTCGGTACTATACATTTCGGGACAGCTGGCCCACGTTCAAAGGCGGCATGGCGCGAGAGATGGATCGATATATGTCAAACAATCGCCGCCTCGATGCCTTGAGTTTGACCAGCCTTCGTGAAGAGTTCTTTCAGACATTGGCCAACGTTTCAGTGGCTTTCGGAGAGCACGCGTTTCACCGGTGGCAGCCTGAACGAGGGCAATGGCGCCGGCACGTCCTAGCATCGCTATTTGACGCGCAGATGTTCGCGTGTCGAGGGATGGACGCACAGGTTCTCGAGCCGCATGCGGCGGAAATTGTTCAGGGGATGCAACAGCTCTTTGGAGACGCAGACTTTCGCCGTGCTGTCGATGCTGCAACGAACACACCGAAGTACTTCCAAGATCGCGTGAAGATGACTCGAAGCATGATCTTGGAGAGAGCCGGTATGGAGAACTAAGAGGTGGCAGAAACCCAGGCCTTGGCCGAGTTTCGCCGCTCCGTGCAAGCCGCCGAACAATTGGTTTGGATCGATTCGCGCGGTTACCAAGATCCACCGCATCCGAAGAATCAGCGTGCGGTTCAAGGCCTTCGCGGGGGCGCCGCCGTGATAATGGTGGCGGCGTTTGAAGAGTATTTGAGGGCGTCTCACGAGGAGGGAATGAAACGACTGATCCGGGGACGACGAAAGATTGATTTCAGTCGGCTCCCTCCAACGCTGCAGGTGCATTCGGTGTTTACGACACTAGAGCTTGCAATGAGAGGATCGCGATACGGTGGCCCGAACCTCGATAGGATCCTGCGGCTAACGGACATTGAAGTGGCCTCCAGCATCGTCGTTTCGAGGGTGGTGAATCCTCCGGCATTCCGAATCGGCTCCGGAAACCCTAACCACGAAGCGGTCAAGGAATCCTTCAAGGCTGCCGGACTCTTGGATGTGTTTCGGAAGGTCAAGCCTGAATTCGATTCGCGGTGGCCAACCGCCACACACGAAACGTTCGTTCAAGACACGTTGGACACAATTGTGAATCGAAGGCATCAAGTCGCGCACACGGCAAACGCACTGAACATATCCCGAAAGGATCTACGTGATGCGATCGCGTTCTTTCGGGTTTTGGGTCCGACGCTCGACTTCGTCTTGCTTGAACACATCGAAGCGTGTCGCACAGTGGCCTTGATTTAGTCGCGACCAGGGGCCGGTCGCAACGAGCGATGAGCGACGAGGGTTAAGATTCGTGCATGGCGAACGTGCGTATTGATGTGGCAATGGTCTCCCGTGGTCTCGCTGACTCTCGTGAGCAGGCCCAGCGGCTTATCTCCGCCGGGAGGGTGCGTTCGGGGACGCGGGAATAGCAACGAGCGATGAGCAACGAGAGTTAAGATTCGATGCATGCCCAAGGTCCGTGCGGATGTACTTATGGCTTCGCGGAAGCTGGTGGAGTCGAGAGAAGCCGCTCAGCGGCTTATCTCGGCCGGGCGGGTACGCGTTGGGACGCTGGTGTTGGTGAAGGCTTCGCAGATGGTGGCGGAGGATGCGGAGCTGGTGGTTTCGGAGCCAGAGCGGTATGTGTCGCGTGGGGGGTTGAAGCTGGAAGGGGCGCTTTCGGGGTTCGGTATCGATGTGTCGGGGTTGCGGTGCCTGGACCTGGGGGCTTCGACCGGTGGGTTTACGGATTGTCTGTTGCAGCACGGGGCGGCGAGTGTGCTGGCGGTTGATGTGGGGCGGGCGCAGTTGCATGACAAGCTCCGGAAGGACTCGCGGGTGGTGTTGTTGGAGGGGACGAATGCGCGGGAGCTGCCGGAGCTTGGGGGTCAAGAGGAAAGAGAAAAGAGAAAAGAGGGGGACGGCCTCCCTGACGGTCGGGGCTACGAGTTGGGGGTGCCGGAGTTTTTTGTTGCGGATTTGTCGTTCATTTCGCTACAAAAGGTGTTGCCGAGTGTGGCGCACCGTCTTGCGCCGGGGACGCCGGGGGTGGTGCTGCTGAAGCCCCAGTTCGAGGCGGGGCCGAAGGATGTGCCGCGTGGTGGGGTGATCAAGGATGCGGGGGTGTTGGAGCGGGTGCGTTCGGAGTTTGTGGAGTGGCTTGGGGGCGCGGGCTGGCACCTGTATGGCATGATTGCGTCGCCAATTCGCGGGGGCGACGGCAATACCGAGTACCTGGTCCATTTGCGGACTCCCGGGGGCGACTGATGCTAAAGAGTGCGGTGGTGTTTTATGCGCCCAGGAACGAGGGTGCGGCGGCATTTGCGGCACAGCTTGGGCGCGAACTCGAACGTGCCGGGGTATCGGCGACCGTTTGTGACGCGTGGCAGGACCCCCCACCGGCGGCGCTGGACGAGGCGGAGCTGGTGGCGTGTATCGGCGGGG
>JANNTD010000153.1:0-1815 GCA_031403315.1 Planctomycetota bacterium
GCAACAACGGATCGATGATTGCCCACTCGGCATCCGTGAGTTCGTAACGACGAAGCTGCGCCATCCCAACCTCCCTTGGTTGGAATCATGAATCACTGTTCGCGCGCTTTGGGAATCCCGTTTATGAGTTTGTGACCTAGCACGTAGCTGCCATTGGCAGCTGCGGATCGCCGATGATTGTCGGCTGTCTCATCTACGTAAAAATGTGCTGTTCTACACCGTCGTAAAACGTGATCGAGTTTGAGCCTGTGGTCCTCCGCTACCCAACCTGCCCCCCACGCCCTGTCATGATGCACGACACCACCTGCGGTCCAGCTGTCGCCGACATTGCGGTCGGCAGTTCCGCCGTGATTGACGTACCGGCCGGTCCCAACGTGCTGGCCGCCTCGGCGTGGTCCTATCCAGGCAGCTTCTCGCTGAAACTCAACGCCAAGCCGGGCGCCACCTACGCACTCAACGTCGAACCGCGCGGCGACAGCTTCGTGCCCGGCGCACTGCTGGGGCCGATCGGCGGCGCGATCGACGCCAGCGTCAACGAGAACGCGGGCGCGTTCCAGCTTACTGTGGTTTCGGGGACGGCTGGGCAACCGTCTGCGGTTGTGGCGCCATTGGCCAAGGCAGCGAAGGGGCGGACGGGGTCATGAGTGGCGTTGGGGGAGGTGGTGATGGTCGGTCGCCGTGATCTGGCACCTGTCTCCGCGGCATACCGTCCTGCCAATGAATTGAATTCAGCACAACGAGGCATGGCGATGGCTTACATAATATCAAGCGCGGTCGATTTCCGGCACAATTTGAAGTATGAGTTTGAAGGCGGAGATCGAGACAAAGCCATTGATAGCATGTTCTTCCCCAATGGGCGCCCAATAAATGGCGGGGGTCTTACTACTTGCATCCGTTACTCAATTCCGCTTCCCGCAGAGTTACTCGATGCCGTTCCACAGCGGATTATCGTAACACCCTGCAAGGATGGGTTTGTTCCAGATTTCGGGTACTCGGCAAAAATTGACGTATATATAGTATCTGACCGCTTCGTTGATCTCATCGAATTATTAGAACCAGGAATGCATCAATTTATTCAAATACCAGACGTTATCTTTAAGCGACAACCTAGCAAAGCAAGTTCCTTTTATCTGGCAAACATCATGCCGATGCTTTCCGCGATTGATGTCGAGCGGTCAAAAGTTGAGTGGCACACTTTGCCGGGGGGGGGGGAGTCTTTCCTAATAGAATCCCTTGGGCCGCTGAAGGACGCGAAAATAACTCTTAAAAAATCAATTATCGCCAATCATCACCTGTGGAAAGGAAGTCGCGAGCATTTTTCTGGTTATATTTTTTGCTCAAATGTGTTGCGAGAAAAGATGCAGAGCGTGGGGTTGTCTCCGCTTTATTTTAGAGAGTGCGAAGAGGTGTGATGTTGAACTTGTGCTGTTAATCAATTTTCAGCGCCTTGTTGTGGGGAAGTAAAATGACCGATTATAGCTTTACGAACAGGCCCGATCTGGGCGCCGGTGTTTATGGGCACCACCTTCTGACTCAGTGGAACATCAACCAAAGCGCTATGTTGCAATCGATGCATGCTACTGGCGCACTTAATCTTCGTGATTTTAACATCAATGGTGTGCCGTTGACCGGCTCGATTTTGGCCGCTGTCAATGCCGAGTGTCACGTTGCCGGCATTGTCGATGGCCGCGCCCGACATCATGGCTGCATCGGCAATCCGGTATGATGCCTGCAGATGGACTCCAGCCAAACGCTCAAAATCGTCACGTGTGGACAGCCGACCACCGAACAGCTATTTAGATTTTGAAGTCTCAG
>JANNTD010000154.1:0-1427 GCA_031403315.1 Planctomycetota bacterium
AGGTCAGAATCTAGTCGCTCCAATTTGCTGCCTCGGCTGCCAACAACATCTATGATCCCTTGAACCTTGTCTCGCCCGCAGCGCCGCCTAGCAAAACGGATGCCGAGACGCGGTGTCTCTGTCGGTTAAGCTCCCGTCAAGCAAAAGTCCGCCGCTACTCAAACGCCCGCGCCATTTCGTTGAGCAGTAAGTTTCTGCACGATGATCGTCTGGAACCGATTGTTGGTATATGGTATACCAGAACTTCGGCAGCGGGTTTGCTGACGCATTTCGACAAGTTCGCCTTCGCGTTTGACGATCGCCCCTCATCAGAAAAGTCACCGATGACCCATCAGCCACGCACTGTGACCACCGGTGAGCGATCTGTGCATCCCGGTGCCGGACGCCGCAAGGCACTGCTGCATCCAAAGGGACGGGTTCTGAGCGGGCAGGAAAGTGAACGGCTTGTACAGATCCTTGGCGCCCGAGAGCCCGAGCGGCCGTTGCTGATCGAATATCTCCATCTGATCCAGGATGCCGAGCACTGCTTACCGGCAGGTCTGCTCCATGCCCTGGCTGAATGGCTGCGCATTCCGATGGCAGAGGTCTACGAAGTTGCGACGTTCTACGCTCATTTCGATGTGGTCCAGGATGATGAGCAACGCCCACCAGCTGTCACCGTGCGCGTCTGTGATAGCTTATCGTGCATGATGGCCGGAGCGGAGCAGCTTCGTGCTGCCTTGCAGGCTAAAAATATGCAGGGCGTTCGCGTTGTCCGGGCGCCGTGCCTTGGTTCGTGTCATACCGCGCCGACTGTGGAAGTCGGCCACCGGCATGTCGACCATGCCACGGTCGACGCAGTGGCAAGGTTAGCCCTTGCGGCCGACATCGAACCAGTAATGCCAACGTATCAGTCGCTCGAAGTTTACCGCAGCCAAGGTGGTTACAAGATCCTGCAAGCCTGCCTCGACGGCACACTAAATGCCGACGAGGTCATCAAGGTTTTATCAGATGGTGGCTTGCGCGGCCTGGGCGGCGCCGGATTCCCGACCGGCCGCAAGTGGGGCTTGGTACGCGCCGAAAAGGGGTCGCGGCTGATGGCCGTTAATGGTGACGAAGGCGAGCCCGGTACGTTCAAGGACCGCCATTACCTCGAACGCCACCCGCACCAGTTCCTCGAAGGCATGCTGATCGGGGCATGGGCGGTCGAGGCCCAGGAGGTGTTTCTCTATATGCGGGATGAATACCCCGCCGTGCTCGAAATTCTCGACCGCGAGTTGCCGAAACTCGAAGATGCTGGCTTCACGCGCCACACCAAGGTGTCGGTGCGGCGGGGAGCGGGCGCCTACATTTGCGGCGAAGAAAGTGCGATGATCGAAAGCATCGAAGGCAAGCGCGGTCTGCCGCGTCATCGCCCGCCGTATGTGGCGCAAGTCGGCATCTTCGGG
>JANNTD010000155.1:0-2245 GCA_031403315.1 Planctomycetota bacterium
TAAGGCTTCTACATTCTGCATTGCCCTATCAGCCTGTTTCTGAACATCGTTTGGGTGTACAATTTCGCCTTATCAGTTTTCGCACGTGTTCGTGCAAGACCGCGATCCGAAGACGATCAAGCGAGTCGTCAGCGTCTTCAAAAAGCAGCCCGGCGTCGCGGAAGTGCTCACAGGCGATGCATTGGCCAAGTACGGTCTGAACCACCCGCGCAGCGGCGACGTCGTCGTCGTCTCGGAGCCAAATAGTTGGCAGGCGTACTATTGGTGGGACGACGATGCCCGAGCGCCAAAATTCGCCCGCAAGGTCGACATCCACCGCAAGCCTGGCTACGACCCCGTCGAGCTATTTTTCGACCGCAAGACGAAAAGCATCCCGCTCGATGCGACGCTGGTCAAAGGCTCGCACGGCGCCCCGGTCACTATCGCCTCCCAACGCGGCGTGCTGCTCTCGTCGGAAGCGGGCATCTTCCAGGGGCCGACGGTCGCCGACGTCGACGTCGCGGGAATCGTCCTGCGGCAGTTCGACGCGCCGATGTAGTGCGCTCGGCTTGTACGTCAGCTGCCGACGTGTTGCTCCACATCCGGCGGGCTGAACACAAATCCCCGGCTCTGGCCGAAGAACGCCAGCGGGTTGTCGTAGACGATGCGGCGAATGAGGCTCTCCGGATGGCCGCGGCGGCGCATTTCGAGGATGAAGTCGGGCACGGCGGTCGGCTTCGAAGGGCCCCAATCGCCCGCCGAGTTCACCAACAGCCGTTCGGGGCCGTACAATTCGACCATGTTCGCCGCCCGTGCCGGAGTGCACTTCGACACCGGATAAAGCGTCATCCCCGCCCAAAATCCTTCGTCGAGCACATGCCGCACCGTGTGCTCTTCCACATGGTCGATGACCACCCGTTCGCGCGACACGCGGCTGTCGTCGCAAAGCATGTCGAGGATCATTCGCGTGCCTTGGTACTTGTCTTCAAGATGCGGCGTGTGGATCAGCAACTGCTCGTCGGTTTTCGCAGCCAGATCGAGGTGCTCGAGGAACACAATGGCCTCGTTGCGCGTGTTCTTGTTGAGCCCAATCTCGCCAATCCCCAACACGCCCGGCCTGTCGAGAAACTCCGGGATCATGGTAATCACCTCGCGCGCGAGCGCCACGTTCTCGGCTTCCTTCGCGTTGATACACAACCACGTGTAGTGCTGGATTCCGTAGGCCGTCGCCCGCTTCGGCTCGAAGGCGGTGAGCTGCTCAAAATAGTCGCGAAATCCGTCGACGCTACCGCGGTCGTACCCGGCCCAGAACGCCGGTTCGCTGACCGCGACGCAACCCATCTTGGCTAGGGTTTCGTAGTCGTCCGTGGTCCGCGAGACCATGTGGATATGGGGATCGATGTAATACATTGCCGCCTCTCGGTTCAACTCGTCAGACCGAACTCTTCGCGCCAGTCATCCGCATACGGCCGGCTGAAGACGAGCTGAATCTGCTCCGCGCGTTCGCCGCCGGAGCTGATCAACGTTTCGACCGCCGAGCGAATCTTGGCCACGCGCGGTTCGCGCCCGCCCAGTTCGCCGGCGCGGTCCAGCCGGTCGAGCGCGGCCCCGATCTCCAATAGCTTCGCCCGCAGGAGCGGAAACTCTTGTTCAAAAGCCGGGACGGGATGCATGGCGGGGGATCCTTGAAATTGCTCTGGTGCAATGGCCAATCAATCTCTGGACTACGAATGTTCCGGTTAGGAAGTTTTTGCAGCCGAACTACCATTTTCCCGCCGCCGCTGCCAATTGCAACGCGAATTGTCGGCCGCCGAATGCCCCAACCGCCTCCCAAGCTGTCAAACGCTGCCGAGTGCGCACCTTCGCCTGACCGGACGGCGCTTAGGCCGCCGATAAGGCAATTTAGGGCGGCTTTGCCCCACTGGGATCACACTGCGCAACTATCCTGGCCGAAATAACAGGCTGGCCGAGAACGTGCCGGCGGAGAATTGTCCTTGGCCGACGCGCTCGGAAAAACCATGTATCATCTGGCCCACACCCGCAATCAGGCGGCCGTGTCGGTGTTGGCTTCGGCGCTCGCCTCGACGCGGCTGGAAATCCGTCTGGGTGCGATTCATGGATTGGTGGTCCGCCGCAATCCCGAAGGCCACTCCCAGATCCTCGCGCGGTTCCCCACGTTTAACGACCGCGAGCTGGCCGAACTGGCCAACTCGATTATCCGTTCGCCGCACCGCATGCAGGCGGCATTGCGCGATATTTTGCTGGC
>JANNTD010000156.1:0-3130 GCA_031403315.1 Planctomycetota bacterium
CCGGCGCCGGACGGTGAGGAATACTTCGCCACCGCGCTCTACTTCGCTGCCAATCGATGGAGCAGCGGCGAGGGTATCTACGACTATCGCGCGGAGGCCGATCAGCTGCTCACGGCCATGCGGCACCGCAAGGAGATCACCGGCCCCACCGTGAAAGGCGAAATAACTGCCGGCAACTTGTTCCACCCCGAGCACGCGATGGTCCGTTTCACGCCTGATGTGGTTAACTGGGAACACACCGATCCGTCCTATCATCTGCCGGCGTTTTATGAGCTGTGGGCGCTGTGGGGCCCGGAAGCCGACCGCGACTTCTGGCGGCAAGCGGCGACGGCGAGCCGGGAGTTCTTCCAGCGGGCGGCGAATTCGCAGACGGCGCTCACGCCGGAGTACGCCAACTTCGACGGCACGCCCTGGCTCGCGCCGTGGAATCCGCGGAGCGCGAGTTTTCATGCCGACGCCTGGCGGACGGCAATGAACTGGTCGGTCGACTGGGCGTGGTGGGCCAAGGACCCGCGCGAGCAAGTACTAAGCGACCGGCTACAAGCATTTTTCGAGTCGCAAGGCATCGACACCTACGTCAACCACTACACGCTCGACGGCCAGCCGCTTGGCAACGAGCGCTCGACCGGCCACGTGGCGATGAACGCGGTCGCCGGCCTGGCGGCGACGCAGCCGCGCTCGAAAGCGTTTGTGGAATCGCTCTGGAATGCACCGGTGCCGACGGGCCAATGGCGGTACTACGATGGCATGCTCTACATGTTCGGCATGCTCCACTGCGGCGGCGAGTTTCGCATCTGGGCGCCCTGACGCGACAATAACCGGTATCACTGGTGGGAATCGAGCCCTCCGCGCGGTATCTTAGTCAATGAGGCGGCACCCAGCTGAAAGCGATTGAGATCGCCGGGCGACGCTCAACAGGTGGCGTTACGATTCTTTTCTGGTCGCCCGCGCGACCCCTTTTCAGGAGACGTTCGCATGAACACTGACGAATTTGTCAAAAGCCAATACCTCACGCTGCGCGACGAAATCCGCGAGTCGAAGGCGCACATTTTCTGGATATTGATCGCGGGAATGGTATTGGTGATGTCGGCGGGCTACCTGGCGGCCGAGCACCCTTCGGCCTTCGCCAATGCCGCGATTCCCTTCTTGCTCCTGGCGCTGATGCTGACCTACATCTCCGAACAAAACAATATCGCCCGCGCAGGACGCTACTTGCGCGAAGTCGTCGAGCCGCGGATTCAAGACCTGACCTGTTGGGAGCACTGGCTCGAAAGCAAGCACCAATTCCGCGAGGTGGACCACGCGTTCGTAATTGGCTTCAGCATGATCTTCCTGGTATTCTTTGCCATCTCGACGTCGCTAACGCTGTGGCAACTCGTGTTGCGCGGTCAGGAGTGGTGGGTCTGGAGCGTGGGCGCCGCGTACGTGCTCGGCGGACTCTGCGTGATGTACGTCTTCGTCCGCCACTATCGCGCGTCGACGGCGGCAAGCTGAGCCGCACAATGGGTGGCACGCCAGGAGCGTCCAGCGACGGGCGTGGTGAATCTGCTTGCACAAACTGCCACGCCCTTCGCTGGAAGCTCAGGGACGTGCCACCCGAAGCGCTAGATGAAAATCGTCGCCGGGTGCTCGAGGTAGTCCTTGATGCACTGGATGAAAATCGCGCCGTCGGCGCCGTCGACCACGCGGTGGTCGAACGAGCCGGAGAGGTTGACCATCCGGCGGATGGCGATCTGGCCCTTGTGGACCACCGGCCGGTCGATTGCCTTGTTGATGCCGAGGATCGCCACCTCGGGGTGGTTGATGATCGGCGTCGCCGCGAGGCCACCCATCGAGCCGAGGCTCGTGACGGTGAACGTCGAGCCGGTGAGGTCGTTGCGCGAGATCGACTGATTGCGGGCGGCTTCGGTGATGCGGCGCATCTCGCGGGCCGCCTGCCAGAGATCCATCGCCTCGGCATGACGGATGACCGGCACGCACAGGCCGCGGTCGGTCTGCGTGGCAATGCCGAGGTGCACCGCTTCGTACCGCGTGATCACTTCGCGTTTGTCTTCGTAGTGGGCGTTGAGCTGCGGGAAGCGGACGAGCGCCTTCGTGACCGCAAGCATGATGAAGGGCAGGTAGGTGAGCTTCGGCTGGCCGTCGGTACGGTGGCTGTTGAGATGTTCGCGGAGCGATTCGAGCTCGGTGATGTCGACTTCTTCGATGTAGGTGAAATGCGGAATCTCGGACGAGCTGACGACCATCTTCTCGGCGATGCGGCGACGCAGGCCGGCGAGATGGACCTCGGTTGTGTGGGAGCCGGGCGTGCGGCGCGGGCCCGACGGAGCCGGGGAAAATTCAGTGCGGAGGAAGCCGTCGACGTCGCTGTGAGTGATCCGGCCATTGGGGCCGGAGCCGGGAACGTGGCCCAGGTCGACGTGCATCTCTCGCGCGCGGCGGCGGACCGCAGGGCTGGCGAGCGGTGCGAGCTCGGGCGGCGCGGGGGCCATTGCGGCGACAGGACTTGCGGCCCGCTGGACCATCGGCACCGTGGCCGGTTCTTCTCGTGCGGCCTGCGCGACGACGACCTTGCGCGGACGTGCGGCGGCTGCGGCGTCGTCATCAACCGGCGCCGCGGCAGCCAGCGGTGTGACGTCGAAACTCACGAGCTCCCAACCGACGGCGACCGTTTGGCCGACTTCGCCGTGCGTCGAGACGATCCGACCGTCGATGCCGCTGGGGATCGTGACGGTCGCCTTGTCGGTCATCACTTCGACCAGCGGCTGATCGACGCGGACCTCCTGGCCCGGCAGCACGTGCCAAGCGACGATCTCGGCCTCGACAACGCCTTCGCCCAAATCCGGCAGCTTGAAGATGATGGGTTGCATGGTACGTTCCTTGCGAGATCACGCCGCGAGCGACCGTTCGACTGCTCGTTTGATGCGCTCGCGGCTGGGCATGTATTGCCACTCCTGGGCGTGGGGGAACGGGGTGTCCCAACCCGTGACGCGCTCGATCGGGGCCTCCAGGTGGTAGAAGCAATGTTGCTGCAACAGGGCAATAATCTCTGCGCCAAAGCCGCTGGTCCGCGGCGCTTCGTGCACGACGATCACCGCGTCGGTCCAAAAAACCGGCCACTGCGTCGTCG
>JANNTD010000157.1:0-14046 GCA_031403315.1 Planctomycetota bacterium
TTGCCGCGCTGGAAGCGGCGCGAGCGCAGCAAGATTTCGTCGTCGTCACCGGCACCGCGAGCGGCAAGACGCTGTGCTACAACCTGCCGATCCTCGAAGCGGCGCTCGCCGATCCACAGGCTCGCGCGCTCTATCTGTTTCCCACCAAGGCGCTTGCACAGGATCAGCTCAAAGGGCTCTTGGAGTTGGTGGGCGACGACCCGGAACTTGCGACCGCGATTCGGCCCGGCGTCTACGACGGCGACACGCCCACCGCCCAGCGCCGCCGCATTCGTAGCGAGGCGAACCTCGTACTCTCGAATCCCGACATGTTGCACGCCGCCGTGCTGCCCTATCATCCGAAGTGGGCTGCATTCTTCGCCAGCTTGCAGTACGTGGTCGTTGATGAAGTGCATACTTATCGCGGGATACTGGGCGCGCATGTGTCGGCGGTGTTGCGGCGGCTCGAGCGCGTGTGCGAACACTACGGCTCGCGACCGCTGTTTCTCGCCGCCAGCGCCACAATCGCCAATCCGGGCGAACTGGCCGGCAAGCTTGTGGGCCGCGACATGACGGTGATCGATGACGATGGCTCGCCGCGGGGGCGGAAGTATTTCGCGCTGTGGAATCCCGCGCCACTCGGCAAGGATTCGCTCGCCCGCCGCAGCGCGAGCGATGATGCGGTCACCTGGCTGGTTGCGACGATCGAGGCGGGCGGGCAAGCGCTGGCATTCACGCGGACGCGGCAGGCAGCCGAATTGATTCATCGCTATGCCCGCGAACAGTTGGTAGCCGTCCATTCGCCATTCGCCGATAAGGTGCGGGCGTATCGCGGCGGCTATTTGCCGAACGAGCGGCGCGAAATCGAGCAGGAATTGTTCAACGGCAATTTGCGCGGCGTCGCTGCCACCAACGCACTGGAACTCGGCATCGACGTCGGCACGCTCGACGTTGCACTGCTGGTGAATTATCCCGGCACGATCGCCAGCAGTTGGCAGCAGGCGGGCCGCAGCGGCCGGCGGCACGACGAGAGTCTGGCCGTGCTGTTGGCGGGCAACGATCCGGTCGACCAATATCTGTTGCGGCATCCGGAGTATTTTTTCGCCCAGTCGCCCGAGCATGCGGTGGTCGATCCGAACAATCCATACGTGCTCGCCAAGCACCTACCAGCCGCCGCGTTTGAACTGCCGCTGACGAGTGATGACGACTTGGATCGTTTCGGCCCACTGGCCACTCCGATCGCCGGCGCGCTCGAACACGAACAGCAGCTGGTCGCTGTGAAGGGTAGCTACTATTTCGCGGGTGGCCAGAACCCAGCCGTCGGCATCAGCCTGCGGCACATGAGTAACAACACATTTAGCATCGTCGAGCGAGCCGGGTCGCGGGCACCATCGCGCAGCGATGGTCGGACCCCGAACAAAGAGTATTCCGTGATCGCCAACGTCGACGCAATCAGCGCGCCGGAGCTCGTCTATCCCGAGGCCGTGTATCTGCACAATGGCGAGACGTACCTGGTCCGCGACCTGGACTTGAGCGGCAAAGTGGCCTACGTCGAGCGACGCGAGACCGATTACTACACGCAGGCCGTGCTCGAAAGCAACGTGCGGATCACCGGCGAGCGGGCTACGCGCGACGCCGTGCCGCAGGCGACGCTCGGCTATGGCGACGTCGACGTGAGTTGGCAGACGGTCGCGTTCAAGAAGATCAAGTTCGCCACGCGCGAGAACATCGGCCTCGGGCCGGTCGACATTCCGGCTCAGAATCTGCAAACGACTGCCGCTTGGCTCGCGCCGGACGATGCGCTGCGAGCCGAGATGAAAGCGGCCGGGCTGCGTGCGAGCGAGGGCGTCTGCGGACTGCGGAATCTGGCGATTGTGGCGCTCCCGTTGGTGGCAATGTGCGACAGCCGCGATTTGGGCGGCGTGGTCGATAGCAAGAACCTCGGCCGCACGACGATGATCCTTTACGACCGCTATCCGGGCGGACTCGGTTACAGCGAGCGCGGCTTCCAACACATGCCGGAGCTCCTGGCGATCTGCCTCGACATGGTCCGCGACTGCCCGTGCGAGGAGGGCTGCCCCAGTTGCGTCGGCCTGCCGAATCTGCGGCCGGCGATCCACAGCGATCCCGATCTGGACCGCGGCTATCCGATGCCAAACAAGCAGGCGACGGTGCGGCTCTTGGAACTGCTTTCTCACAGCGAATTGCAGCAAATTTCGATGGACGAGCGTCCGCATTCGGTTGGCGTTGACGCCGCGGACTGATTTGGCTCCGTTGGTGGGATGCTCGATGACGGACTTCGCCGACGGTTGGAAACGCTGAATCGTGGGGCATTGCCCGAGGATGCGCAGGTCGTGCGGACCTTGGCGCCCCCGCTCGCTGAAGCGAGTTTGCCTGCGGCGATGGCGAAGCCGGCACCAGTTGGCAAGCCGATTCCCGGAATTTTGCGCCAGGGAGACGTGATCGAAACAACGGGGGGCGAGCACCTGCGGATTCGGCTCCCGATCGACGCGCTCTGGCCTGCAGGATTGCAACTGGTGGCTGGGCGACAAGAGCAATTGCGTGCGCGGCTCCACGAAGCCCAGCAAGCCGTCGAGCCAACTTTGGTCATGGATGCCGAATTTGCCGCGTTGGTGACCGCCATGCCTGATCGAGTGCTGCTGCTCGACCTCGAGACCTGCGGCCTGAGTGGGGCGGCGTTGTTCCTGGTCGGCGTTTTGCGGCAGATCGATGGCACGCCGACCGTCGAGTTGCTGCTCGCGCGGAACTACGCCGAGGAACATGCGGTGCTCGAATCGCTCTGGCAGACCGTTGCCGGGCACGAGGTGCTGGTGACGTTCAATGGCAAAGCGTTCGACTGGCCGATGGTCCTCGATCGCAGCATTCGCTATCGGTTGGAGGCCGTCCGGACGCCGCCAAAACTGCTGCATGTTGACATGCTCCACCATGCTCGCCGGAGGTGGCGTCGGCAGCTTCCCGACTGCCGGCTGCAAACGCTCGAACAGCTCGTTTGCCGCCGGCGCCGCTCGGGCGATATCCCGGGCCACCGCATTCCGGCCGCGTATGCCGACTTCGTCCGCACCGGTTTCGAACGCGACATGGAAGCGATCCTCTATCACAACGCGATGGACCTCGTGACACTGCTGGACCTCTCGCTGCGCTTGGCCGGTTAAGGGTCCGTCCGGCCGGAATGGGTAAAAATCACCGGTTTCGGGGGCGAAAACCGGCCAAATCTCGCGGAACCCGCGATTTTCTCGATCTTTGTCGTATCTCGTTGGCCACGAAGTGGTTAAGTGCCCCCAATTGTCGCTGAAAACCACCCCGTCCGACCCGATCGAGTTTGTGATTCCCCGGCCATCTTCTATGATTCTGAGAGGGAAACCGCGTTTTTCCCGATGATTTTTGCGAGTCGATCTGCTGGTGATCCAGCGGCGTCGAGACCGTCTGAGAATGTTTGGCCAGGTGTGTCCATGGGTGCCACCCTTTCTCCGATTGCCCCACCGCGCGCGATTCCCGTGCCGCAGCGAAAGCTGCGTGCGCACGTGCAGAGCCTCGTGGTCGCTGAAGGCTTGATGTCGGAGGTGATCCTGCTGGAGATCGCGGGGGGTACGGCCGCCGTGTTTTCGACACGTTCTCCCCACAAATCCACCCCCAACGAGGATGTCGCTGCCGTGCTGCCTTGCAGCCCGCATCATGGCGTCCTGGCCGTGGCCGACGGTCTGGGTGGACACGCCGGTGGCGAGCGGGCGTCGAAGCTTGCGATTGACACGATCCAGGAAGTCATCCAAGACGCGCTCTTGATTTCGCCCGACCCGGATTCGGAACCCTTGCGGCCGGCGATTCTCGACGGCATCGAGGCCGCGAACGAGGCGGTGCGGGCCATCGGCACCGGGGCCGCCACGACGCTTTCGCTCGTCGAGATCCAGGGCCGGGTCGTGCGGGCCTACCAGGTCGGCGATTCGGCGATCCTCTTGGCCGGGCAGCGCGGCAAACTCAAGTACCAGACAATCGCCCATTCGCCGATCGGCTACGCCGTCGAAGCCGGGCTCTTGGCCGAGGAAGACGCGATCCACCACGACCAGCGACACATGATCTCGAACGTGATCGGCTGTGGAAGGATGCGGGTCGACATGGGCCCCACGATCCGGATGGCCGCCCGCGACACGCTCGTGCTCGCCAGCGACGGCCTGCTCGATAATCTTCTGCCCAGCGAAATCGTCGAGCTCGTGCGAACTGGCCCCTTGGATCGCGCGGTCGGGCAACTCGCGGCGGTCGCCCAGGAGCGGATGAACGCCACGGCCGAGACCATCGGCACGTCGCCCTCGAAGCCGGACGATCTCACGATCATCGCCTACCGGCCGCAGTGCTAGTGCGAGTAGTTCGGAGGCCGCCCGATCCGCGTCGAATTTTGGAACTTTTGGCGTTTTGGACCGCGCTCGCGCGCGTCGATCATCGACAATTCGAGAGGCAGATGCATCTTGCCTTCTTTGAGCCATCAGTGGTGAGTAACGCGATTGAGCCGGAGTTGACGTAAATAGAAGCGATTGCGGCCGCGTGGGTAGGGAAGACCGTTAAATAGCGCTATTCCGAATCCGCATCCACGGCCGGTGTCCGGCCGAACAGTTCCTCGGCCTCGTGACGAAGGCGAAGGAGCTCCTTATCTTGTCGCTCGTATTTTTTCGTCCATACTACCGCCTGTTCGTACCAAATGCGGGCGTCTTCGGCTTTATTGAGCTGCTGGAGGGCCATCGCCACTAGAAATCGATCGGCGGCATTACCGCCGTTCCATGACTCCAAGGACTTGCGAAGCGCTGCGATCGCGGCCTGCCAGTTGCCCGCGCGATACTGCGCCATCCCTAGCGTACTCCAACTACTCTCATCGTTCGGGTCCAGTTGAATGGCCATCTTCGCCAAATCGACTGCCTTCCGGCGGTTGGCAACTGTCGGCTCCGCATTGGTCGCTAGAGCCTTGGCCAACGCACAATGAATCTTGGCATTGCTCGAGTCTCGACGCAAAGCTTCCTCGTAATCGGCTAGCGCCTGTTCAACGCGGCGAAGCCGTAGGCGACCATCCCCGCGCAACATATACGGCAGCACCGGCTTGTAGTAAGAATTGTTGCCGATCAACTCAATGTATTGGGTAAAGTCGTCAACGGCTCGTTCTGCTTGACCTAATGCTGCCCACGACTCTCCCCGTTTCAACCAAAACCCTGCGATATCCGATCTCAGTGCAATCGCCTTACTGTAGTCAACGATAGCTTTCTCATGTTGCAGTAAGGCGGCATAAGTCCACGCGCGATGATACAAGGCCCACTCATAATTCGGCTCTAGCTCGATAACCCGGGATACGTCCGCCACAGCCGCCTCTAATTTCGGCGAATTCACATAGGACCGTCTCCGCTCTCGCCACGTCAGCTCGATTGCCTTAGAAAGATCAACCAACGCATAATCTTTCCCCACGTTGCCGTCCGCGTCTTCACGAGACGTCGCACCTTCGGCAACGACTCGTTCTGTCTCTTTGCGCAGATTCATCACACGAACTCGGTGCATCCAATCGTCGATAGCCTTTTGCTTCGGACGCCTGGATGTCGGTTCCTCGATTGTCTGCACGGCGAGGTCCAACCATTCCTGGGCTTCGTCGTGGTGGTCCAATCTCTGGTCGGCCATTGCCAGATATAATAAGCAGTAGCGATCCCATCCGTGGTCCCATTCGGACTTCTCACTCGCGGTTGCGCATTCTATCAACTGCCGCCTTGCCTCTGTGAACTGGCCGGTCCGATAAAGCGCCGCCCCATACAACCTGCGGCGCCCAAGATTCGTCGGGGCACTTTCCAATGCGCGCCGGACAATCGCCTCAATCTTTTGGGGAGCAACGCCGGAGTCAGGCGTAAGGACCGATATATCCGCAGCAGCATAGCCAAGTTCGTCGTTCGACGTGTATGTTGCAAGGTCAACCAGTGTCGCACATGCCTGGCGATAGTTAGCGTCGTCACGGACTGCCATGCGAATAAGCGCACGAGGAACCCAGCACATTTCCCTCCATCCGGGCGACAGTTCCTCAGCTCTCGCGAAACTCAAATCGGCCTTGTCCCATTCTTCCACCTCGGCATAACAGTGCGCGAGTTGAAAATACTGTTCAGTGTCGAAATGCCCCAACTCGATGGCCTTTGAATAATCCGTAATCGACCTATCGTACTCTTGAAGCATCCGATGCGCACTTGCTCTATTGACCCAATACGAGCCTTCGCCTGGATTCAATTTGATCGCTTGGGAATAGTCTTCCACCGCTTTCGCGTACTCGCCATTGCGCAGATAGCAATCTCCGCGAAATTCCCACGCTTTGGCTTCATCAGGGTGCTTGTCGATTATGTCATCATATGCTGCCTTGGCTGCGCTGATGTCACCCGCTTCCATAATCGTAGCAGCGCCTGCCAGTTGCCGCTCAACATTGGTAGGGTCGCGACGCATCGCTTGCTTTACACGCTCGATTTTCTGAGCGCGAAGTGCGGCGAGTCCCGCGTTATCGCCTTTGGCGGTCAAGACATTCTCAAGTCGTTTGAAAGCCATCTGTACACTTGTGTGTGTATCATCATATTGCTTTTCGAACACAGTGAGAGCCTCGCGGTAGCACCTTTCGGCGTCGTCATGTTTCCCCTGATCCTCAATCGCTTGCGCTACGTTTAGCAGCCCCCAAGCGGTCTCAGGATGATCGTCGCCCTGCAATTGGCGATGTAGGGCCACAGATTCTTGAGCATATGATTCCGCCTGAACGGGGTCGGGGACCGATTTTCTAAGGAACGCCTCAGCAAGCCGGTGCAGAATGTTTGCCACCTCAGGAGGCTGATCAGGTAATTGATGGGCGATTTTGAGTGCTTCACGGCCAACATAATTTGCCTCTGCATACTGATTCTGGTAATTCAAAATGAGTTGTAGCAGACCGAGCATCTCGACCGTCGCGCCGTTCTGAAGTCCTTGTTTTCGATGAATTGCCAGTGCCTCACACACCCGGAATTCAGCTTCCTCAAGTTCTCGAGCGTCTCTACGCTCATACAAGCACCAGGCATAGTCGCAATGGCTCTGGGCAACCGCGACGTGTTTCGGGCCGAAGATGCGCGTTCGCATATTGAGCACGGTTTGTAGTTGGCGCTCGGCCTTGTCCAAAAAACCCAATCTCCTATACGAATTTCCAATTGTCGCACGAATCGCCGCTTCGACCTCGGGCTGATCTTTCAGCTGGTCTCCTAATCCGGCGGAAAGATCGTCGAGCAACTGGCGCACCGTGTAATTGGCTCCCTTAGCTTCGTCGGGATTGGCCGACTGGAGAGCCTTCTGGAGTAACCCGCTGATCGCTGTAGCCTTGGCCGCCTCGGCGGTCGCCTGCTGCCGCGCTATTTCCGCCTTCAGCCAAAGTCCCGAAGTGGCCGCAAGTCCAATGAACAGCGTTCCAATAAATCCGACGCTCAAAACCGCGATCGCTGGGTTTCGATGCGACCAACGCCATGCTCGCTTCACACGGCCGATGGGTCGGGCCAGAACGGGTTGATTGCTTAGAAAACTCTTGAGATCGCTCCCAAACTCCTCGGCAGTCTGGTAGCGGCAGGCGGGATCCTTTTCCAGGCATTTGAGCGTGATCGTTTCGAGGTCCTTAGGAATGTTTGCATTAAACTTCCGCGGGCTGGGTGGCGGGTCGTTCAGCACCTGGTACACCAGCATGCGGGCGTTACCGCGAAACGGCAACTCACCCGTTAAAAGCTGGAACAGAATCACGCCCAAAGAGTACACGTCGCTGCGGCGGTCGGCGGTGTGGGCTTCGCCGGCGGCTTGTTCGGGGGACATGTAGGCGGGGGTACCGAGGACCTGGCCGTCCATCGTCACGGTGACTTCGCCGACTTCGCGCCGGGCGAGGCCGAAGTCCATGAGGTGGGGCTGTCCGTCGCCGTCGATCATGATGTTGGCCGGCTTGAGGTCGCGGTGGACGACGCCATGTTCATGGGCGTGGTGGACTGCGTCGGCGACTTTCGCGCAGAGCTCCGCGGCCTCGCGGCTGGTGAGCTGCTGGCCGGTGAGCCAGTCGCCGAGCGTCACTCCACGGACAAAATCGCTCACGATGTAGACTGAGTCGCCATCGCGGCCAACTTCGTGGACGCTGACGATGTTCGGGTGACGAAGTTGGGCGGCGGCACGAGCTTCCTTGAAGAACTTATCGGTTTCCGCTTCGCTCATTTCACCGCGGCGAGGAACCTTGAGAGCCACGACGCGGTCGAGCTGCTTGTCGCGGGCTTTCCAGACGGTGCCGAAGCCGCCGACGCCGATGCGCTCAACAAGCTCGAACCGGCCGAGTGTCGACAGTGATGGCGCGCCCCAAGTCGCTTTGCTTTGATCGACCAGGCTGAAGTGGCTGCCACAGGAACTACAGGTGAGATCTGTGAGCGACGTGTCGACGGCGACTTGCATCGGCTCGTGACAGATGGGGCAACGGACTTCGAGCCGGCCCGAGCCGGAGTTCGAGTCACCGCCCACGTGTGTCCGCGTCTCGGTACTGCTGGGAATCTCCGTCGCTGGCTGGCCATCGGGGGAGGTCTTGGAGGAGTCGGTTTCCATGAGCGCGATGAAACCAGGAAGCCATGTTCAAGTTACGAACACGAACGCGACCGCCGGGTGGCATTGTACCATGTCGATGGCCAGTGGATATCAGATAGGGAGAAGACGGAAGACGTCGGGGGCGCAGCAAAAAAGGCCGTGGCGACTTTTTGGTCGGCCGCGGCCTTTTTCTTAGGACAAACTTCCGGCTGATGCGACGATGAGGAGTCGCTCGAAGACAGGCGAGGCCGGGCTGTGCTGCGCACAGTCATGTGGTCGACCCGAGCCAATCGAAATTATGGTCCTCCCGACGGTATTCAACCGGAAAGTTTGATTTGGTTGCGAAGCGAAGAAGTCAGGCTGGAAAGCCTAACGTACTTCGGGAGTCGCGTGATTGGTTCAACGTGTAATTGTATCGACGGGTCCCAAGCCGTGCTTCAAGGAAACGCCATGCTTCAAACGAAACGCGTTGTTTCAAGAAGCACGCGGCCGGGAGCGAGACGATACAACATAATCCTAGCCCAAGAAAGACGTTTGGGAAATTATTTTGTAGCTGGCGGAGGGAGCAAACGGTGTGCCGCACGGGAGCGCCGGCGCGGCAGCAAACGTTGTGCCAGCGGTGCGAGCGGCGTGCGAATCGCCCTTGTCGTGCGGGCGCGAATGGCCTACAAATCGCGCCCTCTGCGTGCGAGATTCGGTTGGCTCGACGCATTGCTTTCTCGTCTCGATTCGCCGAGGTCTCGGTCGCCATGTTTGCGCACCATACCGCTCGCCAGCGCCGCCAAAAATGCCGTCGACGATGCCGTCGACAGCGGACATTCGTAACACTTGCGGTCGCACGAACACTTGCGCTCGCAGCGATGTCGGCCATGCTGGCCGGCGTTTGGTGCTCCGGCGCAATCGGCCAAGTCACCTTTGCTCGACCCGATCGGATGACGTCGATGCCGCTCAATCCGACGCGGCCGGTCACTTACCGCGACGTGCTGGTGTTTGGGCTGAAGGCCAAATTGCCGTCGGAAGTGGCGTACGTCAATTCGGTGGCGAGCGCCGTGGAGGACGGGGAGCTGCCGGCGCGGCTCGTGGATCAGACGTTCTTCTGGGCCCGCACCCACGCCGGCAACAACATGTACGGGCAACCGAACCGGCCGATCATCTATTTCATTCCGGCCCTGAATGCTCGGATATCGAGGCTCCGCTTGAACGTGGATCTGGCGGGCGGCTTGCCCTGAACCGGACGTGCGAAGCGGCTCGGCAGGAGCCTCGCCCGCCCCACCATTTGCTGTGCGAGCGGTCGCTCCGGCCGGTAGTCAACGGGTCGGGATTCGGCTAAGATATTCGCTCGACGATATTTGCCCGACGGTGTGTCGCCGCGGTATCACTCTCCCCCTTGCGAATGGTTGGATCATGGCCCGGAAAATAGTTAATCGCAAAGAAAAGCGCGCCGAAGTGGAAGCCGCGGAGAAGGTGAGCAAGAAGGGGGCCGCGACCAAGACAAAGAAAGAGCCGGCCGCGAAAGCCGCCCCGAAGCGGAAGAGCCGCGCCAAAGCCGCCAAGGACATCCGGCTAAAGGCCTTCTGGGGCGTGTTCAATCAGACGCTCAAGCGAATCGCGCTGTTCGAGTACAGCGAGCGGAAGAAGGCCGACAAGATGGCGGCGGAGCTGACTGCGAATGGCAAGTCGCCGCACTTTGTGCAGTTGGTGAAGGACGTGGTGCAGGAGTAGTCAGCGGCGGAGTAGGCGACGCTAAGCCGCAAGCGATAGATCGACTGCGGCCGGCGGCTAGCCGAGCACGGCGGCCAATCTTTCGCGCGTTTCCGCGCGGTCGAATTCTAGTTTGCCGAAGCCGCGGTGTGCGCCGGCGGCGATGGCGGCGTCTTGGTGGTCCGGGTAGTTGGTGACGATCATCACCGGGACGTGCGCGATTTCCGCGGCCGATTTGATCGCGCGGAGGACTTCGATGCCGTCGGAATAGTCGGCGTCGAGCTTGCGATTGATAAGCACCAGGTGGAACTCGCCGGCCTTCAGCTCATTGAGCGTATCGGCAAGGCCATGCGTCTGGACGATTTCGCAGTCGAAGTTGGCCGTCAGGAAGTTGCGGATCGTGGCATGGTCCGGGCCACACTGTCCGACGTCGAGCACGCGCTTGGTCATTCGGCTGCCTTTGTAGCCGCAGGCAGCACGGGCTCCGCGCCCTCTTCGATGGCGAAGAGATGGGTGCGGTTGGCGATGTAGAGGATGTTGTTGGCGACGATCGGGGTGCTGTAAACGCTGTTGCCCATGTTGATTTCGCCGAGCGCCGGCATGTCGTCTTCCATCGCCACTTTGGGATCGACCGAGTGGCGGAAGATGGCGACGTCGCCGTCTTCGTCGCCGACGTAGACCTTGTCCTCGACCACGAGCGGCGAGCCCCAGGCCGCGGCGAGCATGTCGTAGATCCAATGGACCTTGCCGGTCTTGGCGTCGAGGCAGTGGAACAGGCCGCTGAAGTCGGCGATGTAGAGGATGTCGTCTTTGATGGCGACGGTGCCGACTGTGCGGTGCATGGTTTCTTCGAATTCGATCTTGCCGTCACCGTTGGTGTCTTCTTCGGCATAGTGCCAGACGACGGCGGAGTTCGGATTGGGCCTGGCGAAGTCGCCGTCTTCCTCGACCACGGCCTGCAACCGCTTAGGTGGGATCGGCGTCGAGGGGTCCTTCGAGTTGAAGGCCAGCTCGGGGCTGACGTCGCCGCGCTTGGTGGGGTCGACACACCAGAGGTGGCCGATGCCTTCGCCGTGCTCGGGGTCTTCGCCGACTGCGACGTAGACGAGGCCGTCGTAGATCACAGGCGTGGCGATGATGTGGTTCCGCGTGGCCTTGCCGCTGACCGTGTAGAAGGCATCCTTGGGATTGGCGTCGAACTTCCAGAGCAGTTTGGCGTTGCCTTTGCCGTCGCCCTCGGGAGCGAAGCTATAGAGCCAGCCATCGCCGCCGGCGAAGAGCAACTGCGGCACTCCGCCCAAGACGCCGTAGGTGGGCGACGACCATTGGCCGTGAAGGATGTTTAGACCGGGCGACTTGTCGGTCCAGAGCACCTTGGCCGTGTTCTTGTCCATCACGAAGAAGCTCGGCGCATCCGGAGCGGGAATGTAGTTGTGTTCGACGTCGACTCCATTGGATGTGTTGACGAAGAGCAGATTGCCGGCGTCGGTCACGGAGCAGCTGCACATGTTGTGCTGCGAGATGCCCATCTCTTTCATCATGTCGTAGTCCCAAACGACGTCGGCTTCGTCGGGCGTGGTGAACTTTTCATCCTTGTACGGGCCGTCGTTCTCGCCGTCGTGGAAACCCTCGGTGTCGACGCAGCGAACTTCGCCGCGACTGGTGACGAACCAAAGCCGATCACCCTCGACCAGCGGCGCGGAGCAAATGCCTTGCTGCGGCCAGTCGTGAACGCGGCCGGTGGGGAGCTTTTCGCTCGAGTGCTGCCAGAGGAATTTGCCATCCTTGAGGTCGAACGCCAGCAGACAGCCGAGGTCGACGTTGGACGGATAGCGACTGAGCCAGCCGCCGTAGTTGTTAGTGCCGACGTACACCTTATCGCCGGCGACGACGGGGTTGCCGTAGGTTTGCGAACCGAGCTTGGAAACCCACTTGATGTTCTTCGAGCCTGTGGGGTCCCAATCGCCCGTGCGCAAGTTGAACTTGCCAACCTTCCACTCGGTGGGAATGTTGTGGCCGACGGCGACGTTGTTTCGCCCGGGCGAGCCGCCCCATTGGTTCACTTCGGCGGTGACCTGTTTGTCGGCAGCACCGTCGACGGCATCGGCGGCAAACGAAGCCACACTCACAAAGAACAACCCACATCCGATTATCAAGCGCATTAAACCAAACTTCATCTTCTGTACCACCTTCGAATAACTCACAAAATTGTCTCACGCAAAGGCGCCAAGGCGCAAAGGTGAGATATTTGGATCGTGCTGAGAATTCAATGTCTGATTTGTTCTTGCTTTGCGCCTTCGCGCCTTTGCGTGAGACCTTCTTAGTTTGGGGTCACGACGACGTTGTCCAAATAGATCTCCGCGTCGGGTGATTTGCCATAGAGGCCCGGCGTCCCGTGCAGATTGGGCGAATGGTCGACCATTTCGACGGTCCAATCGTTCGGCTCGGCTTCGCCGCGGCGCCAAATCTTGCCTTGCACCTTGGCCTCTTCCTTGCCGGGGATGACGCAGAGTTTAATCGTGTACCAGGTATCCGGCATCGGCTCGAAGTCGACGCTCGAGTGGGTGCGATAGTCGCTGGTGGTCCAGGTGTCGAGCCGCAGCTTGCGGTTCAGGCCGCGGATCGTGAGTTGGTAACGGCCGTTAATAAGCCCCACGTCGGATATGTTTTGGCCTTCTTTTTTCAGCAGCACGTCAGCCTGGATGGTGTAGTTGGACAGGTCGATCGGTCCCATCCAGACGAAGCTCCGCGTTCCCAACTTTCTGTTGGCTGGTATCGGCGTGGGGAGCACGGTCTTCTTGGCGATGAAGTGCTCGCCATCTTTCTCACGCGGCTCGTAACGCACACGACCACCGATCCAGGTGAGCGGCACGTCGCCGTTTTCGAAGTCGAACTTCCAGGGCAGGGGCGGAGTGATTCGCACACGGGCCGTGCCGGTGAGATCGCCGAGCTTGCAGGTCACGAGCGCACACGCTTGGCCGGTATCGCTCGGTGCCGTGTAGGTGCCGTCGGACGTCATGTTGCCCGGTCCGTTGACCGAGAATTGCAGGGCGTCGGCAGCGAGCTTCGCCATCACCTCCTGGCCTCGCGCATCGAATAGCCGGACGTGAAACGACTGTTCCTCCCCGGGAGAGAGCAAAACGTCGTAGGGCACGACCTGCAATTGGGCCGGACCGCTGGCGCTGGCCACATGGGTCTCCTGGGGCGCCGGCGGGAGCGGATCGGCAGCGGGTTTCTGATCGGCATTAGCCAAGCAATACAGTGCCCGCGACGTTGGCAGGAAGATGCGGCCGTGCGACACGGCGGGCGAGCCGTCGCATTGGTCCTCGGGCAGCCGCAACTGGTGGACGACTTCGACGCCGTCTTCGGTGGGCTTCAAGATGTACCAGCGGCCTTCGTTCGTGCAAATGTGAAGTTTGCCGTCGGCCACGAGCGGCGTGCTCCGCATGCTGGTGCCGAGCGCCTTTTTCGCGATGAACTCGCCGGTCTCGGCGTCATAGATATAGAGTTTGGCCCGGTCGTCGACAAAGTAGACGCGATCGTCAAGGATCACCGGCGACGACTTGCCGGCCATCACTTGCAACTCTTGCCACAGCTCGGTGCCGGTGAGGTCGCCCGACTTGCTGCCATCGAGCGCGAGGACCGCGCCCATCGAATTGCCGAACTTTTTCTCTTCGCTGTGGCTGACGTAAACGCGGCCTTCGGGCGTCACCAGCGGCGAGACATTGATGCCCGCGCCGGACAATGGATAGTGCCAGAGCGGCTTGCCGGTTCGCGGCTGGAGGG
>JANNTD010000158.1:0-4502 GCA_031403315.1 Planctomycetota bacterium
CGGAAACTTTTCGGATTCTTTCAAGTCGGCGATTTGACATCGCAGGAATCCGGCATAGGTTTGATTCGGAGACATGACGCGAATCGGCGTTTGTGTCTCCAAGCGAAAGCTTCTCTTCTCCAGACCGATCTTAGGTCAGCCTCAGACACGTGAGGGGAAGGGCGGTTTTCGTCCGATGATGGGCCTGCTGCGTCATCATCCTCGAAAGGGCAAACCAGTCGTAAGGCTGGGGCGCAAAGCCTTGGGCCAAGTTGCGAGCATCGTGCCAAACCACGGTGGGCTGCTTGGTTGCCAGGTTGCCGAAGGGATGTTGGCTGTCGTCCGCTGTGGCGTGAAAACGCGGCCGCGGCGACAGGTTTGCGGAACTTTTCCGGCCAACGCGAGGTTGATAGCGCAGGATTTAGTCGTTTTGGTTCGACCTCAGGGCGGCGTAAAGCAGGCCACCGGGGCTCCTCGGAGTCTCGGTCGCCGTCGGAGGTCAGCTATCGGGAGCAATTAACCTTTTAACGGCTCCCGTCAACCTAGTAGGGTTTGGTCCACAAGGCCAACCCGAGAACCGGAGGATACCATGAAGAGTCTCGCTGTGAAGGTGCAACGTTTCCTCGTCTCGGAAGACGGTCCCACCGCGGTCGAATACGCCGTTATGTTGGCGTTGATCGTGATCGTCTGTCTGACCGCGATTCGTTCGATCGGAACGAATGCGAACACGACATTCTCGAGTGTGGCGACTGAATTGGCCAGCTAATCGGCCATTGGCGCGGGCTTAACCCTGCTTGCTGAATTGAAACCTACGCCCCTCGGCAGTTCGCTGCCGAGGGGTTTTTTTGTTGGCAAGGCGGAAGGGGGAAGGAAATCACCGGCTTCCTTCCCCCTTCGCCCCTCCGCCTGCCCCCTTATTTCTGAGCTACGCTTTGATAGACACTTTGCGCGGCGCCATGCCGACGGCCCGCCGATCGCTACAACCAATACAAAGCCACCCTGCGATGATCCCATTGATTCCCAAGGACATGCTGATCACAACCGTCGAAACGGTGTGCTACTTTTGCACAGCCGTGGGCGTGCTGCTGACCTTTATGTTCTCATCGCGGCGGTAAACAACTTCCCCAACTGTTGATGGAATGAACCATGCCAGACATGCAAGATCTTTCGCGCGGACTCGCCGAGAATTGGCCGATTTGGGTCGTCACGATTACGCTCGTCGTCGCGGCCGTGATCGACGGAATGAAGCTCAAGGTGCCCAATTGGATCACCTTTCCGATGATCGTTTCCGGCTGGATCTATAGCGCCACGCTCTCGCCGTTTGCCGGCTGGGACGGGCTGATGTTTAGCCTGATCGGCACGGTGGTGGGCCTCGCGCTCTTGCTGCCGGCCTATGCAATCGGCGGGATGGGCGCAGGCGACGTCAAGCTGCTGGCCGGCGTCGGGGCCTGGGTCTGGGGCACCGTCACGCTCTATGCGTTTGCCGTGTCGGCCATCGTGGGCGGCATCATCGCCGTCGGCATGGTGCTCGCCGGCAAAGGTTGGAACAAGCACCAGAGCCAATTCTGGATGATCTTCAACGAAATCTTGACTGTCAAGGATCCGGAAAAGCTCGCCACGATCGCCGCCGAACGCAAGCCGACCATGATGCTGCTCCCCTACGGCATTCCAATCGCGATCGGTACGATCGCGTATTTCGCCTGTACCGGGATGCTGCTGTAAACGTTAACGGATTCACTGGTCGCGGAAGCGACTGGTAGTGCGACATTCCGACGCGAGTGCGGTCAGTGCTGGCATCCGTAAACCGGCTGCGGCCAATCAATTGCCGCTTCGCTCGCGGATTGCCTGAACCGGATATGTTGATCGTGCCGAAGAAACCGACAAGGTTCCATTTGCGACCACGCTAGCAGCGTTCTCAATTGGAGCCGTAGGGGGAATTCATGCGACCAAAATCGCTCATGCTGTTGGTATTAGCGCTGGGCTGCGGCTTGGTAGCCTCGATTGGCATCAGCCAGGTCATGGAGCGCAACAGGCAACCGACGGCGGCGGAGACCACGCCGATCTACGTCGCGCTGCACAACATCAACTTGGGCGACCCGATCGACGCCTCGATGGTGTCGCTCCAGGAATGGCCCAAGGACAAGGTCCCGCCGGGCGTGATCTCGCAGCTCGACGACTTGGAAGGCCGTCGGCCGCGGGCCACGATCATTCAGGGCGAACCGCTGCTCGAGGCCAAGCTGCTCGCGCCGGGTCAGCTCGCCGACCCGATCACATCCATTCCGAAGGGCTTCCGGCTGAAGACGATTTCGGTCGACGCGGAAAAGAGCGCGGCCGGCCTGTTGAGCCCTGGTGACCGTGTCGACGTCGAGTTGTTCGTCAAGCGCGACGAACGGAATGGCATCGACTCGGCGAAAACGAAAGTCATCCTGCAAAACATCCGCGTGTTCGCCGTCGATCAGACGGTGCAGCGTTCGCCGGACGGTAGCGAGGAGCGCACGATCGCCAAGACGGTCTCGCTGCTGTTGACGCCCGAGCAAGCCAGCAAGCTCACGCTCGCCGAGAACTTGGGCCAGGTCAGCTTGACTCCGCGCAACCCGGACGATGAGGAGTCGGGCGACATGGTGGAATATTCCACCGAAGATCTGCTTTCGGATGGCGGCAAGAGCAGCCGCGAAAAGGAACAGGGCCGCGACGACGAAAAGAAGCCGCAGGACAAGGGCGGGCTGCTGAGCGCGATTCAGCAATACGTTCCGCCTCCGAAGCCGCCGTTCATCATGGAGATCGTCGAGGCCCAGGATGTCCGCGAAGTAAAGTTTGACCCGGACACTGGCAAGCCGTTGCGTGACGACGATTCCTCGCCCTCGGACGATGCGCCTGGCAGCATGCCGCCAATTCCGCCGACCAGCACGTCGACGGGTGACCCCAAGGCCGATGACAAGGCGAAGAAACTGCTCGAAGATTTTCCCGTTAATTTCAATTGACGAACACCGTACGTCAGCCTTTCCAGGCTGACAATCGCCATAGCACAGTGTGAGACCTAATGTGTCAGGCTGAAAAGCCTGACGTACGCCCGGCGCCGCTTCGGAAAAGGGATTTTCGATTCGACGTTGGATGACCCGATCGGTTTCGCGACAGCACGAACCGACAGACCGCAGGGAGCCATTCGCTACGGCGCAGTGGCACCCGACCCACGAAGGAAGTACAAGGATGTACGAAAACCATCTGGGTGCCACTGGCTTTGCCAGTGCTCCCCTTTCGCTTGCGACTAGTGCTTTTTGCGGGCTCGCTCGGCGAAGTCGAGAGCACTGGCGGAGCCAGTGGCACCGCTCCGTCGCTGTTGTCACGGTCGCAATCTCAGTGCTCCTGCTGAGCCAGGCGGGTTTATGCCGAGCGCAGACGACTAATTATCAGTCGCCGCAGCTCGTCTACAAACTGAGCGACTCGAACGGTCGGCTCGAGCTGACGACCAACACCAGCCGCATCCTCACGCTCGACAAGAACATTCCGCGGGTCCAGGTCAATAACCCCGACCTGCTGGCGGTGACGCCGCTCTCCGCGAACCAGATCCAGATTTCAGCAAAGAAAGCCGGCGTCACGCAGGTCAACCTGTGGGACGAAGACGGCCAGATTCACACGGTCGACATCCTGATCTACGGCGATGTCCGCGAGCTCGAAGTCGCTCTGCAGACGCAGTTCCCGAACTCGTCGATTCGAGTTTACCGCTACAGCGAAAGCATGGTCTTGAAGGGCTTCATCGACCAACCGGAGAATGTCACTCAGATTATGCAACTGGCGAGCGACTACGCACCCAAGGTCGTCAACAATATCACGGTCGGCGGCGTCCAGCAGGTGTTGCTGAAAGTCCGCATCATGGAGGTCTCGCGCACCAAGCTGCGACAATTGGGCGTCGATTGGGCGTATACGGGCAGTGGCGGAGGTTTCGCCGTCAATAGCATCACCGAGATCCTGAATATTAGCTCGTTTGGCGGAGGCGCTCTCACAGGCACCACCAGCAACGCCGATACGTTTGCGTTTGGCGTCGTAAACGGGAGCAGTTCTTTCTTTGGCTTCCTCCAAGCCCTAGAACAGCGCAACGTTGCCAAAATCCTCGCCGAGCCGAACATCGTGGCCGTGAGCGGGCGGCCCGCCCAGTTTCAAGTCGGTGGTGAGTTCCCTATCCTGGTGCCGCAGAGCTTGGGCACGACGTCGATCGAATACAAGAAGTACGGCACCGAAGTGGACTTCCTGCCGATCGTGCTCGGTAACGGCAAGATCCGCTTGGAAGTGCGACCGCGAATCAGCGAAATCGATCCGACGCTCGGTGTGATTATTCTGGGGACCAACGTCCCGGCGTTGAAACTTAGTCAAGTAGACACTGCCGTAGAAATGCGTGCGGGTCAAACATTTGCGCTCGCCGGATTGGTGCAGGAGCGCACGGAGTCCGAATTTCGCGGCCTGCCATACGTTTCCGACCTGCCCATCATCGGTGTACCTTTCCGGAAGACGCAGAATAAAGTCAACGA
>JANNTD010000159.1:0-10730 GCA_031403315.1 Planctomycetota bacterium
CGGCCGGTTCAGCACCTCAATCGAATTCGATCATGGCTTTGACCACGCCGTCGCGATAGTCGGCCACGAGATCGAAGGCGGTATTGGTCTCGGAGAATGGGAAGCGGTGCGTGATCATTTCTTGGACGGCGGCTTGCCTTCTGTTGATGAGATCGAGCGCCGCCGCGACGCAGCCGCGTTGACGGCGGATATTTACGATCGTCAGCTCCTTGCGGCGGATCTTTTCGGGTTCGAAGTGGAACACGTCGACTTCGGGAATGCCGACAATCGTTAGCGTGCCGCCGGGACGCAGCAGATCGACCGCCTGATCGAGCGCCGCTTGTTGGCCGCAGCACTCGAACACGACGTCGAGGCCCAAGGGCTCGCGCTCGAGAATCGCGGCGACGACGTCTTCGGACCGCGGGTTGCCAACCCAAGTGATGCCGGCGTTGTAAGCGGCCGCGCAGCGTTCGCCGATGTTGTCGGTCGCGTAAACAGGACCGCAGCCCGCGTCGATCGCCGCCAGTTGCACCGTGCGTCCAATCGGCCCCAGGCCCAGAATGCCGATCCGCGCGCCCTTGGCGACGGCGGCTTGTCGCACCGCATAAATCGCGATGGCAAGCGGCTCAGAAACGGTAGCCTCCGCCAGGCTGAGGCGGTTCTCGATTTGGAAGCAATTCTCCTCAGGCATCACGAGGTACTGCGACAAACTTCCCTCCGCCTGACCGGGGCAGCCGAGAAATCGATTGTGACGACACGTGTTTTCGCGCCCGGCCAAACACTGGTCGCAGCGCCCGCAGGTCACGGCCGGCTCGATGGCGACGCGATCGCCGGGCTGCACATGAGTCACGCCGCTGCCGATTTCGAGCACCGTGCCGGCGCACTCGTGTCCGACGGTGAAGGGAAACTCGACGACCTGCTGTCCAATACGACCGGTCGTGTAGTAGTGGATGTCGGAACCGCAGACGCCGACGGCGCCCATCTTGATGAGCACGTCTGTCGGTTGTCGGATTTCCGGATCGGGCGCGTCGACGAGCGCCATTTCGCGGAGCCGGGTGAGTTTGAAGGCCTTCATGGCAGGCGAACCTCGGCTGGGTAGTTTACTCGCCAGCGGCAACACGGAGCAACTCTTGTTCGGCCGCTCGGGTCCACTTGCCGGCGTCGAGTTGGGCGGCGACTGTGGGGAAGTACGACGCTAGTTCGCCGAGTGGAATTAAGCCGACGTCGTGCAGCATCGGATAGACGATGATTTTACCCGCCAGCGTGCGGTTCTCGACGCTGGCGATGCCGTCGATCGCGCCTGCCATGCCGCTGATTGCGTCGACCGAGGCATTGGTGTCGAAGCCTTCGTGCTCCACCTTACGCAACACGATTCGCATGTCCTCGATTGTCGAACCGCTGGTGCCGAACATGAAACATCGTTTTGCGAGGTAGGAGTCGAGGTCCAGGGCATGCTTGGTTGGAGCGGGAATGCCGGCGAAGATGTTGATGATCGCCCCGTCGTCAGAATCTTGAATGGCACTCGCCACGAGCGCGCCGATCGGAGCCATCAAGGCGATATAGCTGAATTGTTCGTTGAGCGGCGTGGTCTGCGTGTTGACCAGGCGGAGCGACACGCCGTTGGCTTTGGCCAGCGGCTCGGCCTTTTTTCGCAGGGTCTCGATCCGCACATCGTCAAAATCGGTGCCGACGACGCTCACGCCGGCGGCTTTCAGGCACACGTCGCGGAGGACGTGCATCTGTCCCATCGGCCCGCCCGCACCGACGACGAGCAAACGATCGCGGGGGCGGACCTCGCCGTTGACGGGAATTGTCTTGTAGGACGCGGCGGCGTCATCGCCCGTGGTGCCAATCCAGCGTGTGCCGCCGTAATGTACGCGACCTACGCCGACCGACACCAGTTCGCCAATCTTCTTGCCGCCGAGTACCAGATTGATGATGCCACCGGGTGCCAGTTTGTCGTTGAGGATTTCGATGGTCGCTTTATCGGAGCCAAAATAGACGACATCGTCGAACGATTCGTTGGCAAAGCCGGCGACTTCGGACGGTGCGACCGTCTTGGTTTCCGCAGGAGCACCGGCCGGCGACAGGCTGGCTTTGATCCCTTTTTCCGTGCGTCCGTTGTCGATAACAACGAGCAGTCGTCCACCAGGTTTGATGTGATTGCGCTCGGCGTTGACGTAGGAGTCCTCGACGCAAGCCCACGGCTCGACGAGTGCGATCGCCGAAGCGCCGCGCTCTTCTCCGACGGGAATCAGGAAGCGATCGCCGTTGGGTGCGATCACGACGCGCTCGTCCAGCAGCGTGTATTCCTGCAGGCCGCCGTCGAAGTTGTAACCGAAAGCCGCGTTGGAGCCGGCCGCGGTCGGCAGTTGGCGATAGTCGGTCTGCACCAGGCAGCGCTCGCCCACCCGGTGGTGTTTCACTCTGTCGCCGACGGCCACGATGCGGCAGACGACTTCGTGCCCCGGCACCACCGCCGCACCGCCCGGCAAATAGCCCTGGATTCCGACCAGCACGGACTTTTCGATGCCGGCGACCACCTCCGACTTGCGAGGATGGTCATGAAATTGCTTGAGCAATTTCAAATCGGAGAAGCACAGCCCGACTGCTTCGATTTTCACCAGGATTTCGTGCGGCCCGGGCGTCGGCACCGGCTTCGAGCGATTGAGTTTCAATTCGCCCGGCCCGACCACTTGGACGGCGTGTTGGGTTTCGGGAAAGACGGCGGTGTTTGTGGTCATGTTTGCTTCGCCAAATAGTCGTCGCGATTGCTCACCGCAACATTTCCTGGCCGCCGGTGACAGGGAGTGCCTGTCCGGTTTCGTATCGCTGTTCGATCAAATACAGAATCGCCTTGAGCACGTCGGCCGTCGTGCAGCCGCGGCCCATCGGTACTTTGGTCTCGTACGCATGCTTCACGTCGGCAATTGTCTTCGCGCCGGGAACTTTGCCAGCCTGCAGGTACTGCACGAACAATCCTTTTTCGGGGTCCGACCACAGCGGGCCGTCGAGGAAATTGCCGGGGCAAACCGCGTTTACTTTGATGCCGTCCTCGACGAGCTCGAGTGCAAACGATTGAGTGAGTCCGATGCCGCCGAACTTGCTGCCGGCGTAGGCGAAGTTTTTCTTCGAGCCGACGAGACCCGACTTTGAGTTGATCTGGATGACGTCGCTCCAATAGCCGGGGTTCGCGCGGTGCTGCGTGGCGAGCACCGGAGCGGCGGATTTGACGCAAAGAAAATAGCCCTTGTAATTCACGTCGGTGACGAAATCGAAGTCGTGTTCAGTTTGCGTTTTCACCGATTCGGCCCGCAGCACGCCGGCGTTCGAGATGAATACGTCGAATCCGCCGTACGTGCGAACCACCGCGTCGACTGCCCGCTGGATCGATTCGCTGTCGGTGACATTCATGGCAAGACCGAGGCCAGCTCCGGGGCCGTGGGCCGAGCAGATTTCACTCGCCGCAGCCGCGACGCCAACTTCATTTACGTCGGCAAGCGCGACGTGGGCGCCTTCTTCGGCCAGACCGCGGGCGATTTCGAGACCAAAACCTTGCGCCGCGCCAGTGACGACGGCTACCTTGCCCTTGAGCCGGCCGCTGGAGCCACCACTGCCCAGCGAAACGCTCCGCCGATACGACTCGACCTCCCAATCTTCAATGAACAGCCGCTCGCGGTCGGTGAGATAGCTGAAGCCGCCGAGCCGCGTTGCCCCGGCCATCACTTTTGCGGCGTCGAGGTATACATCGCGGACCGTGTTGGCTTGCTTGAAGCCGTCGCCGACGGCAAACAGGCCGAGGCCCCGGACGAGCACGATTTTCGGCGCGAAGCGCGTGCGGTGCTTGTGCTCGTCGATTGCAGCACGCAGGCGGGCGACGAGTTCCTCCTCATGTTCATTCTCTTTGGTATCAAACCAGAGCGGAAAACTGCCGCAGTATACAATTTGGTCTGGTGTGAGCGGACCGCCCGTCGCTGCCGTTTTGCCAGACTCGGTGCCCACCAAGCTGCCGATGATCGCGGAGTTGTCGAACGTCACGATCTTGAGTGCGCTGGCATCGTCGTCGGCTAACAGGCCGCGCAGTGCCGGTGTGAATATGCGGACTTGTTCGTTCAGCGAAATCGCCAGCGCCGGCTGCCCGAACGACGCCGTTGCCCAATCGTCGCCGAGCCGGGCGGCAATCTTGTCGAGCACCTCGCGCGTGATCGCACGAATGGCGTCGGGTGAGTCGCCGGCGACGATCAGCCCGTGATTCGCCATGAGAATGGCCTGCGCGGAGATGCCGCCGCAGCGTGATTCGTGATCCGCGAGCGCTTGTTTGAGCGATTGAGCCAATGTGAAGCCCGGATCGACGTACGGCAGCCAGATGATCGAGTCGCCGAAGATTTCTGCTGCGAGTCGTCTGCCATTCTTGTGACAGGTGAGCGCGTTGGCAATCGTCGCGTGGCTGTGGATGATGTAAGTGCCCGGCAATAGATGATGCAGCAGCACTTCGACACTTGGCCGTTGGCCCCGCTGGGGTTCGCATCGTGCCGCTGCGATTTTCTCCTTGAACTGCGCTTCACGCGTCTGGGGATTTGCATCCAGCGTCGCGTTGGCGAGGTCTTCAAGCTGGTCGCGGTCCATCGCGACAAAGCCGTCGGGCGTCATCGTTGCGAGCGACGTTCCGCTGGCTTTCACAAATAGCCGATTGCCGACCTTGCAAGATGTGTTGCCGCCTCCAGCCAGCACGATCGACGGATCGGAGCCGTAGAATCGCGACAGCTTGCAGATCACGTCCAGCTCACTATCGGATGAGGCGAACGTCGGCCAATCGGTGGATATCGTCGTGGACAAAATCAGTCGTTCCTCGTCAATTTCTTGCGCACGCTTCGAAATAGCGCTGGATCACTGCCGCGCCGGTCCGGGCAAAGTCCTTGATGCGTGCGTCGGCCGAATGATAGTCGGGGTTGGGGCGCCCCACATGGTCGACGTAACCAGATTCGCCGTGGAGCGTCAAAAACTGATGGGCAGCGATGACACACGCACCTTCCCAAAATATGTCGCGGACGTTCGCCGGCACGGCGCCGTCTTTGCAGCTGGGCTCGAAGGGGATCAGATCGAGCGTGTTATGCTCTGTCCCCGCGGTCACAGCCAAACCCGCCGCCCGCATCTTCGTGACGTAGTCGACAACGACGCTCGACCGGTTGCGGATCGGAATCCACTCCGCCGCGTGGACGTTTCGCTGCCGAAGCGCTTGGATGAGTTGGTCTACGTCGGCCTCGAACTCGCACATTGGCGTTGCGCCGTCCGCGAGCACCGGATAGCATGGGATTCCGCCGAGCTCGAGGATTAGCCGCTGCGCCCGCTCGAAACTCAAGAAAGCCTCGTCGACAAATGCCGGCTTGCCCGCTTTCATCAAGTGCGAACGCAAGTCGTTTTGCACTGCAACGTGGTCGGCCGGATCGTTAAGCTTGGTTGCCGAGCCGAGAATTGAAGTCAGGCGGTTGAGGCGTTCGTTTGGGTCAACCTCGTGAAAGAGCGATTCCTGAAAAGCCTGCGATATGTGGCGTTCTTGCAAATAGACCGTCTCGCGAGCGCTTCCATGTCGCTCGACGATCATCTTAATCACCGTCTGATCGTCGACTGTGGTGTTGAGGCCACCGTCGCGAAACACGATTCGCATGCGGTCGACCATCGCCGCCATGCGCTGCGTGTCGTTGTGC
Source organism: Planctomycetota bacterium (assembly GCA_031403315.1). Taxonomy (GTDB): domain Bacteria; phylum Planctomycetota; class Planctomycetia; order Pirellulales; family Lacipirellulaceae; genus DASYDU01. The sequence goes on from JANNTD010000159.1 coordinate 5,685, forward strand.
CGAATTACGTCGACGAGTTGCTGCGCCTCGGGCGTCATCGTGTCGAACCGCGTGATTCCCTTACCGCAAATGTAGGTCTTGCCGGGGTTGCCCGGGTCGTTGACCTTCACGCCAGCGTCGCGGAGGTCGGACTGCATCGAAATGATCTCGAGGCCGAAGAGCGGAAAGATGCCGCGACTGCGCGCCTGCTCAACGAACTTGCCGTACACGTCGTAGTTGTAGTAGTTGCTGACGCCGAGCACGCCGATGTCTTGTTCCGCTGCGAGCGTTACCGCCTGCTCGACGCTATCGAACGCGGAGAAATTCGGCGGCAGATGGATGTGGGCGTTGACACGTGGCGGCTGGGCGGGACCGAAGCCGCGGTTCGCCAGCGCACGGATCTCGGCCGGCGTGCCCAGTTCACGCAAGGCATCGAGTGCATCTGCGACTTGTTTTCCCATCACGTTCACTCAACTTATGCCATGGCGGCGGCGATTCGCAGCACCTTGCGCGGTGGCAAATGGAGGCCGATGCCCAGCGCGTCTTCCGCCGCCTCTTTGATCGCTTCGCTGATCGTGGGGTGCGCCCACACCGTCTCCGCCACGTCGCGCAGCGAAACTCGTTGTTGAATTAGTGCGGTGGCGGCGGCGATACACTCGGTTGCATTGTGGCCGATTAAGTGGGCGCCGAGTAGCTCGTTCGTCTCGCGGTGGCGGATCATTTTCGCGAACCCTTCTTGGTGCCGGGCGGCCATTGCTTTGCCCAAGTGGCCAATCGGAAAGCGGCCGATCGCAATCGGCATGTCCGTGTCGCGAGCTTGCTGTTCCGTCATACCGACCGCGGCGACCTCCGGAAATGTGTAAACCGCCGAAGGGATCGCAGCATGGAACGGCTTGGCTTCGCCGCAGGCATTCTCGGCGGCCGCGACGCCTTGGGCCGACGCCGCGTGGGCCAGCATGCTGAGGCCATTCACGTCGCCGATCGTGTAGTGACCGGTCGCGCTCGTCTCCAGCTGCTCGTTCACCTCAACGAATCCGCGGCCGTCGACACGAATGCCGGCGCGATCGAGGCCGAGCTCGCTGGTGTTCGGCCGCCGGCCAGTGGCTACGAGAACTCGGTCGAACGAGAGCGGCTCGCCGGACGAAAGCCGCGCGGTGACCGCGCCGCCGGCAATTCGCATTTCCTCGACCTTGGTATCAAGGTGGCAGACGATTCCACGCTGCCGGAAGATCTTCAGCAGTTCGCTGCCGAGGTCCGCGTCGAGTGTCGGCAGTATTCGCGACATCATCTCGACGATCGTGACTTCCACGCCGAACGACTGCATCATGCAGGCGAATTCGCAACCGATGACGCCGCCACCGATAATGAGCAGTTTCTTCGGCAAGTCGGCCCAGTGAACCGCTTCATCCGAAGTGCAAACGATCGCCGGATCGTCGGGCCAGCCGGGGATCCGCATGGGCGCCGAGCCGGTGGCGATGATGACTTTGTCGGCGGTGACGAGCTGTTCGCTGCCGTCAGCGACGGTGACGACCACGCGCCCGGGGCCTTCGAACCGCGCTTTGCCGGCAAGCTGCGTGACCGCACGCCCTTTGAACAGACTTGCAATGCCGCCGCGCAATTGGCGAATGGTTTTGTCCTTATGGGCGGTGATCGCGGTCCAATCGAAGCCGACCGCGCCACCGATCTTCACGCCCCATTTGTCGGCGTGCTTCACGGAGTGCAACATTTCGGCCGACGACAGCAGCGCCTTCGACGGAATGCAGCCGTAGTTGAGACACGTGCCGCCGAGATGATGCTTCTCGACAACCGCGACGCGGGCGCCCAATTGGGCCGCCTTGAGGGCCGCGACGTAGCCGCCGGGGCCCGCGCCGATCACCAACAGTTGGTAATGGTCTGCCATTTCAGGCCAACTCTCCGCTGGGATGCTCGAGGATCGCCTTGAGCCGCTGCATGAACTTCGCAGCCATCACGCCGGCGACGATGCGATGGTCGGCGCTGAGCGTCATCGTCATGCTGCGGCCGGCTCGCATTGCGCCGTTCTCGACGATCACCGACTCGCGGGCCGCACTCACGGCCAGGATGCCGGATTCCGGCGGATTGATGATCGCGCTGAATTCCTCAACGCCGAACATGCCGAGATTGCTGATCGTGAAATGGCCCTTGCCGATGTTTTCGAGTCGGCCTTTGCGGGCCTGGTCGACCACGCGCTTCGTCTCAGCGGCCAACCGGTCGAGCGGCAGCGTGTCGACGTCGGTGACAACCGGCACGACGAGTCCTTCGTCGGTGCCCACCGCGATGCCGATGTTGGCGTGGGGGTACTCGACGATCTCGTTGCCGACGATCTGGCTCCGCACGGCGGGGAACTCGCGAATGGTCCGCCCAACGGCCAGTACAATTAGATCGTTGAGCGTGCAATTGGTGGCCGCTCGTTGGTCGCGATAAAACGCCAGCAGCGGATCAGCGTCGATGGTCGTTCGCACGTAGAAATGCGGCACGGTCTGCTTCGACTGTTGCAGGTTGAGGCCGATTGCCCGACGCATCTTCGAGAGCGGCTTGCGAATTTCGGCGCCGTTTTCAGCGCTCGTGGCGAAGTCAATGTTCCGCAGGTCGGACGAGAGAATTCGTCCGCCCGGCCCACTGCCCGCACCGACGGCCGACAATTCGATGCCGCGCTCAGCGGCCAACTTGCGCGCAGCCGGCGACGCCTTCACACGCCCCTCCGCCGTAACGGCAGCCGGGACCGTCGACCGCTTCTGGACCGCACCGTTTTTCGGAACCGGACTAGTAGTCGGAGTTTGGCAGGACACGGAGACGGCTGGCGATTTTCCCTGGCCTGCAAGGTAGTCGTCCGCGTCGGCGTCATTGTCGGCCAAGAGTGCGATCAATTCCTTGACGGCAACCGGCTCACCCTCCGGCACAACGATCCGCGCCAGTCGGCCCGCGTCGGGCGATTCGAAGTCCATCGTCGCCTTGTCGGTCTCAATCTCGCAGAGAATCTGCCCGACCGCAATTTGATCCCCTTCCTTCACTCGCCAGGCGATGACGGTCCCCTCTTCCATGGTGTTGCCAGCCTGCGGCATCAGGATCGGAATGGCTTTGCCGCCGGACGCAGGATTTGAGGCGGGCACGGCTTTCTCCTTGGACGAGTCGGTCTGTCCGAGCTGCGGCGAGCGGGGCTCGAAGCGAGCCAACCCTGCCCCAGGCCGGACCGTCTGACCCGATTTGACCAAAATCTCCGCCAGCGTGCCGGGAGCGGCCGCTTCGACCAGAATCACCATCTCATCGGCTTCGAGTTCCACGAGCGGATCGCCCGCGGCGAGCGATTCGCCGGGCCGCTTCAGCCAACGCACGACCGTGGCCGAGGAAATCGGCGGAGAAACCTCTGGAAGATTGACAAGCGTCATGTTTTTGGCCAATTCCGCCGGACCTTTCGGCTGCCGATGGCCGCTCTCGCGAACCGAGCGCATCGCCGGATATCCATCAGCATATCGGTTCCAGGGGATTAGTTCAATGCAATATCGACAAAATTATGCACAAGCTGTTGCATAAACTGTCGATTTGATGTTATAGTGTGCATTGTAGGGCAGGTACATTCCGTTCAAAGGTGCTATCAATGAGCCAAGCCACGGCCGATCGTCGCAAGCAAATCATGTCGCAACTGCTTGAGCAGAAGCAGGTTACGGTCAAGGAGTTGGCCGCGGCAATGGACGTTTCGGACGCGACGGTTCGCCGAGACCTGAAGGCGCTCGCCGACGAACAGGGACTCAAGCTGGTCCACGGCGGGGCGGCGCTGCCCCGAGAACGGGATTTTTCGTTCCAGGCCCGGCTCATGCGGTCGACCAAGGAAAAGAAGGTCATCGGCGAACTCGCCAGCAAACTGCTGCATGATGGCGATCATGTATTTCTCGATTCCGGTACAACTTGCTCGGAGTTGGTACCGCATGCGAAGAAGATGCACGAGTTTACTGTCCTGACGAACAGCGCCCGGCTGGCGCTGGAACTCGATGCGTCAGGCGTGCAGCTATTTCTTATCGGTGGCGAATATCGGCCCGACAGGATGGACACGATCGGTCCGATGGCCGTGAGCACGCTAAACCAGGTCCGCGGCTACATCGCCTTCATTGGGGCCGACGGTCTGAGCATGGACTTCGGCCCTTCGGCAAGCGACTTGTCGAGCGCCCATCTGCATCGACAGGTGGTCGCGAATGCCTTGTCGACCGTGCTGCTGGTGGATCACAGCAAGTTCGGCAATGCGTCGCTGTTTCAGATTGTCGATTGGGTGCAGATTACGACGGTGGTGACTGACCAAGCGCCCGACGATGAGTGGAGCCAATTCTTCAGCGAAAAAAGTATCATGGTGATTTGTCCCGGCTCCAACGGTGGCAACGGAAATCACTAGGACTCGTAGCAGTCAACAAGTGCTCAGGAGATTCGCAGAATGCCCAAGGGACTAATCATCGATCCCGCCGAGATGCGCTCGCGTCGCGTGCTCGATTTTCAGCCGATTCCGCTCAATCAATATAACCGCAGCGTGACGGACGAACTTGCGGCCGGGGCCGTCACGAAGGCCGACCTCGTCCGCATTCAGCGCGACATGATGCTCATTCGCGCGTTCGAAGAAATGCTCGACTCGGTGAAAAAGCAGGGACATTTTCAGGACATCCCATACAATCACCGCGGCCCGGCCCACCTGTCGATCGGCCAGGAGGCGGCGGCAGTCGGCCAGGCGTATCTGCTCGACGCCGACGACCACATCTTCGGCTCGCACCGCTCGCACGGCGAGATCCTGGCGAAGAGTCTGTCGGCGATTCACAAGCTCGGCGCCCAGACACTCATGTCGATCATGAGCAATTACTTTGGCGGTGACTGTTTGCGAGTCGTCGAGAACGGAGCGCAGGGAACGACGCAGGATCTGGCGATTGATTTCATCGTCTACGGTGCGCTCGCCGAGATCTTCGCCCGCGACACGGGCGTGAACCGCGGATTTGGCGGCTCGATGCACGCCTTCTTCCCGCCGTTCGGCGTCTATCCGAACAACGCGATTGTCGGCGGCTCGGCGGACATTGC
>JANNTD010000160.1:0-2268 GCA_031403315.1 Planctomycetota bacterium
CGAGGGCCGGGCGGTCGAGTATGATTTTGGCGATCTTGACGAGTTGGCGCTGGCCTACGTCCTATCGATCCACAAGAGCCAGGGATCCGAGTTCCCTTGCGTGGTCATCCCACTGCACACGCAGCATTATCTGATGTTGCAACGGAATCTGCTCTACACCGCGGTCACGAGAGGCAGGCAGCTCGTCGTATTTGTGGGCGCCAAGCGGGCGCTCGGCCTAGCGATCCATCGGGAAGACACGCGGCGGAGGTACACGGCGCTGAGAAAGCGGCTGCTAGATTTCCGGCCACGCAACGGGGGGCTGCGAACATGAAAGGATTGCTCTTGGGGCTTCGGGCGAGACAGGGGCAGCTCACTTCAGCCAGATCAGCATTGAGCAGGTGGGCCGACGATGGAGCTAGCACCACGCAATACCCCACCGCCAAGCGGCTGTGTTGAATGTCAACCGTGATTGAGTTGATGATTGGAATTCCAGGCGGAATTGTTTTTCAGGATCGTGTTGAGAATCACCAGCAGTTTTCGCATGCAGGCGACCATGACCACTTTGAACGGCTTGCCGGCCGCCTCCGGCCGCCTCCAGCCGCTGGCCGAACGTCCGGATGACGGGATTGCACCGCCGCGCCGTAAGCGTCGCCATGTAGAGCACGCTGCGGACCGCAGCTCGTCCTCCCCAGATCGCCCGCCGACCGTGGAACTTTCCGCTGTCACGATTGAACGGGGCCACGCCGACCAGGGCCGAGATCTCTTGGCGGTTGAGCCGGCCCAGCTCGGGCAACTCGGCGACCAGCGTCACGGCCGTCACGGCGCCGACGCCGGGCGCCGTCTGCAGAGCCGCGGCTCGGCACTTCAGGCGTTCGTCCGAGTCGACCAGTTCCGACAGTTCCTTCTCGATCTGGCGGATGAACTTGCCCAACTGCTCGATCATGCTGCGGACGCTCTTGATGACGAACTTGGTTGAGGCCGTCTCCAAGCGGCATTTTTCCGCGGTGCGCAGCCCGATGAGTTGGCGGCGACGCGCCACTAACTGCTCAAGTCGGTCCTGCTTTTCCGGGACTTTCTGCGCGGGGCGCGGCTGAACCTGTTGGCCGAAGCGGGCGATCGCTTGGGCGTCGAGCCGATCGGTCTTGGCCAAGAGGCCGAGTCCTCGGGCGAAGTCGCGGACCTGCCGCGGGTTGACCACCGCCACCTGGTGTCCGGCGGCGATCAGTTCGGCGACCACGGTGCGCTGGTAGCCGCCGGTGGCTTCGAGTACCACCAAGCAGGCGCCCGCCGCGGGCAACGCTTCCAACAATCGCCCCACGCCGTCGCGATCGTTCGTCGTCGTCCAGCGGCGCCGATCCGGCAAAACGCACACGTCGAGCGAATCCTTGGCCACGTCGATTCCCACAAACGAATTGACTGCAGCGTCCATGAACATGTCCCTGTCTTGCAGATGCGAGCTCGACGTCGCGTCGGCTCTGGCGGCTGTTCGGGCTGGGTCCATAAAAGCCGGCGGCGATCACGCTAAACGACGGCGTCTAACGCCCAGACACACTCGATCTGCCGCCGGCCGCTTCGGAAGGCCTGCTCCGCTACGCTTCGCAGGCCTTCCGAAGCCAACTACAGTAAAGCATCCTTCTGTGATATAGACATACAAGACACGGGTCTCTAATCTCAAGAACCCATACGTTTGACGGCACGTCGCAACTGTGCCGAGAAGTCATGCCTTTTCTCGGAGGGAGGCGTAGCCACCGTTCTGGCCGTTGAAACGCGTCGTCAAACCAACCTTGTCGGGATAGTTGGGAGTGGCAATTCGCGAGCCCAGCGAAAATGCCATCCGATTTGTGGCGCAGCCGCGACCAAAAGATACGACCTGACCGTTCCATCCGTCGAAAATCTCGATAGAAGCGGTCGATACCATGATTACGCGGTTAGGTCGTTCAGCCAACTGCTACTTCTCGCCGAACACAGTCGCCGCTGTCTTGACGGCTTCCAGAGCGGCCGGGAAACCGGCGTACACGGCCATTTGCAGGATAATCTCCAAGATTTCGTCAGGGGTGCAGCCGACGTTCAGCGCACCTCGGATATGGTCCTTCAACTCAGCCTGTGGGTAGCCGAGGACAGTTAAGGCTGCGACCGTAAGCATTTCCCTCGTCTTCAACTCCAAACCAGGACGAGGGTAGATGTCGCCGAAAGGGAACTCGACGAGGCACCGCTCCAGATCGGGGCTACTTGCGGCGAGGCTCTTCAATGCAGAGTCGCTACCAGGACCAAAGATTTCTCGCATCT
>JANNTD010000161.1:0-10750 GCA_031403315.1 Planctomycetota bacterium
GCAACGACTTGCGGCGCGGCCGAGAAAACACGTCCCGACAAAACACGAAAAACCTCGAGCCCCGACACCATTTGTCGAAAGGGTTCGCTCGACCGACCGACAAAACGCACGAAGTTGGTCCGCCGACGAACGTCGATTTACCCGGCCTGGCCAAGACTCACCAACCCGCAATTATCGGCGGCAATCTGCGGACAAAAAGTTTCTCTCCGCGAACTCTGCGACCACCAGGGTGAAACGTGTCGCCTTCGAGAAAACCCGACGTTTTACAAACGCGACTGTCGCCTTCGGTCGCCTTGACGGGGGCATCGTCATTCGTCATTAGGGCTTCGTCATTGGACATTCCAACGCACCTACCCTCCATTTCGTGGACTCGACTATCTCGCCCGAGCCCGCGCCAGCACGGCCGTGACGTTGTCTTTGCCGCCGGCGTTCAGCGCGAGCTGGACCAGAGAATCGCAAGCGACCTGTGCGGTGGCCGCGGCGTCGACGCATTCGGCGATCGTGTTCTCGGCGACCATGTCCGTCAATCCGTCGGTGCACAGCAAGAGTTGGTCGCCCGGCCGCAGGCGAACGTGATAGACGTCGGGACGGTCCTTGAGCGCGTCGTATCGCAGGCAGCGGGTGAGCATGTGGCTGTACTTGCCGGCGATCTCGGGCGCGACGCCGGCCGCGATGAACTCCTGCTCGATCGTGTGGTCGGTCGTGATCCGACGAAACGTGCCGTCGCGCCAGAGGAAGCTGGGCGAGTCGCCGATCTGGGCGAGAATCGCGAACGCGCTCACGAGATAGGCCGAGGTCCAGGTGGTGCCGCTGTTGACGAAATTGGGGTTCGTTTCGAACTCGTGGACGAAGGCCTGCTGCATCATGTAGACGAAGCCTTCGACGCGCTCGGTGAGCTCCTGAGAATTGAGATCGCGGAGCTTCATCACCCAACTGGTGGCCCGGCCGGCGAGGTCCCAGGCTTCGCGTATCGCCAGCCGACTCGCCAGCTCGCCCTGGCCGGCGCCGCCCATCCCGTCGGCGACTGCCATGCCGTAGGTCTCGTCCGTCGGCAGCGTGAGCTCCTCGGTCGGCACATTGGAGAGCAAGAGTTGCTGAGTGCGTGTGCGGCGCATCACCAGGTAGTGGTCCTGGTTTTCGCGTCTCCGCAGACCGGCGTGGCTGGCAGCGCCGAATTCGTACCCGAGCTCTTCCGACTGGTCGACGAAATACTTTGCCGCAGCCAAGGCGGGCGAGACGTTTTCCATCGTTTCGCTGTCGTGCTCTGCCATGGTGACCTCCGACTCACCGTCAGTATGCGCTTCGGCGGACGCAAACGCGAGCGATTTCTGCCCAGGGAATTGAAGCCGGCAAGTCGGGCTAGGCGGCTTTCGCGGGGGAAGTTACCTTGCGAGGATTCTAGGGAGACCGACGCAGTATTCTTGAGGAGACCATGTCTCAGGAGACCGACGCCATGGCCGACTTCACCAACTACCTGAAGATCTTCGTCGCGGTCTACGTGCTGGTGAATCCGCTCGAGGGAATTCCAGTATTCCTCGCGCGGACGCAGAAGCTCAAAGATGCGGATCGGCGGATGGTCGCCCGGGTGGCGGCGACAGGCGTGACGGCGATACTACTGGTGTCGCTGTTTATCGGCCGGGGGTTGCTCGCGGTGCTGGGAATCTCGAACGGCGCGTTTGCCACTGCGGGCGGCATCATCATCTTTCTGATCGCGCTCAAGATGGTTGGCGGCGACATGAGCGAGCCCGAGGAGCCGGAGGGACAAGCCGAGCGAAACATTCGCCGATTCGCGCTCGTGCCCTTGGCGACGCCGCTGTTGTCGGGTCCCGGCCCGATCAGCAGCGTAATCCTCTGCGCCAGCAAGGGCGCGAGTGGCCACGGCTCGACCTGGGTCGACTACGTCGTCTTGACGTGCATCATCCTGGTGGTGGGACTGGCAACTTGGGCAGCGCTGCGCGCAGCCGATCCGCTGCGGCGAGTGCTAGGCGAGACCGGCATCGAAGTCTCGACACGGATCTCCGGCATCCTCGTCGCGGCGATCGCGGTGCAACTGATTCAGGAAGGGCTGGTCGAGCTATTTCCGATGCTGTCGCCCTAATTGCACGACGACATCGCTCATTTCTTCGGCTCCGACATCGAGTTCGGGCCATCATCGGGTTTGCCGCTGGGGACTTGGCCTTTTTCTTTGAGCGCGGCCCGCACGCCGCCGGCGTAGTCGGGATGCACTTTGGCGAAGTGTTCGAGTTGCCGGTCGACGATGAAGTCGGGTACGCCTTGCATCGCGTCCGCGATGTTCGAGAACAGCCGCGACCTCTGGCCGCGATCGAACAAGTTGAACAGCGCTCGCGGCTGGCCGTAGTCGTCGTTCCCCTCGCGGTGGTTGTAGCGGTCGGCGTCGCCGCTGATCGCCAGCGGCGGCTCGGCGAACTCGGGCCGCTCGATCGGCCCGTTGAACGAGTTCGGCTCGTAGTAGGCGTCGGGGTTGGGGTTGTTGGCGAAGAACCGCATCTGCCCGTCCTTGTGGTAGTTGTGGACCGGGCACTTCGGCGCGTTCACCGGCAGGGCTTCGTAATGGGTGCCAAGCCGATGACGGTGGGCGTCGGCGTAGGAGAAGATTCGCGCTTGCAGCATCTTGTCGGGCGAGAAACTGATGCCCGGCACGATGTTCGACGGCGAGAACGCGGCCTGCTCGATCTGGGCAAAGTAGTTATCGGGATTCCGGTTGAGCGCCATGATGCCGACTTCCATGACCGGGTAGTCGCCGTGCGGCCAAACCTTGGTGAGATCGAAGGGATTGTAGGGAGTCTTTTCGGCATCGGTTTCGGGCATGATCTGCACTTCGAGCCGCCACTTCGGGAAGTCGCCGCGCTCGATCGCGCCGAACAGATCTTCCTGTGTCGACTCGCGGGTACGGCCGACGACTTGCGCCGCTTCGGAGTTGGTCCAGTGGCGATGACCTTGGAGCGTTTTGAAATGAAACTTGACCCAGTGCCGCTCGTTGGCGGCGCTAATGAAACTGTAGGTGTGGCTGCCGTAGCCGTTGATGTGGCGGACATCGGTCGGCAGGCCGCGGTCCGACATCAGAATCGTCACCTGGTGGAGCGATTCTGGAGACAAAGACCAGAAGTCCCACATCGCGGTCGTCGAGCGGAGGTTGGTCCGCGGGTGGCGCTTCTGGGTGTGGATGAAGTCGGGGAACTTGTACGGGTCGCGGACGAAGAACACGGGCGTGTTGTTGCCCACGAGGTCCCAGTTGCCTTCGTCGGTGTAGAACTTGAGCGCGAAGCCGCGGACGTCGCGCTCGGCGTCGGCCGCACCCAATTCGCCGGCGACGGTCGAGAACCGCGCGAGCATCTCCGTCTTCTTGCCGACCTGCGAGAAGATTTTTGCTTTTGTGTATTTGGTGATGTCGCGGGTGACAGTGAGTGTGCCAAAGGCGCCCCAACCCTTGGCGTGGACCGGCCGTTCGGCGATCCGCTCGCGGTTCTGATGGGCGAGCTTTTCGAGCAGTTGGTAGTCCTGCATCAAGAGCGGGCCGCGTGGACCGGCGGTGAGCGAATTCTGGTTGTCGGCGATCGGGTTGCCGGCGGTCGTTGTGAGCGTTGGCTTATCGGCCATCGAATGTTCCTTGAGTAATTGAAGCGTGACAAAATGTCCCTTGCGATGACATTCTCGGGATGCACATTCGATAGGTCAATGGTATCGAGGAACTAGTGTCGATAGGCATTGTCTATGACTGGCGCTACGAGACTAGCAATTCCGTCGAGATTTTGCCGTGCTTCATGAATACGGCGAGCGGATAGAGCACGCCGAGCGCCGGCAGCGGGTCGTCCCAAGAGAGGACGTCGGACACGGTATTATGATGATCGTGGAGCAGCATGCGGGCGTGTTCCCAGCGGCCTTTCACATCGACGCCATGCTTTAATCGCTCGAAGAAATCGCGGAGCGCGTGGAGTCGGCTGCCGGGGCCGTATTCGAGTTTGAGTTGCTCGAAGGCCTGGCGCATCGCTTCCATCTGTGTGTCGTCTTCGGCGATTTCGGTGAGCGTGGCGAGCAGAGCCATGACAGGTGTTTCGGTCTTGGCGTTGTTATTTTTCGGATCGACCGCTGCCACGGTACCGTCGATGGCGAGGCGGTACAGCAAGTAGGGATAGTCCCAACCTGATGCGACCGATTGCGTGAGTCCGCCCCAAAACCGCGGGTTCACCTCGATCAGCACCGGTTCCGCGGCTTTGCCATCCCAGCGGAAATCGACTTCGGCGACGCCGTGCCAGCCAAGGCTTCCCAAGAGCGCGGTGCCGGTGCGCTCCATGGCGGGAGCGTCGACCGTTTCGCGCAGCACGCCGGTGCCGCTCTTTACCGGGTAGGTGCGGAGGTTGTGGTAGGTCATCGTCGCACGTGGCTGGCCGTGGTCGAAGAGGAAAGTCGTGCAGTAGTCGTCGCCCGGCACGGCCTGTTGCAGCAGCGGATACGAGCTCGCGCCTAAGCTGTAGCGTTTCACGAACTCGTCGAACGTAGACACCGCCTGCCTGGCATCGTGGACCTGTTTCACGCCGACGGCCGCCGCCGAGCGCCGCACTTTCACGAATGCGGGGTAAGGAAACTTCTCGGCCGCTGCGCGAAACTCCTCGGGCGAATCGACGACCGCCGTCTCGGGGATCGGCAGGCCGCGCTTCTGGCAGAGCCGAGCGAGTGTGCCCTTGTCGTCGACCTGGTCAATTTGCGCGATGGTGGGGAGCGCGAACTTGATCAGCGGCTCGAATCGTGCGCGGTTTGCCGAGATTGCGTAAGTCTCCTTGTGGAACGGCATCAACACATATTCTTCGCCGTCGACTTTGTACTTGCGGATGATCTCTTCGAGCGTGTTGAGGAAGCCGGCCGGGTCGTCGTCCGGATTCGGATACAGAAAGCTGGCCTTGGTGTACTTCGAGAAGCTCGTGGGCGAGAAGCGATACTCGTCACCGGCGATGATCTCGATGCCGCGGCGGCCGAGGCTCCGCGCCGCGGCCAGGCAGTTCCAACCGCGGGCAAAGGTGAGGATGGCTTTCATGGTTTCTTAACTCGTTAGATTTGTCGGTTTCATGTTGTTTGAATTCTGCCAGATTCTTGGGAGTAGACCAAGTCAGTCTCGGCGCGTAATCTTGAAGGTTCGCTGTCACGCGTCCCACTCGTTTGTGAAATAAAGGAACAAGCCATGAGCATTGCCGAGTCGATCTTGCCCGAGTTTGATCAGGAAATGGCAGGAACGCGGAAGACGCTCGCGCGGATTCCCAACGACAAGCTCGATTGGAAGGCCCACCCGAAGTCGAACACGATCGGTTGGGTCGGATCGCATCTGGCGGAAATCCCCGGCTGGGCGGAAGGGACGCTCACGCAGGATTCGTGGGATCTTGCACCGAAGGACAGTGAGCCCTATCGCACGCCGACGATGAGCAGCCGCGAGCAGATGCTTGAGGTCTTCGACAAGAATGTGGCAGCGGCACGGGCGGCGATTCAATCGACCTCCGATGCGGCGTTCGCGCAGCCGTGGTCGCTGTTGATGGGCGGCGAGGCGCTCTTTACGATGCCGCGGATCGCGGTGATTCGCACTTGGGTGCTCAATCACAACATTCATCACCGCGCGTGGCTCTGTTCCTACTTGCGGCTGAATGACATCCCGGTGCCGGCGCTCTACGGTCCGTCGGGCGACGAATCGGGCGAATAGCGATTCCGCCCCTCTCAGAGCGGAACGAAGTAAGCTGCGGCGGCAACGATGATGCCCGCGAGCGCCGAGAGGCCGATGATCCGCAGTGCGGTGTGGCGGTCCTGTCGGCGGAACTCGGCTTGCTCGACCGTGTCGGTCTTCCCCACATTTGGACCGAAATTGAAGACCCCGCCCAGACCGAACTTCGCGCAGAAGTGCCACGCTGCCTGTAGGAATCCCGTTGCCGCGAGTGATGTGGGAAAGAACAGCGACAACCGCCACTCAGGAGCAACGTCGAAGACAGCAAAGGCTGTCCACAAGACGACCGTTACCGCGAGCGCCCACCAGGCGACCTGCCTGCGACGACGAATCTCCGCCCGGCCGATATTGCAGATGCCGGAAATGTACTGATCGTCGTGCAACGGCATCACGGCGACTTCTCGCGGCCAGCAATGAAGAAAGACTTTCGACGCGCTCGTCGGAAAGTAATTCACAAGGCAAGTCGGGCTGAGAGGATTTGAACCTCCGACCTCTTGGTCCCGAACCAAGCGCTCTAGCCAGGCTGAGCTACAGCCCGCAAGCGGTGCGGCGCGGTCGTGTTCGACCAAAATTCCGGCACCTGCGGCGGAACACAGCACTCTAGCAGACTGGCGTAACTGCCACAAGATGCGGCAGTTACAGCGGTTTTGTCACTGCTAGCCTTGCGCCGAGTCAACTGCTCTGGATTGGTTCTGCGGAATTGCTATCGTTCCGTTCCCTGGTGGGGGATCACTTTTCCATCTCGCCTCGCCATTCCACTTTTTTTGCCATGAACATTCATCTGTTTTCGCGTCACGCCATCGTCAGCTTGGCAACGCTGCTGTTGAGCGGCTGCGCTTCGATCATCAGCGGCCGGACCGTGACGGTGCAGATCGACAGCAATCCGTCCGATGCCTATGTCGTGATCCACGACAAGCACGGCAAGCAAGTGCTCACGACGCACACGCCGGCGAGCGTCGAGCTACGGCGGAAGGACCGCTTCATCTGGCCGGCGAAGTACACGGCGACGATCGAGAAGCCGGGCTACGAGCCGGCGATCGTGCCGATCAATTCGACGCTCAACCCGTGGGTGATCGGCAACGTGGTGTTCGGCGGGCCGATCGGGTTGGTCGTGGATAGTGCGACCGGCGCAGGCTGGAAGCCAAAGGTGGCGTCGATCCAATCGGATCTCGAGCCGATCTACACAGCCCAGCAGCCAGGGCTGCCGTACTCTTCGTCGCAAGCGGAGCAGGTCGAACCGGCGTCGGCGATCTATTAGTGCGACCATCCATTCAGCCCAGGATTGAAAAACGTCGGGTTTTTGCGAAGCGGCCAAGTTAATTGGTGCCCGTTCCGTCGTCGGAGGTCGAGGAATCAGTTGGCGCGCAGCGGTAGCGCAGCCGGCAGCGATTCTCGCGTCGGCAGACCCTGAGCGGTAGCGGCGAACTAAGCGTTCATCGTCTGTTCAGGTGTTCGAGTTGTCAAAGAGCGGTTCGTCCCCTGTGCGGAGGTAAAGCCTCACACGCACTCGCGGAGGAAAATTGGCCTCACACGCGACGGGGCGATGTTGATTCTATACGATACGTGGTCGTCCGTATAGTACCTATTTTTGGCCACCCTGGAAATGGTGGAAAGCGGAAATGTTGGGTAACTTGGATCGGTTGATAGGCGTCGAAATGCAAACGGATGCGACACTACTTGGCTTTGCTTTGATTAAGCGATTGACTTGGCTCGGCGTAAAGCTTGCGTTCTTCGTCCTGGCCCCAATCTGCGTTCTCTGCTGGCTGGGGTTCAGCGGCTTGATCATCTATAAGAGCATCTCTCTTGGCGTTTCGCCGCTTGAGATTATCAGGGCAATCGACGCGACGCCGTCGAATCCGGTGTCGCCGGTCTACTTTGCCAAAACCATCGACGTCTTTGTCGCGTCGGGACTGTTGGTGGTTGTCGGCGTAGCGTTCAGTGCGGTTGTTGCGGCGGCGATTGGCGCGGTTGCGGCAAGTGTTCGTAAATTACGCCGTCCAAAGGCGCTTTCAATGAAGTAGGTCCGCAAGCCACTTTGGCGTGTCTGTTGCGCGGCGGCTATACTTTGGGATATGATCTCGACTATGAGGTGGACGCTTATCATTGGAAACGTGATCGTTGCCGGAGGCTTGGTGCTATTGGGAGGCATGGCCGCTGCCGCTCATCGCACCCATGCGTACAGTACGTACCGGGAGTTGGTACGCCAAGACGTGCTCGTGGAGCGACCGGATTATGACGTTGCGCAGCGATTGGAGACAATTGCTGCGGGTGGCGCGTATTCACAATGGCTTGCGTGGCTTGGTGCCGGCGCTTGCTTGGCCAATGCGGTGCTGATTGCGAATTGCTTTCCCGGTCGCGTGCCCGACGCGTAAGTTCGCTGCGCAGTGGGCCCAACGGTGTTTGCGTTTAGCGTTAGCGGCCAGTTCCTTGAACGAAGACAATCCGTCGTGTCGTCGTGGTTCACCGATCGATGGGGAACGGAACGGAATTCGGCCTCGGTGGCGCGTATTCGTCGGCGACCCGCGCGGCTCGGTTAACGGAATTGTTGGGTTGGCTGACCCAGGGCGGCGTCGGGGCTCGTGGAACTCGCCCCGACTTGCCCTGGGCGATTGGCTTGAGCCCTTGCAGGGCAGCGAGCCGGTGTTTTGGCGTATTGCAGCGCGGCGGTATACTTGCAAGTAGCCCGCTCACGTTTGGGCGGGTAACCTATTCTTGTCGTCACAGGAGCGTAACCATGAATCTTGTCTGGTTTATTTTGATTGGGATTGCGGCGGGTTGGTTGGCGGGGCAGCTCATGGGCGGCGGGGGCTTCGGCCTGCTGGGTGATCTCATTTTAGGCGTGATCGGGGCGCTGGTGGGCGGCTACCTGTTCGGACTGTTGGGGATTTCTGCCGGCGGGCTGCTGGGGAGTCTCATTACAGCGACCGTCGGCGCGATCGTGCTGATTGCCCTGTTGCGGCTGGTGAAGCGAGCGTGAGCTCGGACGAGTTGCCTGACGAAACTCTGTAGCGGACCCGCAAGTTCTGCTCTTGTTCTGGATTGCGTCTCCGCAACCTGTAAAGGACGTTCAATCCGCTCATTTGAGGGCGGGCAATTGAGCTCTAAAGTTAGGCGGTTGTGGATGTCAGCTTTTTGGATCGCGATCGCTCTGGTAAGCGCCGTCGTTATTGGTCTATTTCTGTTCGTACGAAGCCACCGTCGTTGGCTGCTGGTGCAGAGCCCTGTCGGCGTTTGGGTCACGTCGCAAGACTCGCGCCAGATTACTCTTTCATTCGAAGGTGGCTCGAACGAGGGCACGTACAAACAACTCTCCGAGTTCCAAGGTGTCGCAGAACGTGAGTTTGGGAGTTGGTCATCGAGTCTCAGCCGTCTCGGCATGCTCATTTTGGCAACGGACCAAAAGGACCATCCTCGATTTGGCGTCGATTCAACGTACACAATTCGCTATGTGGGACCGCATCGTATCGCGATCGACGGTCCAGATCGTCCTGGGTTAATTTTCCGGCGTGCCCCGGCGAGTACGTTGCTCGACATTGGGCCAGCTGACGCTTCGGACAATTCGCTTGCTTGAAGACGGAATTCGTTAGGCGGCGAGCCCAATGGGGCAATTCGGCGATTGACGACCGGGTTTTGGCGTCTTTTCTCCGCCGCAACCCGTCGAGCGCAGCTCCAGCTATGCGTCTCGCTGCTGGTCCGTCCATAATGTAGGATGCAACTGGCAAGGCATCCCATTTTGAGACTCCCATGGCGCAATGACGGACCACAAGGTGCTCTACGCCTATCTGACGATTCTCACGGGCAACCGGGCGGGGACAAACTTCCCCTTGGACCCCGCGCGCGAGAACGTGATCGGCCGGGGGACGGATTGCCATATTTCGATTCCCGACCCGATCTCGTCGCGCGAGCATGCGGCGATCTCGCGGCGGGAAGACGTCTGGTCGATCCGCGACATGGAGAGCCGCAACGGCACCAGCGTCAACGGGCAGAAGATCGACGAAGCGCGGCTCGCCGACGGCAACGCGCTGCGGATAGGCAGTACCGAGTTTCAGTTTTGCGAATCGGAAGAGCCGCCCACCGCCAAGGGGGACGATCCGCAGGTGATGCAGACGATCGTGCAGGACCTGCCGATCGCGGTGCAGCAGTCGCACGAAGAGGCGCTCGCCGGGTTGCCGAGCACCGAGCAAGTGAAGGAGCTGATGCTGCTCTACCAGCTCTGCATCAAGCTGATGGGGAGCGGCGATCCGAATCGGGTGGTCGAGATTGCACTGGAGCTGTTGAAGAAGCGGACCGGAGCGGCGGTCGTCGGCTTCCTGGCGGTGAACGACGAGGGCGGTTTGCAGCCGAAGCTGGTGATTCCGCAGGAAGCGGCGAGTCGGGTGACGCTCAATCAGTCGCTCACGGAGCTGGTCTCGCGGCAGGGGCACGCGGTGTGGATCGCCAACCAGGCCACGGGGACGGGGAAAGACACCCATAGTCTGGGCCACTTTGCCGATGGTATCTGTGCGCCGTTGGTGCGACGGACGGCGGAAGGCGAGCGGTCGACGTTGGGTGCGATCCACGTTTATTTGCAGTCGGGGCGGTTTCGGCAGTCGGACTTCGACTTCATCATCTCGGTGGCGAACCTGGTGGCGATCGCGCTGGTGCGAGCGCGGGAGCTGACTTCGCTGCAAACCGACCTGCAGCAGCTTGTGGAGAAATCGCCCGGCTACTCGGAGCTGATCGGCGAGTCGCCGCCGATGCGCGATCTCAAGGCGAAGATCACGCGCGTGGCGCGAGCGCCGGGGTGCGTGCTAGTGCGCGGCGAGAGCGGCTCGGGCAAGGAGCTGGTGGCCCGGGCGATCCACCGCGCGAGCCCGCGGGCCGATCGGCCGATGGTCTCGGTGAACTGCGCCGCGATCCCGGCCGACATCATGGAGAGCCAGCTGTTCGGGCACAAGGCGGGGTCGTTTACGGGGGCGGACCGGGACCACACCGGGTATTTCGAGCAGGCCGATTTGGGGACGCTGTTCCTTGATGAAGTGGGCGAAT
>JANNTD010000162.1:0-1983 GCA_031403315.1 Planctomycetota bacterium
GACGCTGCCCATCAAGGGCTGGAAGGAGGCCCTCAACCACTTCGCCATCATGTTCGAAGACCGCCTGCCACCCCACGCCCGCCGCTGACCATGCAACCGCCGTTCCCTACGCGGCTGACACAAAAGAAATGACAGGGCCGAACTTTTATGCGTTTGGGATGGCGAGGCGTTCGCACTGTTCGGGGGTGAGGTAGCCGAGGGCCGAGTGTTTGCGTTCGCGGCAGTAGTAGGCGAGGTATTCGGCGATCACTCGACGCGCGGCTTGATGGTTGTCATATTCGGTCATTTCCAGTTCGGTCTTGAGTTTACCAAAGCAGGATTCCATGAAGGCATTGTCGTAGCAGTTGGCGGCGCGACTCATGCTTTGCCGCATGCCAGCTCGACGGAGCACGTCACGGTAACAATGGCCGGCATATTGCCCTCCGCGGTCGGTGTGGTGCATCAAGCCCGTGGGTGGCTGGCGGTGGCGGATCGCGCTTCGCAACGCCGCCAGGGTCAATGCTTCGGTCATGGTCTCGTCTAACTCCCAGCCCACGATGTTTCGCGAGTAGCGGTCCATCAACGTCGCTAGGTAGCTGAAGCCGCCGTGACGAATCGGCACATAGGTAATGTCGCCGACCCACAATTGATTGATGCCGGTTGGCTCCGCGGCCGCGAGCAGCAGGTTGGGGCTGTAGCCCAAACCGTGGCGGCTGTCGGTGGTCTTCGGCACAAACGACTTCGGCTGGATGGCCCGCAGGCCCTGATTTCGCAGCAGTTTGGCCACATGTTGTCGTCCGCAGCATTCGCCGCGATCCGCCAACTCCGCGGCAATCCGTCGGGCACCGTAGCGCCGACGATGCTTCCAAAAGATCGCGCGCACCAGCGGCGCCAGCTCTTCGTCGCGTTCCACCCGCGGCGTGGGCACGCCGTTCCGCCAGGCGTAGTAGGCGGAGCGGCTGACCGCCAACACATCGCACACCACGGCCGTTGGCAGCTCTTCCATCGTTGCGATGGCTTCGATGGCGGCGTACACGTCGGTTACTCGTGTCGGCCGAAAATGGTCAACGCTTTTTTTAAGACATCGCGCTCCCGCTCCACGCGGTGCAGTTCGAGTTCCAAATCGCGGACCCGAGCTTCGAGCGACGTGGCCACCGGCCCACTTCGCTGCAACTGGTCACTCTTCCAACGGTACAGCACGTTGGGGCTGGACAACCCGAGGCGTTCCGCCACCGAGGCCGCTGAGTGACCATCGAGCAGCATGGCCACCGCCTCGCGACGAAACTCCTCGGTGAACCGTCGCCGCGGCAAGCCCTTCGACGGCAATACCTTCTTGGCCTTCCTGGTCATCGGCAGACTCCTTCCTGCAGTTGCAGTTTAAGGAGTTCGCCTGTCCGTCAAATCGGGACCACCTCAGCATCTGCGTTCAATCACGAATCGAGCGACCGCCAGATTTGGTGCCCTTTCAATTGCACTGATCGGCTTACTTTGCGCGGCTGGGTCAATGCTAAGGCTGCCGCGGAACATGGCGGACAGGTTGTCAACAAGGGGCTTGGAAATATCGAACGGAATGAGAAACAACCCTTGTTGAAGCATCAACCGACGGTTCTGCCGATACGGCGGTTGCGTGACAGCTGCGGAGAAGCCCGTTTGTTGCCCAATCGCGGCCACCAAGAGGTCTGAATCGAATTTCGATGAGTACTGGCTAAGCTGAGATTGATGATGTTTCTTGTAGACGCTGAAGTTCTGATTGAGTGCATCGCTGTTAATGGCCCATATCGATGCGTCAGTGTTAGAAGTGGACCCCTCTCTTCGGACAAAAACGAGCCCTTCCTTAGCTATACTTTTCCTGTTCTTCCCGATCCGCATTGTCGATTCCACTGGCCGGCGTGACCCCGGTCTGGTATCGCTTCCTCGCCGGGCGAAACGGAGGCGGGCTCTGCTGGCGAGCAACCCGCCGAGGGATAGCTCGGCCGACGGTACGCCGATGGCGTCGGCTCCTGG
>JANNTD010000163.1:0-18372 GCA_031403315.1 Planctomycetota bacterium
AAGCTGATCGCCGACGCCCCACCGATCGCTGAGGATTCGGACGGCGAAAGCGGCGTCGCGTCAACCGATCCCGATTCCGGCAAGGCGACGTTTCAGATCGTCGACGTGCTGCGCGGCGAAGACCGCTTGAAGGCTGGCGACGAGATTATGGTCGTTTACTTCGGCATACGGCGCGCGGGCAAATTCGTCGTAGGCATCTTGGGCCAGGAGCGGATCGTCGTTTTCGAGATAGTCCTGAAAGAACCGCAGCCGAGCGCCTCCCGACGCGGGCACGTCGGGCAGCTTGCGGATGTACTCGATCGCGGTCGCCGAAAGGGGCAGGGGCGTCGTCCACTCGAGGCCGTCGCTTTCGACCCCGATTCCCGAAATCAGAAACGACTTGTCCCGCTCGCCCTCGCCGAAGTAGACGACCTTAATCTCGTCGCCAGCCTTTAAGCGGTCTTCGCCGCGCAGCACGTCGACGATCTGAAACGTCGCCTTGCCGGAATCGGGATCGGTTGCGGCGACGCCGCATTCGCCATCCGAATCCTCGGCGATCGGTGGAGCGTCGGCGATCAGCTTCGCCAGCACCACCGCTTCCGACGAATTGATTTCCTCGGTGAGGGTTCGCGACTCGACGGTGCAGAATGGGCAGGCCGTCACCACAGTCGCACCGACAAGTGCGAAAAACGCAGTCGCCATTGCGCGGCCAATCAGGTTGTCAAATCGGTTGCGGTCGAACATCGTAAAACTCATTCGGAAGCGGCGAGCGCGATTCTCTCAAGCTATTTTACCCCGTCGGCCAAGCGGGCGTCAGCCGAACTAGCGGCTGCCGGCTAGCGCCTTCGCCACGTCGGTGCGATAGGCCGACACCGCCGGCAGGAAACCCACGATCGACGCCAGCGCTACCAGCGCGGGGATCAGGACGATCTCCTGCCAATCGAACTCGAACAGGCCGAGCGTGACACCCGTGCGGGCTTCCACGTAGGGGCTGGCCAGCCCCAATAGCGCGTGGCCCAACAGCACACCCGCGATGCCTCCCAGCAGCGACAACAGGATCGACTCCAACAGCACGATGGTCATCACCGATTGGCGACTGGCGCCCAGCGCCCGCATCACCGCGATGTCGTGGCTCCGCTCGCTCATCGAGTTGTAAATGCTCACCAGGATGCTGATCGCCGCGACGATCACGATCAAGATCGTGAGCACGAGCAAGATCAACTGGATCGGGCCGACGATGTTTTCCAAGAGCCGCGTCACCTCGCGCGACGGGGCGACCGCCTGAGCGATACGGTCTTCGCCCTTGTTGACCGCCGTGTCGAGCACCATCGGGCCGAGCTCGTTGTTGCAGAGTACCAGGATCGAGGTCACTTCGCGCTGGTCGATGGGCAGGGGCTCGTGGTGGGCGTGGTCGTGCTCTGCGTCCTCTTCGTCGGCGTGCTCATGTGCGGCTTCCGTTGCGGCGGGCTCGTGCTCGTGTGCATGCTCCTCGTGTGCTTCATCCTCGTGCGGCGAGAGAGCGTGGCCTTCGAGTAGGTAAAAACCTTCGATGTTGATGAACACGGCCCGGTCGTTGGCGGTGCCGGTCGGTTTGAGGATGCCGACGACCTCAAAGCCGTCGTGCTTGTGGCCCTCGGCGCCGATGCCGTGCGTGGGATTGATTTCGTCGCCGACTTTGAGTCCCGATTGTGCGGCGACGACCGAGCCGACAACCGCCTCGTAGAAATTCGCCGTCTTGAAATTCCGCCCGCCGGGCTGGAACTCGTAGCGTTTCGGCGTTCCGTCGGCCTGGGCACCGTATTGAATCTTGTCGAACAAGTCGGGCGTGGTGCCGACGACGCGGAACATCCGGCCGTTGGGTGCTTCGTAGCTATCGCCAAGACAGAGCGGGATCGCCGCCTTCGTGATGCCGGCGAACTCGCCCTCGGTGAACTTCTGGTAATACGTGTAGGGGATCGGATAGAGCGGCTGGCCCAAGTGGTAGACGGTGCTCAAGACCAGCTGCAGCTCGCCGCCTTTGCCGCCAACGATGAGATGATAGCCTTGGGCGTCTTGCGAGAATTGCCGCACGGCGACGCTATGGATCACCAGCACGCAAATCATCACCGCCACGCCGAGCGCCATCGACAGCGCCGTGAGCGACGACGCGAGCGCCCGCTGCTCCATGTTTCGCCAGGCTATTTTCCAAAAAGGCATGGTGATTCGTTGGTGTGTGGGGGCGCCCGCTGCGTCAGACCGCGGCGACGCGATTGATTTCTTCCAAGTATTCGACACGTTCAAACTGGTTCGACACTTCATCGGCGTGCGTCACCAAGAGCATCGCCACATTTTCTGCCGCGCAGACTTCGCGCAACAGGTCGATAACCTGCTGCTGGTGCGCGGGGTCGATGTTTGCCGTCGGCTCGTCGGCCAAGAGCAGCACCGGCCGGTTCACAAGCGCCCGGGCCACCGCCACGCGCTGCTGCTCGCCGACCGAGAGGGCAGCCGGCTTGTGCGTCAGTCGATGCTTGAGTCCGACACGCTGCAACAGATCTTCAGCTCGCTTCCGATCGCGGCGCTGCCCGGTGAACGTCATCCCCAACATCACGTTTTCGAGTGCCGAAAATCCGGCCAGCAAATTGAACGTTTGAAACACGAAGCCGATGTGCCGGGCGCGAAACCGGTCGCGGCCGACTTCGGGGATGCGGGTGACGTCGGTGCCGTTGACTGCGATCCGGCCGGCGTCGACGGTCGTGAGTCCGGCGATGGCGTTCAAGAGCGTCGTCTTGCCGCCGCCGCTGCGGCCGCGAATGACGACCTGCTCGCCGGCCGCCACGGAGAGCTCCGGAACGTCGAGAATAGCCAACTGGCTGCCATCCGGCTCGCGGTATGATTTTTTGACGTTTTCAACAAGCAGCATGGTTGCGAGTCCGGCGGGCGGGCAATTCGAGGGGCAGGAACCAATTAGCGGCCGGGCTTGCCCGGCACGAATACGTAAGGCGTTTCAATTTAACGCCTTACGCACGCGAGACAAGGCGAAACGCGGCCCCGGACCCCACCCTTTCCCCTACGCAAGCACCGCAATCGCTGTTCGCCACCCGTGCCGAATGTACACGCTAGCAGGGAAAGACTTACAACAACGATTGTGCCAAGCGGTGCCAGCCTATCGGATCGAAAACCAGTTCTCGCGCGAATTACGCCGGGATTTATCCCGTACGTCGGGCTTTCCAGCCTGACCAGGCACAATTGTCAGGCTGGAAAGCCTGGCGTACGCACGATTGGCACGCTCTGTGCAATAGAGACGCGACGGTAGAAGAGTGGGCGACGGCCCGGGCCGACCGTACGCGGGTGCGTAACTTTCACGGTGGTTCGCGTGCAATCGTCCGGCAGATGAGTCCCGCCCAAAAATCGAACTGGAGCCGATTCCACCGCTTGCCCGTGCCGTCACCTGTTAACCGTACGCCGCGGAAGCCGGGGAATTGGTTCTAAGGTCTCCCGCCTGAGAGGGCCGACGAGGTTTCCCGCACCTCGCCGGCCCTTCTTTTTTGCGCTCACGTCGCGCCGTCGAGGAGAGTCTCACGCAAAGGCGCCAAGTGAAGACAAGTTGATTCGTCTTTGCGTCTTGGCGCCTTTGCGTGAGAAAATTGACGCTACGCAGCGATAGTTGATGGCACTACTCGAACGGATTGGCTTCGTCGGTGCCGAAGTCGCTTTCTTCTTCGGCCGGTGGCTGTGCTTCATCCGCTGGTGCGCCGAACAGATCGCCGCCGGCGGTGTCGGTGGCCGACTCGTCGAAGGGATTGGTTTCTTGCGGCGTCGCGGCGGGCTCGGTCGCGGGTTCGCCGTCGCCGCGGTACTCATCGTCCTGCGGCTTTGTCTCCGCTGCTGCTTCGCCGTTCACCGCCAGCGGCTCGGCGTAGTACGTCGGCTTGTCGGCGCCGATTTCGTGCAGACACTGAACCAGCCCGCTGTCGGAAATCAAAAATAGCCGATCGGTTTGATCGTTCACCAGCGCCGTCAGCGTGCCGCCCGTCGGGATGCGGCCGAGCGGCGCACCGTCGGCGATGTTGAGAATGTGGATCGTGCCGTAGCGATCGACGCCGTAGACGTGCGACTTGGTGACGGCGGCGAACTGCGCGAGGCCGAGCGACTCCCACTGTGGCAGTCCCGTGGTCGCGTCGACGCAGTGCAGCATCGGTTCTTCGGAGGTTACAAACAGCTTGTCGCCGACTGCGGCCGGAGCGCGGCTGGTCGGATACCCCGTCATGTACCGCCACTGCAGCGTGCCTTCCTTCTCGTGCACGGCGAAGACCTCGCCCGCGAGCGAGACGGCGTAGATCAGAGGCGCGCGATAGGCCGGTCGGGCGTCGAACTCGCCGAGCGTCTCGAGCCGGAAGCGGACGCCGGGCTTGACGGCCCCGGCCACGTACAGAAAGCCCGCGTCAGTGGTCCAGGCCAGGCTCTCGGGCGTTACGAGCGGCGGCGCCATCGTGCGACCAAACGACTTGTAGAACCACCTCTTGTACTTCGGCACCTCCAGATCGAGCGGGTAACCCTCGATGAGACCATTGATCGTGGGCACGAACACAAAGTTCTTGCCCACCGCCGGACCGGCACCGGGCGCGCCGCCGATCCGCCGCTCGCTCTGAATGCGGCCACTCGCACGATCGAGCAAATACAGCGTCGAGCCGTTGATCACCGCGACGAATTTTTCGTTCGCATCGGGGCCGAGACTGGGGTAGTTCGGATTGCCGAACTGCGTGACCCACAAGGTCTGGCCGGTGTCGGCGTCGATCGCCTGAATCACGCCGGCGTCGGTGACGATCAAAAGCTGGTCGCCGGAAAGAATCCAATCGACGACACTCGATCGGGCCGTGTTCACCTCGGCGCGTGCGAACCACGCTCGCTTCAAGCCGACGCTCGCCGCCTGTTGCTGCGAGATCAAGC
The DNA here is from genome assembly GCA_031403315.1 of Planctomycetota bacterium. Classification (GTDB taxonomy): domain Bacteria; phylum Planctomycetota; class Planctomycetia; order Pirellulales; family Lacipirellulaceae; genus DASYDU01. The sequence goes on from JANNTD010000163.1 coordinate 4,906, forward strand.
CGCTCGACATTTGCCCCCACGCCGGAGCCGCGACACCCAAGCACAGCGCCCAACAGACCAGCGACACGTGCTGCCGCCAGCGCGTTCTCACAGTAATTTGCATCGCTGTCCCGCTGTTTTTGTCCCGATGTTTATGAATGCTCTAGGATCCCGAGACGACGGGCGCCCGAACGACCGGCATTCGCCTTCCCACCCTGCGTCCGCGAGTGCGTCTATTGTACCCTGCCGCAAAACCGGGTGCATCCAGCGGGTGAGAACCACCCGCTGGACCGTCCGCCCGGCCATCCCTTACATTGAAACCTCGTCGGAGGCGGGGCAAAACACGCTTCGGCAGGTGCTTCACGAGATGGGCGCGGCGCATGCCGAGCCAGAAGTGCAGACCTTGTCATGAGCCTCCCGCCGACTTGTCGACAACCGGAATAGACGCATCATTGGAATGAGCAACGTCGTCATCGAGCCCGAATCGCGCGACCAGAGTCTCCTTCAGGAGATGATCGGGTACCTGAATTTCTCCAGCGGCGCGAGCGACGCGTCGTTCCTCAAGAATCTCAACGCGCTCGTGGCCGGCATCGAGCGGCGGCTCGGCGAACGGTCGCTGGGCGAAAAGGGTGATCCCGTCGCAGTGCTATGCGATTGGCTCGCGTGGCGGATTGACGAGTTGGCAGGGCAGGGCGGCACGTTCGGCGACGTCAGCCAGGCCCGCGCGGTCGTCGGACTGCTCGAAAAAAATCTGCTCCCCGCGTACCGCCAATTTCATCGCGACCTGTTGTGGCATCAACCAGACGCGGTACTGTGGCGGCCGCTGTTTTTGGGACGCGCGCTGGAGGCGATTCTGGTTCAGGGCGGACCGTGGGACGAAACCGATCGGATCGTCGCGGGCGCGCTCGACGCGCTGAACGACTACATCGGCTACCGGCCGGTTGCCGTGCTCGAATCGAAACACGCCGAACCGTATCCGCACGAGCGCGTGCGGCCGATCCCGCTCTACGTTCGCGGCGTCGGTGTCGCCTGTGGGCCGTACGAAGAATTGATCACGCGGGCACTCGAAATCCTGGCCCACACCGATCCTGAAGTCCGGCGGCTGGCCTGGTTCGATCCGGAGCTGTTGGACGAGCTGGCGCTCGATCCGCGGGCCTATGAGTTCGACCACCCGGCCGGCAAGCGGCCCAACTACCACTTTGGCCAGTGGGACCAGGATCACGTCGACAACCGCGGCAATTACCGCCGCTTCGTGCTGCAACAGATTACGCTCGACTCGCTGCTCTCGCGCGTGGCGGCGTTCGACAGTGCAACCCATGCCAAGAGCCAGGTCGCGGCGAGCACGCGCGACGAGTTGCTGTTTGAAGCGGCTGCCGTGCTCGCAGGCACGATTCTGATGGCCTCCGGCACCACGGGGAGCGGACCGGGCACGCATGACTCCGACGTCTCGCTCGCCACGTTGCTCCCGCACATCGCCAGTTATCGCGACGAATTCTATCAGGAGCTGCTTGCGCGCTCGGCGGGAGCACACGGCGATCGCCTCCGCGCCGACTCACAGCGTTCGCGGCAACCCTTCGGCGGTGCGCGGCAACATTTGAACCACGAGCTCGCCCGTCGCCGCGCGATGCAGATGCAGCACGTGCATCTCGCGCAGCTCTATGCCCGCATGGGCTACGCGGAGGCCGCGCTCGCGCAGGCCCACACGGTTCGCATCGCCTCGGCGCGCATGCTCTGCCAAATCTATTGCCGCCTCACGGCCGGGCACCAGGCGATCGACGCCGATCAGCTCGAGCCGGTCGCACGCTACTTGCCCGAGATCGAAGACCTGCTGCACCGCGGCATCGAATGCGGGGCGCTGGTGGATCCGTGGAACATCCTTGGCTTCGGCGGCAATTTCAGCCTGTTTCCGGCTGTCGAGAATTCGGTCCACGACTTCCGTGTCGATGATCTGGTCGAACTGGTGGAACAGATTCTCGACCTTTGCGCGCGGGCCTGGACGGGGGCGGCGGCGGTCGACGATGCCCAACACGAGCAGATTTTTTCCGCCTCGCTCGAACGGATCGCGCTGTGGTGGGACCGCTACGCCACGGCGGGCGTCAGCGGCGTCAAACGGCTGGTGGCGAAGGAAATCGAGGTCTCGAGCAACCTGGTTGCCGGGGCGCTGAGCGCCTGGCAAAAAGCCGGCGCCGCGGCCGGCGATGTGAAATTCTGGCGGATGTTCGTCGACCAGTTCGATTCGCCCAAGGCGTTTCAGTTGGTCGTCGAAGCACTGCTCGACCGCGGCGATCAGGTCGCCTCGATGGCCCTGATGATGCAGTGGCTCAGCCAGGTCGAACGCACTCCACTTGAAGACGGCGACGCGTCGTTCCACCCGCTCGCCCTTCGCTGGCTGCGGGCTGTCGAGCATACCCAATTCACGACCGGCGTCGACCAATGGCCGCTCGTGGCCAAGTTGTTTTCGTTTCTCGAAGCGAATGCGGAATCGTATTGGACGGTACCTGAGTTTGAGCTCGCGCGCGATCAGCCGGCCAATCAGGAGGAAACCAAGTCCGCCAACCAAAGTGACGATTGGTCTGAAGCTGATGACGACGGCGACGAGTTGTTTAGTGCTGCTTACGAGGACATGATTTACCGCGACAGCACCGACGACGGCGTCGACGCCAGCTTGTTCGAAGATCGCTCGAGCGGCGGCACCGATTTTGAACTCGAAGAGGAAGCCCAACGACTCGGCCGACGGCTGGCGTTCCTGATCACCGTTGCCAAGCTCTGGAAAGAAACCGCCATCGCCTGGGACGCGATTCGCGCCGAGCACGAACGCCGCGAGCTGTTCGACGGCTGGCAGCAGCAGGCGACGACTGCCTATGCGGAACTCTTGGACTTGATCGAATCGGTCCACGGTTTTGCCATCCGCCCGCCGAGTGGCACGCACGAATCAAACGTCGAATACGACCGCCGGCGAATGGTGAAAGATTCGCTGGTCGAGCAGATCATGGCGACGGCCGTCGAGATGGCGGACGCGGGTCGGCTGCTCTCGGCCGCGTCCGGTCGCAACGAATGCCGCCCGCGCGGCAAAGACGAAACCGACGATTGCACTTCGACGAGTGTGCTGCGGGCCGTGCTGGCGGGCGACGGCGAAGCGGTGCGCGAGCATTGGCTCGAGTTCATCGCCTGGCTCTCGCAGCAGGAGTTGCTCTACGTGCCCCTGGCCAAGGGAGGCAAGCCGCGGCGGATCGTGCGGGCGCGGGCGCTCGTGCAACTGCTCCAAGACCTACTCGAATGGCTGCCGCGATTGGGCTTGATCCGCGAGACGTGCCAATTGCTCGATGTCGCCCAGACGATGGAGGCCGAGCACCCGGTCGGGCCCGGCGCCGTCACCGAGTACGACCGCCTCTTCACCTGCGGCTACCAGGCGATCGTTCGCTGCCTCGTCACGTCGGCCGACGATTGGGATGATGAGCGCGAGTTGGGCGATAACTTGAAGTTCGAAGTCCGAACGTCGGACAACATGCTCGTCGACGCGCTGCAGGACCTCACCGAGTCGCAGCTCCGCCGCTGGCTCACGCACAGCCGCACACTGCGGCTCAGCGTCGCCGAGCGGCTCACCGATCCGGCCGATTGGAAGCAGTTCGTGGCGTTTGTCGAGCGCTACGGGGGCGACCTATTTACCCAGATGTTTCTCAACCTCAGCAACTTGCGAGCGATCCTGCACCAGCGCGCCAGCGTGTGGCTGTCGAACCTGGAGCAGAACCCCGAGGCCGAGGACCTGCGGCTCGTGCGCGAGCTGGGCCACGAGATTTCGCGCGAGGACGCGGCTCGCTGGCTCACGATCGCCATCGAGGCGGTCGTCGAGAACTACCGCGAGTACCGCGACTACAACACCACCACTACCCACTCCGACCACGGCGAGATGCTCTACACGCTGGTGGACTTTTTTCGTCTGCGGGCCGAGTACGACCGCGTCGCCTGGAACTTGAAGCCCGTCGTGATGGCCCACGAGATTCTCGTGCGGCAAAACCGCCCGGCCGCGGCCGAGATGTGGCAACAGGCGCTTGCCGAGCGGACCGCCGAAGCGGCCGACGCCAACCTCGCCCGCTTTGAAAAGCTCTGCGACGAATACGGCATTCGGCTGGCGAGCATCGCCGAGCGACTCGCCGAGCGATTCACTCGGCCGCTGGCGATCGATCGCGTGCGGGCCCTGGTGAAGCCGGCGATGGACGCGGCCGGCAGCAGCGACCGCACCCCGTTCGCTGCGCTCGAAGAGGAGATCGAAAGCCTGTCGCGCGAGCCGGCCGGCGCGGGGCTCGACGTCCCCGATTGGCTCTCCGCCTTGGAGGACGAGGTCTCAATGGTCCGCTGCGCGAAGCGGCATCGCGAAACGGGCGACGACGCCCTACGGCGGATCGAACAGGTGCGGCTCGGCTGGGAAGAATTGCAGGAGCAACTGGCGAACGACGGGGATTAGGCAAGATTTGCTGACATTTCCGAGCTGAATTAAATACTCTGACTTGCCCAAATGCTGCCTGATTCGCCATATTGACGTTTGTTCAGCACAGCGAGCACAGCGAGCCGGGTCGTCCTCGACCCCGATTTTGGAGACCCCGGAAAGGACACCCCATGCCTGAACTCTTCGCCTCCGCCACTGCCACGCCGAGCATGAACGAAGACGGCGAGCTGCCGTACTCGCTGGAGCTCGAGCTCGTGGTCCGCGACCGCGACGTGATCGCATCGCTGGCCGAGTATGCCGAAGGCCGCGCGCGGAACGAATATGCTCTCGAAGCGCTCAAGATCGGCGTGTTGGCGCTACGGCACGTCGGCGGCCAGGCCACGGCCGACGTCATCCAACGCGAGAGCGCCCGGCTCGTGAAGGACATGCAGCAGACGCTCGATCAGCACAAGCAGCTCGTGTCGACACAGCTCGGCAGCACGCTCAAGGACTACTTCGACCCGCAGGACGGCCGGTTCAGCGAGCGGGTCCAGCGGCTCGTGGCCCGCGACGGCGAGCTCTCGAAGCTCATTTGCAGTCTCATCGATGGCGAAAACTCGGTCTTCGCCCGCACGCTGATGGCCCACGTCGGCCGCGAGAGCCCGCTGATGAAGCAACTCGACCCGCAACAATCGCAGGGCCTGCTGGCGGTGCTCAAGCAAACGGTCGACGGGCAGCTCACCCAGCAGCGCGACCAGGTGCTCAAGGAATTCTCGCTCGACAACAAGAACGGCGCGCTCGCCCGGCTGGTCGGCGAACTCTCGGCGAAGCACGGCGACCTGACGAAGGATCTGCAAACGCGGATCGACGTTGTCGTGAAAGAGTTCTCGCTCAACGAGGAAAACTCGGCGCTGAGCCGGTTGGTGCAAAACGTCGACCGCGCCCAACGGACGATCACCAGCGAGTTTTCGCTCGACAACGAATCCTCAGCCCTCTCGCGGCTGAAGCGCGAGCTGCTGGAGCTGCTGGCCACGACGGAGAAGAAAAACCAGGTGTTTCAGGAGGACGTGAAGGTCTCGCTCGCCCGCATCGTCACCACGCGGCAAGAGGTCGAGCAGTCGACGCGGCACGGCAAACTGTTCGAGGAGGCGATGTTCGAATTCGTCGCCCGCGAGGCCCAGCACGCCGGCGACGTCGCTTCGCCAATAGGCAACACGACGGGCCTCATCAAGAACTGCAAGGTCGGCGATTGCATCGTCGAGCTCGGCCCCGACAGCGCGGCCCCCGGCTCGAAGATCGTCATCGAGGCCAAGGAGGAAAGTGGCGTCACGCTCGCCGCGGCCCGGCTGGAGATCGAAACCGCCCGCAAGAATCGCGGAGCCGATTGGGGATTGTTCGTGTTCTCGCGCAAAACCGCCCCCGCCGGGCTCGATCCGTTCCAGCGCTACGGCAATGATTTTGTCGTCATCTGGGATGCGGAGAATCCGTCGAGCGACGTGTTCCTCAAGGCTGGCATCATCGCGGCCAGGGCGCTCTGTTTCCGCGCCGAACGCAAAACGGCCGCCGCGATGGTAGACTTTGAGGCGATCGAGCGGGCAATTCTCGAAATCGAAAAGCGGGCCGGCAACCTTGAAGAAGTCCGCAAGTCGGCCGAGACGATCCAGTCGTCGAGCACCAAGATCCTCGACCGCGTGCGGATCGACCGCGAAGCGCTCGAAAAGCAAGTGACGCAATTGCGCGAGAAATTCGGCGACCTCCGCGACGCGATGCAGGCTCAACAGTAGCGAGCGCTAATACGCCGCCGCCGTGGGCCAATTCATTTCGCTGTACGCCTCATGAACCGTCGCCGCGTCGATCGTGCCGGCTGCTGCGGACGCACCCGCCAGCAGCGCGAAGTCGGCCAGGCGGATCACGCGTCGCGGCACGCCGCCGGTCAGGTCATAGATCGCCGCGAGACCCTCGTCATCAAATACGGGATCGAACCGGCCCGCCTCGACGAGCGATGTTTGCACGTAGCCGATCGTGTCGGCTTCGCTCCAGGGCTCGAGGTCGATGCGCAGGTCGACGAGTTCACGGAGCGATTCGTTCCAACGGGCGGCCTGCAGCGGCTCGGCGACGAGGAGGATCGTCCAGCGGGCGGCCGGCGTGCAGTCGAGCCGCGCGAGCCGCACCAGTTGCGTCAGCACGTCGGGCCCGGCCTGGCTGGCATCATCAACCAATAGCACCGTGTTCGTCTGTTGCATTCGGTTCTCGGCGACCCGATCGGCCACGAGCCGCCAGAGATGCACCATGTCAGACGTGTCGCGCGGCGCGGCACCGAGACCTGCGGCCAGCTGCCACAAGAGTTCGCGGGTGCCTGTGCCGACGGCGTCGACCACGATCACCGCGGAGCCCTTGCGCGCGAGCCGCTGGGTCACCACGTGAAGGACCAGCGACTTGCCGACGCCGCTCGCGCCCAACAGCACGCCCAGCCGCCGTCGGGCGTCGACCAGGTATTCGAGCCGGGCGAGCGCCTCGTCGTGGCCGGCGCTGGGGTAAAAGCGGTCGGCGTCGAGCACCGTTCGAAAGGGCGATTCCGAAAGCTGCCAATGGTCGAGTTGCATGAGTCGCGTTCCTGCGGGGTGTTCGCGGCGTGTGCGCATGAGGATGCGCTTTCGTCTTCATCGGTAGTTGAGCGTCAGCGGCTTGAAAGCTTGCGCTGCAAGCACGATGATGGTCGTAGAATCCTGACTGATAGCACTCGACTGATAGCTAACGGCATCCTATGTCCGACCGCTTTTTTTCCCCGCAACCGATCACCGGCGAACGCGTCACGCTCGACGGGCCGGAGGCGCATCACTTGCTGCACGTGATGCGTGCCAAGGTCGGCGAGCAAGTGACGCTCTTCGACGGCAGCGGCGCGGAGTTCGATGCTGAGATCGTGCGATGCGGTCGGTCGGAGATCGAAACTCGCGTGCTCGAGCGGCGCGAGGTGGACCGCGAGTTGCCTTTCGAGCTGGTGGTTGGCGTATCGCTGCCCAAAGGCGACCGTCAAAAATGGCTCGTCGAAAAGCTGACAGAACTCGGCGTCACGCATCTGGTGCCATTGGTGACGGCGCGCGGTGTTGCGCAACCGACCGATAGCGCGTTGGAGCGCCTCGAACGCAGCGTGATCGAAGCCGCCAAACAATGCGGCCGCAACCGGCTGATGCACATTGATAAACCGGCGGAGTGGGACGTGTGGCTCTATTCGCGCTTCCCCGATTCGCGGTGCTTCGTCGCGCAGCCGCACGGTACGTTGCCGACGGAATTAGACTTCGCCACCCAGCGCACCACACACATCGCTGTCGGCCCCGAAGGCGGTTTCTCCGACGGCGAAATTGCGGAAGCAATCGCCGCCGGTTGGCAAACCGTCAACCTCGGTTCGCGCATTCTTCGCATCGAAACCGCGGCCGTGGCGCTTGCGGCGGTTGTCGCCCTCACCGTCCGGACGTAGACTGGATTGAGATGTCCGGCAGTCCCATTAACGAAGAAGAACTGTACCAGGAGCACATCCTCGACCACTACGAGGACCCGTTCCACCGTGGCCAGTTGCCAACGGCCACCCATTCGCACGAAGACAAGAATCCGCTCTGCGGCGACGTCGTGCGGATCGATCTTGAGCTCGACCGCGACGGTAAAATCGCCGATTGCTTTTTCTCCGGCGACGGCTGCGTGATCAGCCAGGCCTCCGCCTCGATGCTGCTCGAAGAAATGCTCGGCAAAACGATCGACGACGTGAAACATTTTTCGGCCAAGGACATGCTCGAGCTTTACGGCGCTCGGCTGACCCCGAACCGCCAGAAGTGTTGTCTGCTCTCTTGGAGAGTGCTGCAGTCGGCCGTCCATTCGCCGGTGAATAATAATGACCATGTTGATGCAGGATGAAAACGTTTCTGTGGATCGCACCAAGCTCTTGCCTGCGAAGCTGCGCGAGGATTTTCCGATCCTCGAGCAGTTGGTCCACGGCGACCGGCCGTTGGTGTTTCTCGACAATGCGGCCAGTACGCAGCGGCCAAGGCAGGTGATCGACGTGCTGCGGCGCGTCTACGAACACGACTACGCCAACGTCCACCGCGGCATCCACACGCTCAGCGAGCGGAGCACCGAGCAATACGAAGAGGCCCGCGAGAAGGTGCGGGCCTTCATCGGCGCGAAGCACGCGCACGAAATCATCTTCACGCCGGGCACCACGGCGAGCATCAACACGGTGGCTCGCAGTTGGGGCGATGCGAATGTGCGGGCCGGCGATGAGATCGTGCTCACCACGATGGAGCACCACTCGAATCTCGTGCCCTGGCAGCAGCTCGCCGAGCGGACGGGGGCGGTCCTGCGGCACATCCCGATCACCGATGATGGCCTGTTGGTGCTCGAGGAACTCGATCGGCTGCTCACGGCGAAAACAAAAATGGTCGCCGTCGCGTCGGTCTCGAACGTCTTGGGAACGATCAATTCGGTGGCCGAGATCGCACGGCGGGCTCATGCGGCGGGGGCGCTGGTCTTGGTCGACGCCGCCCAGAGCGTGCCGCATCGGGCGACCGACGTGACCGCCCTCGGGGCCGACTTCCTCGCCTTCAGCGGCCACAAAATGCTCGGCCCCACGGGCATCGGCGTGCTCTATGGCCGCGAAGAACTGCTCGATGCGATGCCACCATTCCTGGGTGGCGGCAGCATGATCAACCGTGTGTATGCCGACCGCTTCACGCCGGCGGAGTTGCCCGCGAAATTCGAAGCCGGCACGCCGCCGATCGCCCCAGCCATCGCGCTCGGAGCAGCGATCGACTATCTCAATGCGCTCGGGATCGATGCGGTCGAGCGGCACGAACACGAGCTTGCCCGCTATGCCTACGAGCGGCTGCAAGAAATCGACGGACTCAAGATTCTCGGCCCGTCGCCCGAGCACCGCGCGGGCCTCGTGAGCTTCACCGTGACGCAGCCGCATCCACACGACGTCGCCCAGCTGTTGGATCAACAGGGCATCGCCGTCCGCGCCGGCCACCATTGCACGCAGCCGCTCCACGACCGGCTCGGCATCACCGCGAGCACGCGGGCGAGCTTCTATCTCTACAACACGCCGGCCGAGGTCGATCTCTTGGTGGACACGGTCCGCCAGATTCAAGACCGCTTCAAGCCGCAGGGCCGGCACCGGCGACCGAAGTCAACGTGACGCAATTTGTCGTGGGCTAGAGCGCGTTTCATGTAACTGTAGCGGTTTTTTCGTCGTTTGAGCCTGGAAAACACGGCACCGCACACGCTACACGCCCGTGCGGCTCGCACTAGTCGACGCTCTTGGCGGTCTTATTCTCCAATAGCACGTACTCGTACAACAGGGCGGCGACGACGGCTCCGGCAATCGGTGCCGCCCAATAACACCAGTGCCATTCAAAATAGCCGTACACAACTGCCGGCCCGAACGAGCGGGCCGGATTCATCGATGCCCCAGTGACCGCACCGGTCGCCAGGATGTCGAATGCGACGGTCAGCCCGATGGCGAAACCGCCGATCTTCACCGCCTTGCCGCGCTCATCGACGGCGGCTCCAAACACCGCCATCATCAACAGGAACGTCGTGATGAATTCCGTCAGCAGCAGAATGTTGAGCGTCACCCAATCCGCGGGCAGCGGAATGCCGAGCTTCGCGGAATCGACGGCCATCGCGGGGAAGATCGCCTTGCAGGCGCACGCCGCCACCGTCGCGCCGACAAGCTGGCTGATGATGTATTGGACCGCGAGCGGCAGCGAGATGCGGCCTGTCGATAACAAACCGCAAGTTACGGCCGGGTTTAGGTGCGCGCCGCTGATGCCGCCGAACACGGCCACGCCAATCGAAAGCGCCAGACCGTGCGCGAGCGCGATCCCCACCAACCCGCCACCGCTGTTGATCGGCGGCTGCGTGCTGAGGATCGCCGCGATGCCGGCGAAGCAGAGGAAGAATGTCCCGATCGCTTCCGCTACGAGTTTTCTGACCGTCGCCATGGAATTCCCTCGCCTTGGTGTGTCGGTCCCAACGATTCGTTACAGCTGCTTTTGAAGTGCGCCCAGCGCGCCGTCGTAATCCGGCTCGCTGGTCACCTCGGGAACATACTGGGCGTAAACGACTTTGCCGTCCTTGTCGAGCACGAACACCGCGCGGCTCTCGATCTTGAGCTCGTTGATCAGCGTGCCCCAATTGGTGCCGAAGTTGCGGTCCTGGTAGTCGCTGCCGACCCGAATGTTCTTGATGTTTTCGGCGCCGCAGAAGCGGTTCATCGCAAACGGCAGGTCGAGGCTGACTGTGACCGCGTTCACTTTGTCACCGAGCTTGCCCAGCGATTCGTTGAATTTCTTCGTCTGAATGGCGCAGACGCCGGTGTCGAGCGATGGCACGACACTCAAGATGGTCGGCTTCCCTTTGAGGTCGGCGAGTTTGATTTCCTTCATGCCGCCTTCGAAATAGTGGAGCTTGAAATCGGGGGCGGCCTGGCCGACCTTCACTTCGCTGCCCGCGAGCGTGAGCGGAGCGCCTTTGAATGTGACTCCTCGTGACATGGTGGGTCCTTTCTAACGGGTGGGAGCGTATCGAATCCCGGCGGTAGTCCGTCGGGAGATGCGGATAATCGCCGAATTGACCCCTATTTTCCGGTTTTAGGGGTCGGACGCAAGTGGGCGGCTAGTGCGAGCCGCACGGGCGTGTAGCGTGTGTCGTTCCGTATTTTCAAGACGCAATCGACGAAAAAGCCGCTACAGTTACGTGAAACGCGCTCTAGATGCCCGGAGACGACTTAATTCACCCACTGCCGCCTGATCGTAGGAATTGCAGTACCCACTCGGCCTGAACGACGTCGAGACACGACTCGTCGGTACGAAACCAGAAGACGTTGATCAGCCGCCTTGTCGGATCGGCGGAGCGAGAACTTGCCTGCCGCTGTGTTTCTGCCGCTCTCGCGCATCCTGGAGAATGCGATCGACGTCGAAGTCCATCGAAGCCGCGAGAACTTCCTTGATCCGTCGCGCCTCTTCAATGATCACGTCGTTCGTTTCTTTTTCGTCTATTGGTGCCATGGTATCAATCTCCGAGCAATTCTTCGGGCGTGCACAGGATCGGCAATTCATAGCCGCACGCCGCAACAATAGTGCCAAGTTCTTTCATGATCGCCGCGTTGGCAATGTGTCGGCAATTCCACGTCAAGAGTATGTCGATGGCATGAACCGATGAGACGCCAATATGGATCGCATCGCGGGTCGCCTTCTGCGGAAGCAAGCCAGACTGCATGATCGCCTGCGCGATACTCTTCACGCTCTCTGTGAGCTCTAGCAACGGGAGGTCGTTCAGAAAGACCAGACGCCTTGCTGCAGCTGCCGTGTCTCCAGCCGCCGCTTCGTCGAGCACGATTTCAGAAATACAAAGCTCATAGTCTTGCCGCTTGTTGTTCCACCAATCATGAGTGATTTGCTGTCGTGCTGCTTGAACGAGGTCGCGGCTGGGCCTAGCGGCCAAGTAACTCGAAATCGTTGTCTCGATATAGATGCGCTTTGTCACGTGGCAATACGAAGGAACGAATCACACGGGGTCAAAACTACAAAAGTGAAAACGGGGGCACTCTAATAGTCTAGCATCTCCAAGATTCCAGACAAATCCGGCGTCGGCACTTAGCCACCCACGGCCACTTGGTAGCAGAAATCGAACAGCAGCTCCCACTCGGCCTGCTGGATGTCGAGGCACAGCTCGCGCAGTTTGCCGCCATTGCGTTTGGCTGCCTGGCACATGTCGACGAACGCAAACGGCTCCCACGCTTTGCGCGCGGTGAGCCGCTCGACGGCCGCGTGCTGGACGTGCTCGGCCGCCAGTTCGGCCGCGCGCTGGGCGAGCGGCTCGAACACCGGATGCTCGCCGACGTGGCGGAACCAATACTTGGCGTTCGAGTAGTCGCCTTCGCGGCGGTGCATGATGCCGTGCCAGAAGCTGCCCGTCGGAGTATTGATGCTCTGGCTGATGTGGTGCGACTCGTCCAAGAAATCGTGCAGCAGCCACACGCCGGCCAGACAGCATTCGGCCATCTGGCGATCCACGACGGTATGTCCGGCATGGGCAAATGCCGTCTTCACCGACAATCGGCCGAGCGTCGCCCGCTCGATCGCGTTCGGCGTGCCGGCGTCGAGCGGCCGGCGGCGGTCGATCTCCAGCAGCGGCGCGAAGACCGGTCCGTAGGCTTGGGGATCGAATGAGTTCATGGCAATGTGTGCCGAGTGTGGGTCGCCGCGAAACGGTTGCTTGCCCTCCATGACGGCGAATCAAATTAGCACAACTATCTCGGCCGGTCACGGTAGCGCGCGGCCGACCGATCGGTCGCGCGACTTCGACGGATCGCGCTCACGCGGTTATGCGGTAACCACTTACATCGCACACAATGCCGAGAAGTGGGCCGCCATCTTTGCCAAAACTTAACATTTACATTGCGGCGGTCGATCGACGGCGGTATACTGTACCCCCAGGTAGCGAAGCGGATGTGGGGCGTTACGCAAATGCGCTGCCCGGATCGGCACGGAATACTCTCTATTCTCTTCGAGTCGCGCATCCACTTTTCTCACGAGGGCACGCGTATGTCCCGGCGATCGAGCTGTGGGAGCAGCAAACGGCGGAGGGCCCGCACACGCCACGAATCGAAGCTCGCGCTGTACCACCGTCCGCTGCGGCTCGAACCGCTCGAGGACCGCCGCCTGCTGGCCCTGGTAACCGTCACCACGCCGCTCGACACGATCGACTTCAACGACGGCGTCACGTCGCTCCGCGAGGCGATCTTCGCCACGAACACGGTGCCGGGCGCGGACACGATCAATTTCGCCCCTCGCTCACGAACGACGGCCCCGCCGCGATTCTGCTCGCGATGGGCGAGCTGGCGATCACCGACCAGCTGACGATCGACGGCCCCGGCGCCGACCTGCTCACGATCGACGCTCAACAGCAATCGCGGATCTTCAGCATCACGTCCCCCACCGGCAGCTTTACCACCGGCGACTTCACGATCGCCGGCCTCACGCTCACCGGCGGACGGATTCTGGGGACTAGCG
>JANNTD010000164.1:0-16634 GCA_031403315.1 Planctomycetota bacterium
GGCACAGCGGGTCGACCAACTCGGCGAGCGTCGTCACGGAGCCTTAGCCTCCACGGCGGTCTTGTAATGCGTCGTCGGCACGGCCCGCAGTTCGGCCGCTTTTTCTTCCTGCGCGGTGTCGCTCAAGAAGCTGCCGCCGCCCACTTCCGGCCCGGCCAAGTATTTGAGCAGCGTCGGGCTCCGCAGCGGCGGATGAAACTCGATGTGAAAGTGAAATCCGTCCGCCACCCGGCCGTCGGTCGGCGCCTGATGCAATACCAACACATACGGAAACGACATCCCCCACAGGTTGTCGTACCGCACCAGCATTTCCTTGAGCACGCCCGCGAGATCGGTCAGATCTCCAGCCGAGAGATCGGCGATGCTTTGGTGCGCCTGCTTGGGGGCCACGTACACTTCGTACGCATAACGCGCGAAATACGGCACGAACGCCACGGCCGAATCGTTCTCCACGATAATCCGCCGACCGTCGATTTTCTCGGCCGCGAGAATGTCTTCGAACAGCACGCGGCGATTTTCCTGCCAATAGCGCGCCGAGACATCGACTTCCGTGGCAATCGTTTTGAACACGAAGTTCGTGGCGTAAATCTGGCAGTGGGGATGCGGATTCGAGACGCCGACCACCTTGCCCTTGTTCTCGAAGATGAGCACATGGCTCACCTCCGGTCGGGCGCCGAGCTCGCGGTACTGCTCCTGCCAGCAAGCGAGAAGTGCACGAACGTCGCCGACGGCCAACTCCGCGAGCGTCGTGTTGTGGAGCGGGCTGTAGCAGACGACGCGGGCCTTTCCTTCCGCCGGCCGACTGCGAAACACGCCCCCCAGCGACGGCGCGAACTCGCGCGGCGCATGTTCCGCGACGCACGGCAAATCGTTGTCGAACACGAAGATCCCGGTATACGGGGTATTCCGCGCACCGCTCACACGGGCATTGCCTGGGCACAAATAGCAATCGGCGACGTACGGCGGTTCGGCGACCGCAGCGCCGTTGACGCTTTCGCCGGTCCATGGCCGGCTCTGCCGATGGGCAGCGACAATCACCCAGTCTTCACGCAGCGGATGCCAGCGTTCTTCCCAGGTCGCGTCGGTCGGCTGCCCGGTCTCGCTACTGAGGACGGGTATCGGAGGCTCCGGCTGCACCTCAGACTTGCCAACGATGCTGGACATGCAATTACTCTTCGCGGGAAGCATCGGCTGCAACAAGGCAGCGGATGGAATGCGCAATTCTTAATCGGCGCCTAGTAAATCGCGTAACAGAGCGACTCACGGATGCCATTGTAATGCACGCCGGGAAGACTCGCCAGCAAGCGGCCGCACGTCGCAAAGTACGAAAAACTCCGACGTTTTTCGAGATTGCGGCGACACGGAGTATAAATTGCCGATGCGATTGAGAGTCGATTAGCTTCCCGGACGGCTCTGGACCGTCGCGGTGGCGGGCGTAAGCCCAGCGCTATTGGCGGTGACCCCGATTTTGCCGCCCGGTCCTTCGTCGGTTCGCAAAATCAGCATCGCTTTGCCGAAAAACAGGTGCCGGTGGTCGGCCTGATAGGGCTCCACGGAGAGCGGGTCGCCGTTGCCGACGCCGGCGATTGAGGCGGGTCCCTCGACCTTGAAATTGATCAGATTGTCCGCCAGCGGGCAAACATTTCCGTCCGTATCGACCGCCTCCACCAGGACATAGCACAAGTCCTCGCCGGTTGAGGCGAGGCTGGTCCGATCGGGTGTGAGCCGAATCGCGGCTGGCGCCCCGGCTGTTTTCATCACTGCTTCGCCGATCTCTTTACCGTCTTTGTAAGCCACGGCTTTCAGCTCGCCCGTCTCGTACGGCACGTCGAGCCACCGCAGCCGATACCTGTCGGTGACCGCGTAGTAAGATTGCGGATAGACTGCAAATTCGCGCACTGCGGCGCGGGCGTCGTTCCGCAAATCTGTAAAATTGACCCGCACAAAGCGAGCGTCGGTGTTGATGCCGTGGGTGAATTGGTCGCCCCAACCTTCGTGCCACTTGTCGTGATCGACGGCAGTCCGCCAGGTTTTGCCGTCGTCGGAAACGTCGATCCGGTAGAGAAAATCGCCCGGATTGCCTTCGGTGCTGAGCACTATGTCCGCGATCGGCTCGACGCCGCCCAAGTCGATCTGCCACCATTCGTTCTTGCCGCCGCTCGCAGCCACCCAGCCGCTGCCGCGGTTGCCGTCGTTCGCCTGGTCGGGCGTCTGGTCCCTGCCGCGTCGGACTCCGAACGAGCTAGCAGTCGACGGTTTATCGACCGCAATGTTCACCGGCGGCGTGTAATTCTTCGTCTTCTCCCGGCGGCCGAGCGACTTGCCGTTGAGGAACAACTCCGCGCTATCGCCGTTGGTATACACGAACACGGGCACATTCTGGCCCTCATGGCCCGGCCAGTTCCAATGCGGCAGAATGTGGACGGTCGGCGTGTCGGGCCGCCAGTAGCTGCGATAAAGATAGAAGCGGTCCTTCGGCATGCCGCAGGTGTCGACGATGCCAAAATAAGAACTCGCCGCTTGCCGGTCGAAGGGCGTCGGCTCACCCAGGTAGTCGAAGCCGGTCCAGACGAATTCGCCCGCCACGAACTTGTCGCGCTCCATCAGGGCGAACTCCACGTCCGCGATGTCGGACCAGCGGGCACTATTCATGTCGTACGAATCGACTTGGTTTTGCTCCGAGAAATCCGTGCGGGCCCCGACTAGCGGCTGCTCGTAGAAGCCGCGCGTCGAAAGCGCGGAGGCCGATTCGGTGTAGAGAATCGGCTTGTCCGGGAACTGCTCGCGGCAGATCGCATAGCGGCGGCCGTAGTTCCAACCGGTCACGTCGAGCGGCGCGAAAGTGTCCGCCTTCGCGGTCTCGGGAATGTGGTGCGCCAGGCCAACGGGTCGCGTGTCGTCGAACGAACGGACGATATCCCGCATCATCGCGCAGCGTTCGTTGGTCAGTCCGTGTACCCCGCCCATGTCGCCGATCTCATTGGCGATCGACCAGACCACGACGGATGGATGGTTGCGATCGCGAGCCACCAGAGCCCGCAAATGCCGTTTGGCATGGTCCTCGAGCGACGGCTGCTCGTTCACCCGATCCGCCTTGTCGTCCCATTTGTCGAAGCACTCGTCCCAAACCACAAACCCCATCCGGTCGCAGAGCGCGAGAAGTTCCGGTGCCGGGGCGTTGTGGCTAGTGCGGATGGCGTTGACGCCCATCTCGCGCATGATCTCGAGCTGCCGCTCCATCGCCCGCGGATAGAACGCCCCACCCAGCGGACCGTGGTCGTGATGCAGGCAGACGCCTTTGAGCTGCACGCGCTTGCCGTTGAGATGGAAGCCGTCGTCGGCGGTGAATTCGAATGTGCGGATGCCGAATGTCGAAGTCTGCTGGTCGACGATGCGGTCGCCGGCTCGCACCGTGGTCGTCGCCGTGTACAGTCGCGGGCTCTCGATATCCCACAATTCCGGCTTGGTGACGTGGAGCTTTTCGTCGAACCAGTGCGACTGCATGGGCGCGAGCTCGGCAATGGTCGAGCCACTCGCCACTTCCTTGCTGGCTGGATCGCGGATCACGACTCCGACCGTCACTTCGGAGCGGGCGTTGAGTTGATTTTCGATGGCAGTTCGCACGCGAACGGTCGCCGTATCTTTATGTATTTCTGGCGTCGTGATGTAAGTCCCCCACTGCGCGATATGCACCGGGTTAGCGATCACGAGCGTTACCTTGCGGTAGATGCCCGCACCAGGATACCAGCGGGTGCCGTGGTTCGTCGTGTCGACGCGGACCGCCACCGTGTTCGGCTCGCCGAACTTCACGAACTTCGTGGCGTCGATCCGGAACGAGGTGTAGCCGTAGTCCCACGTGCCGGCGAGCTTGCCGTTGACATAGACCTGCGGGAAAGCCATCACGCCGTCAAAATCGAGATAGACTTCTTTGCCGGCGAGTTGCGGGTCGAGCGTGAACGACTTGCGATACCAGCCAACGCCCTTCCAGGGCAGCTTGCCCGAATGGCCCCATTCGTCCGGATTATGTGGCCCGGCGATCGCCCAGTCATGCGGCAGCCGCACCGCCTGCCAGGCCGCATCGTCAAAATTGGCCGCTTCTGCCCCGGCCACGTCACCCTTGGTGAACTTCCAGCCGCGATTGAAATTCTCGACCAGCGGCAGCGTTGGCGATTGAGTCTGGGCGGTGGCGTTCGCGCCAGTCCACACCAGCAATACGATCGCTGTTAAAATTCCGAACCGAGTCGCGCGAACCAACGTACTACGCAACGCCAGTGAGTTTTTTGTCATGGTGAACCTAAAGGGCAAGTCAGAACCGACCAAGTGAAAAGTCGTGAATTGCGGACCGATGCCGCGCGGCCATTGTAACAAAGCCATGCGACAAAAAAACGTGTGTCCGCAACGGTACAAGCTTAATTACCGGCCGCCACAGAATCTTACAGGTTATGTGGGCGGCAGGCAGGAAAAGGGGTACAATGGGCGTAAGTCTCAAAGCGAGGCCCTCCCCTTCCCCGACGCCGCGTCCCCCGCGGCGGATCACGATCCTTGGGCGGCAAGATCGATGATGCGATGTGTCGCAATCCTCCCGGTCGCAGTGCTCTTAGCCGGGCTCATTTTCTCGCCGGCCCGCGGGGCAGACAAACCCGCCGCCGCCACCGACCGCTACCGCGAAAAGGTCCAGCCGATTCTCGAGCAGTATTGCTACGGCTGTCATGGTTACGGTTCGAGCGAGGGGAACCGGACGCTCGACGAATTCGCTTCCGACGAAGCGATGCTCGACGACACCAAACTGTGGTGGGCGGTCCTCAAGAATGTTCGCGCACACATGATGCCGCCTGCCGAGGAGGAGCAGCCCACCGCCGCAGAACGCGAGGTGCTCTTCCACTGGATCGCAACCGAGGCTTTCGGCATCGACCCGGCCGACCCAGACCCAGGCCACGTCACGCTCCGCCGGCTCAATCGTGCCGAGTATCGCAACACGATCCGCGACCTGATGGGCGTCGACTACGACACCGAGGAAAACTTCCCGCCCGATGATTCCGGCTACGGCTTCGACAACATCGGCGATTCGCTCAGCCTTTCGCCTTTGTTGATGGAGAAGTACATCCAGGCCGCGGAGACGATCGTCGCCAAAAGCGTGCCCAAGGCGTCGAAGGTCGTTCCGGTCCGCCGGGTCGGCGGCGACGAGTTCAAGAGTGACGACGGCAAGCAGCGGGCGCGGAAGCTCTCGTTCTACGAACCGATCAAGGTCGCGGGGAAGATCAAGATCGACGAACCGGCCGAATACCGCATCGTCGTCGAAGCGCGACTCGACGGCTACTGGGAGTTCGATCCCGGCCGCTGCGAAGTGACCTGCGATTTCAACGGCAAGCAGCTTTATCGGGAGACGTACGAGTGGCGCGATAGCTTGGACATTCGCCACGAAGTGACCGAGCACTTCGACGCCGGCGAGTATCCGATCAGTTTCGAGCTTAAGCCGCTCGTGCCCGTCAGCGAGAAGCTGCACTATCTCTTCTACCGCATCGACGCCGTTCGCATCGAAGGTCCGCTCGATGAAAAAGCCTGGGTCCCGCCGCAAAACTACACGCGATTCTTTCCCGATGGCCCGCCGCCACCAAATGGCCCCGAACGCGATGCCTACGCCCGCAAGGTGCTGAGCCAGTTCGCCACACGGGCCTTCCGCCGCCCGGTCGACGAGGCGTCGGTCGACAAATTGGTAGTGCTGGCGAAGATCGTGTACGATCAGCCGGACAAAACGTTTGAGGATGGCATCGGACAGGCGATGGTCGCGGTGCTCTCGTCGCCGCGGTTCCTGTTCCGCGTCGAAGAAGCTGGACCGACGCCGCCGGGCAAGACCCATCCGTTGGTGGACGAGTACGCGCTGGCCTCGCGGCTCTCCTATTTTCTCTGGACCACGATGCCGGATGACAAGCTAATCGACCTGGCCAGTCGCGGCCAGTTGCGCTCTCAACTCGACGCCCAACTAACACGGATGCTTGCCGACTCGCGCTCGGAAGCGTTCGTGAGAGATTTCACCGGCCAGTGGTTGCAGGCCCGCGACGTGGAAACCATTTCGATCGATGCCGTGGCGGCGCTTGGCTACCAGAAGGAGTGGGAAGCGATCCTGGACCAATTCCGCGCCGCCCGCCAGCGCGACCGACGCCAGCGGCGACGCCTCGAACGCGAGCAGACCCGCGAGCTGGCCGAGGCCGAAAACGATGGCCCGGAAGCCGTCGAAAAACTCCGCGCCGAGCACCGCCGGCTGGCGGGCGAGGCGGAGAAACAACGGGACGAACGGCGCAACAAGGCCCGCGAAAAGTTCTCCAAGTATGAAGCTCTGCGCGAGAAATTTGGCGACGATGTCCGCCGCGCCATGCGCCGCGAAACGGAAATGACGTTCGAATACGTGATGCGCGAGGATCGCAATTTGCTCGAACTAATCGACGCCGACTACACGTTCGCCAACCAGAAGCTGGCCGAACACTACGGCATCCCCGGCGTCGAAGGAAACGAGATGCGCCGCGTCGTGCTCCCCAAGGACAGTCCCCGCGGCGGCGTGCTCACTCAGGGCACCATGCTCGTGGTGACCTCGAACCCGACGCGGACCTCGCCCGTGAAGCGAGGCCTGTTCGTGCTCGACAACATCCTCGGCACGCCCGCCCCGCCGCCGCCAAACGCCGTGCCGCCGCTCGAAGCCGCAGCCGGCACTGTTGCCGACCATCCTGCCTCGCTCCGCGAAGCGCTCGACATCCATCGCAAGGACCCGCTCTGTGCCGGCTGCCATGCCCGCATGGATCCGCTCGGGCTGGCGCTGGAAAACTTTAACGCCCTCGGCATGTGGCGCGACACCGAGCACGACCGCCCGATCGATACAGCCGGCACGCTGCTCACCGGGGAACAGTTTCAGACCATTCGCGACCTGAAGAAAGTGCTCAAGAACGAGCACAAGCTCGATTTCTATCGGTGCCTCACGGAAAAGCTGCTTACCTACGCCACCGGGCGGGGATTAGAATACTACGATGAGCCGACGGTCGACGCGATTGTCGGCCAGCTTGATGCACAGGACGGCCGGTTTTCGGTTTTGCTGCGCGGAGTGGTCGATTCGGCGCCCTTCCAGCAGCAGCGCAGCAGCGGGGAGCCCGACGCGGATCAGCAGGCACGTCGCGACCCCACACCGATTCGATAAGGAATCTCGCCATGGTGCGTAGCAGTCGAGACAAACATTCCGATACGTCGCAGGCGCCTCCGGCCTGGACGCGGCGGCGTTTTCTGCAGGGAGTCGGCGCGGTGATTGCGCTACCCGCCTTGCCGTCGCTCCTGCCGTTGCGGGCGCTGGCATCGGAAGCGGTCGCTGGCGAAACGGCCGCGGCTCCGGTGCGGATGGCGTTCGTCACTTTTCCGAACGGCTGCAATCTCGACCATTGGTGGCCGACCGGTGAAGGCGCGGCGTTCCAGCTCAACAAAACGATGGCCCCGCTCGAGAGCGTCAAGCGGCACATCCAAGTCATCTCCGGCCTCGACCATTTGAACGCCGATCCCGGTCCCGACGGCGCCGGCGACCACGCCCGCGCCAACGCCACGCTGCTCACCGGCGTCCGCGCCCGCAAGACGGCCGGCGCCGACATTCAGCTCGGCGTCTCCGTCGATCAGGCCGCGGCCGAGCGGATTGGTCATCACACGCGATTCCCGTCGCTCGAGCTCACCAGCGATCCCGAGCGGCAGGCCAAGGGTTGCGATAGCGGCTACGCCTGTGCGTATCAATACAACGTTTCGTGGCGGTCGGCCATCACGCCGATGCCGCCCGAGTCGAACCCGCGGCTGTTGTTCGAGCGGCTCTTCGGCGAAGGCGCCAAGGGCCAACGCGGCCAGGCCTTCACGGCTCGTCAGCAGACGCAGCGGTCGATACTCGACTTCGTGCTCGACGACGCCCGAGCGCTGCGGCGGAAGCTGGGTGACCGCGACGACCGCAAGCTCGACGAGTATCTCACCAGCATCCGCGAAATCGAAAAGCGGATCGAGCATGCCGAAGCCTTTGGCGCCGTGCCCGACCCCACGATCGACACGCCCGGCGGCATCCCGCCCGAGGTCGGCGATCACATGGATTTGATGTACGACTTGATGGTGCTCGCGTTCCAGACCGATTCGACGCGGATCGCCACCATGATGCTCGGGCACGACGGCGACAACCGCCCCTACCCGCAGCTCGGCGTCGCCGACGGGCACCACAACATCTCGCACCACCAGGAGAAGCCGGACTTGCTCGAGAAGATTGCCCGCATCGACTTGCACCACGTCGAACACTTCGCCCGCTTCCTCGAAAAACTCCACGCGGCCCGCGACGTCGACGGCCGATCGGTGCTCGAGAACTCGCTGATCGTGTACGCGGGCGGCAATGCCGATCCGAATCGCCATTCGCACACCGATCTGCCGGTGATCCTCGCCGGCTCGGCGGGCGGCCGCATCGAGACAGGCCGCTATTTGAAGGTGCCGTCGCAGCCGATGTGCAATCTGTTCCTCGACATGCTCGACCGCGTCGGCGCCGAGGGAGTCGAGCGCTTGGGCGATTCGACCGGCCGTAAAGTGTTGAGTTAAGTGTTAAGTGGGCAGAGACGCATGGTGAAAGACAGGGAGACGTCGCTTTCAATGCGTCGCCTTGTCTACGCTGCTCCCAATGACCTCCGCTGGTTCTGGCGGGACTACAAACTGACTGAATAGTTGTTATCTCTCGCAGAGACGCGGAAGCGCCGAAGATCAATTCTTTTCAGAACTCTGCGTCTCCGCGTCTCTGCGAGAGAATTCAGTGGTTGAAGTCTCGACGTTTTAGTTCCCCGCCGTGTTGCTCACGAACGCAATCTGCTTGCTGTCGGGCGACCAACTCGGCACATTGATCGTGCCCTGCCCGCCGTAGACATAGGCGATTATCTTCGGCTCGCCGGCTGGGTACGGCATCAATCGCAAGTAGCACTGCTTGTAGAACGGATGATCTTCGGGCTTCACATCTTGCCCGTAAGAAATAATGACAATCTGCTTGCCGTCCGGCGAGATGTGCGGGAACCAGTTGTTGAACTCATCATCAGTGACCTGCTCGTGTTCGTAGCCGCCGGGCGGCATCCGCCAGATTTGCATCAGGCCGCTCCGCGTCGAGTTGAAATAAATGTGGCTCCCGTCGGGCGAATACTCGGGCCCGTCGTCGAGTCCGTCGCTGGTCGTGAGCCGCTGCTCCTCGCCGCTGCCGTCGGAGGCAATCGAATAGATGTCGAAGTTGCCGTCGCGGCCGCCGGTAAAAACCAGCTCTTTGCCATCGGGCGACCAACCGTGCAAATAGGACGGTCCGGTCGGCGTGATCTCCCGCGGCTTGCCCCCCTCGACCGGCACCGTGTACACGATCGAGTTGCTCTCGGCATCGCGGCGGTGGCTGATCGCCAGCATCTTGCCGTCGAACGAGAGCACGTGGTCGTTGTTATTCTCGGTGGCGAAATCGGTGTTGATTTCCGTCGGCTCACGGGTCGCCAGATCAAAGCGATACAGCCGGCCGTTGCGATTGAAGATCAGTGCCTTGCCGTCGGTCGTCCAGTTTGGGGCCTGGATCGAATCGTTCGCCCGGTAGACGATCGTCCGCACACCCGTCGCGACGTCCATGATCTCGAGGTTGCTACCGATGAAATCGCGGTACGGCACGAAATCGTCGGCCGCGGGCACGCTGATCCGCACATTGTCGAACTCGGCCGTCACGGCCTCGCCGGCATCGTGCGAGCAAACGAACAGCCCGACGTACACCTCGTCGCCAAGGTCGAGCTCCACCTCGCGCGGGCTGGCGAACGGGTTGCCGTCCCAGGCCACACGCATCGTATACTTGTTCCCCTTGCGTTCGAGCTCGACGATGTTGGCGCCGGCGATCGGCGCCATGGTTTGAGTCGTAACCTCGCCAACGGCCCGCCGCACCTGCAGCGAAGTCAGCCCGTCGCCATGGAGCGCAATGTCGACGTACGGCGAATCGGGCTCCAAATTCTTCCTGACGATCACGCCGATCTTCCGATGCGGCACCTTTCCCTCGCCGACAAATTTCGCGCGGACACTGATCTGAAAGTCGCCCTTCAGCCGCTTCCAGGCGAAAAAGAACTCGTCCTGTTTGTCCCACATGTTGGTGCCGGCCGCCGAGACGGTGTACCGCTCGTGCTCCGGATCGTAACTCGCCGTGCCGGGCATTTTCACCGGCCCGACGTCGCCGTGGCCCTCGAATTGCCCCAGCGAAGACTCGGCAAAAGCAGCGCTCAGCGGCGAAAAGAGCACGGCCATGGTTGCGATCACCCCATAACACGATCCCAGAGCTGGACGCATGAGAATTGGCTTCCCCGGTTAAGTTGTGGTCGGTCAAACTAACGCCACGGACAGTAGCGACGCCTTCCGGCAGGCTGTATTATAAGAGGGGTTAGCGGCCCGCCGGATCGCTTCTACGCACGCGGCTGCAAATGGTTTGCCCCGCTTGCGGCGCGGTCCCATGATCTTACGTCCCACGATCTTACCAAGTGTTTCGCGGAGGTGTTCACGATGCGCCAATTCCCTTGGCTCGCGGTTGGTCTGGTACTGTTCGCATTCGCGCTACTTAATTCAAATCAATTCACACACGCGGCCGATGCCGACTCCCCACTGCCCGTGATCTTGAACGAAGATTTCGAAAGCGGCATGGACCGTTGGCAAACGACCGACCCCGACCCGTCGGACTCGGTATGGAAAGTCATTGAAGCCGCCACCGAACCGGGTCAGACCGGCAACCACGTGCTCCGCGTCACGGGTGCGAGCAAGTATGAACCGCCCTATCGCAGCCCGCACAGCATCGCCTGGCTCAAGGACGTGAAGGTCGGCGACTTCGAGATCACCGCCCGCGTGCAGAACACGAATCCCAGCGGCGGCGACCACCGGGACCTGTGCGTCTTCTGGGGCCGCCAAAGTCCGTCGGAGTTCTATTACGTCCACTTCGGCGCGAAGGCCGACCCGCACGCTTGCCAAGTCTTCATCGTCAACAACGACAAGCGCACGATGATCACCCGCGACCAGGCCCAGGGCACTCCCTGGACCGATGGCTGGCACAATATCAAGGTCACCCGCGGCGACGGCACCATGAACGTCTATTTCGACGACATGACCAAGCCGCTGATGACGGCCAAGGACACCACCTTCGGCGCCGGCGAGATCGGCATTGGCACGTTCGACGACAGCGGCAATTTCGACGAATTGGTCCTGCGCGGCGAACAAATTGCCCAGTGATTTCGTAGGAAACGACCATTCATTCTCGGATCTGTTCGGTTTAGGGGGAGTAAAACATGTCCGTGTCTCGACGGGAATTTCTCGGCGCCTCGGCGGCCGCGATTGGGCTGACTTGGGGCAGCCGGGCTTTCGCGCAAAGCACTTCGGATATTCGCCTCGCTCAGATCGGCTTTCACGGCCAGGGCCAGGGGCACATTCAGCAAAACCACCAGAACCTCGTCGCCCTCTGCGACGTCGACGAAGAAGTGCTGCATGGCACGGCCGACAAGCTCAAGCGTGACTTCGGTCACAAGCTCGAGACCTTCACCGACTTCCGCAAGCTGCTCGAACGGAAAGACGTCGACGCCGTTTCGATCGCCACGCCAAATCACACGCACGCGTTGATTGCCGTCGCCGCCGCCCAGGCCGGCAAGCATGTCTACGTCGAGAAGCCGGTCTCTCATAACATCTGGGAGGGCCGGCAAATGATCCAGGCCGCGCGGCAGAACAACCGCATCATGCAGTGCGGCACCCAGTCGCGCTCCAGCACCAGCCTCAAGGACGCAGTCGCTTTCGTCCAAGGAGGCGAGCTCGGCAAAATCAAGTACGCGCTCGGCACCTGCTACAAGCCGCGCCCCAGCATCGGCAAACTCGACAAGCCGCTGCAAATCCCCAGCACCATCAACTACGATCTCTGGTGCGGCCCGGCCGCCAAAGAAGACCTCTACCGCAAAAGTCTCCACTACGATTGGCATTGGGATTTCAACACCGGCAACGGCGACATGGGGAACCAGGGCATCCATCAAATGGACATCGCCCGCTGGTTCCTGGGCGAAGATGCACTCGCCCCACGGACGATCAGCATCGGCGGCCGGCTCGGCTACGAAGACGCCGGCAACACGCCGAACACGCAGATCGTCTACCTCGACTACCCTGCCGCCCCGTTGATCTTCGAGACCCGCGGCCTGCCTCGCTCGCTGGCCGCCCAAAAGCGCTGGGGCGAGAGCATGGACCGCTACCGCGGCTCGCGGATCGGCGTGATCGTCCAATGCGAACGCGGCTACGTGCTCGTGCCCAGCTACGTCGAGGCGATCGCCTACGACAACACGGGCCACGAGAT
Organism: Planctomycetota bacterium; assembly: GCA_031403315.1. Taxonomy (GTDB): domain Bacteria; phylum Planctomycetota; class Planctomycetia; order Pirellulales; family Lacipirellulaceae; genus DASYDU01. The sequence goes on from JANNTD010000164.1 coordinate 12,362, forward strand.
CAAGCACTGGCAAGTGCCCGACGACTCGCTCGGCTACCACATCAAGAACTTCCTCTCGGCTGTTGCCGCAAACGATCCGTCGCAGCTCAACGCCGACATTCAGGAAGGCCATCTCTCCAGTTCGCTTTGCCACCTGGGCGGTATCTCCCATCAGCTCGGCAAGCCGGCTCGCGCCAGTGACCTTGCGGAGCAAATCAAGGGCAACGAGCTCTTGAGCACCTCGTTCGACCGCATGGCCAGCCATCTCCGCGCTAACGGCGTCGACATCGACGGCGGCGAGGGCGCCCTCACCCTCGGCCCCTGGCTCGAGCTCGACCCGGCGACCGAGCAGTTCACGGGCAATGACGCCGCGACAGAGCTCCGCTCCCGCAAGCAACGCGAGCCGTTCGTCGTGCCCGATCTCGAACGCAACGCGGTGGCGAAGGCGGGTTAAGCATGATGGGCCACGATTCCGTATTTTGAACGCAAACTTCACGGCAAAGGAAGGTGGTGTTGATCTACCGAATCGAGTATTCATTGGAGACGGGTGAGCATCTGCAGGTGCTGACGGCTCGGCAGAGGTCGATCGTTTTTGACGCGGTTGATGAGCAGCTCGCGCACCAACCGGGCGTCGAGACAAGAAACCGCAAACCGATGCGTCCAAATCCCATCGCGCCCTGGGAGCTTCGCGTCAGCGACCTTCGTGTATACTATGATATTGTTGAGGAACCAGAGAAATTGGTGACGGTTTTAGCGGTCGGCGTCAAGGATCGCAGCCGCATCCTGATCGGGGGCAAGGAATTTGAATTATGAAAGTCATCGACAAGACAGACGCGACGGCAACCTTGGCCGAATACGCCGCGGAAATCGACAGCGGTCCGGTGATCGTCACCAGTGAAGGCCGCCCCTTCGCTGCACTCGTGTCGATCGAAAACGCGGACTTGGAGACAGTCTCACTCAGCACCAATCGTGATTTCCTCGACTTGATCGAGCGCTCCCGCGCCCGCGTCGCAGCCGAAGGCGGAATTCCGAGTGACGAAATGCGACGTCGGTTTGACTGAAGTCTGGGGAGCCCGTGGAATGAGGTCTTCAGCGACTGAACGAGACGTCTTTGCCGAGTCAGTCCGCTTCTCCGACGACTCGATGATCGTGAATCTTGATGATGGACGAACGCTGTCGGTCCCTTTGGCCTGGTATCCGAGACTTCTACTCGGAACCAAACTTGAGCGAGAAAAATACGAGCTGATTGGTGACGGCGAGGGCATCCATTGGCCGGACCTCGACGAGGACATTAGCGTGGAAGGACTTTTGGCTGGAAAACATTCGGCAGAGAAGGATGCATCCCTCGCACGGTGGCTGGAGACGCGACGGTAAGGGCGGCTCGCTGCACACCGCCAGACGCTGGTTGGCGGTGTGCGCTAACCCCTGTGACTTCGTCGCGCAAGCGAAATGATTGACTATCGAGTTTGGCTGACGCGCGTTCTGGGTTGGGACGGGGTCCTGCCCATTTTTGTGTCGACCACTTCCGTGGCGGTCGCGACACTCTTTCCTAAAAATCGACTTGTTGCGGAGAGCCTCATGGTGGTGCTACCTGTGGTAGCGCTTTTCATACGGCTTTCTATAGGTGCACGGCAAATTCGAAGTAACTATTGCGACAGGAAACTTCGCATACTTCAGTTCGGTGCACTTGTCTTTGCGATTTTGATCTTCTTCTTCGCAGATTTTTTAATTGTCTTGTGCGCATTCATCCCCAAAAATCGACGCCATCCTCCGCCAGAAGACATTCCGATTTACGTAGGAGCATTGGTCCTCTATGTCTTTCTTGTACTTGTGGCAATGTTTCCCGGACGATCGCACGCGAGAGCATCGATCGATTAGACACGGCGCTGGCGAATATCCGGTCAGCGATTTTCTTTGGTCGGGCGATACACAGTCTGAGAGGCGAGAAAGTAGACTACGCTCGTGGCAGCGCCCGCAGCGCTCCTACCGAAATCCCGCCGTCCACCAGCAGCGTCTGCCCCGTGATATAGCGCCCGGCGTCGGACGCCAACAGCAACAGTGCCCCGTCGAGATCGCCCGGTTCACCAGGCCGGCCCAGCGGGATGCGTTCGCACAAGTATTCGACCCAGCCCGGATCGTCGTAGAGCGCGCGGTTCTGCGCCGTCTTGAACCAGCCTGGGGCGAGGCAATTGACAGTGACGCCATGCGAGCCCCAATCGTGGGCCAGGCTCATCGTCATCTGCTTGATTCCGCCGCGGCTCGCGCCATACGGTGCGAGACCGGCGTACCCGGCAACGCAAGTTACCGAGCCGATGTTGACGATCCGCCCATATCGGCGCGGAATCATCTGCCACGCGGCCGCCTGGGCGACGAAGAACGCGCCGCGGAGATTCGTGTCGACGATTTCATTCCAATCGGACCAAGTGACCTCGGTCGCCGGTTTGCGGATGTTGCAGCCGGCGTTGTTCACGAGAATGTCGATCCGACTGAACTTGCGGAGCGCGTCGGCCACGGCCCGCTGGATGCTGGAGTGCTCCCTCACGTCGAGATCGACGCAGGCAACTTGCCGCCCCATCGCGCGGAGTTCGGCCGCGAGCGGCTCCAGCGATGCGGCGGTGCGACTGGTGATGATGAGGTTGGCACCGGCTCGCGCTAGCACACGGGCAAAATGCTGTCCCAGGCCGCGGCTCGCGCCCGTGACCATTGCCACCCGGTCTGTCAAATCAAACGGACTGGTCATGACTTGTCTCTTCGCGATTCGGACACAACACGACTTTCAAGAGCCCACGCTCGCGGGCATACAACCGCTCAAACCACCGCGGCCCCTCGGCAAGCGGCGCGATCGCCGTGATCAACGGCGCGACGCGAATCGCGACGCTCGCGATCAGCTCGATCGCCCGCGGATACTCGCCCGCCGAGGCGCACGTGCCGACGAGTGAAAGCTCGCGCATGACCACAATCTGCAGCGGCAGCGGCACCTCGGCCGCGAGATTTCCCACCAGCCCGATCTGCCCGCCGCGACGCACGCAGCCGATCGCCGTGGCCAGCGGCTTCGCGGCCCCGACGACTTCCAGCGCCACGTCGACGCCGCGGCCGCCCGTTCGCTCCAGCACAGCCGCCACCGCGTCGCATGTTGCCGTGTTAACCGTCGCCGTCGCACCAAGTTCCGCGGCCAGCCGCAGCCGATCGTCGTCCAAATCGATGGCGATCACCTCGTCGCACCCGGCAATCTTGAGCGCCTGAATCACCAACAGCCCGATCATGCCGCTGCCGACCACGGCGGCGCTATCGCCCAAGTCGATCCGCAACCGCCCGACCGCATGCAGCGCCACCGACACGGGCTCCACCAGCGCCGCATGCTCGAACGGCAGTTCGTTCGGTACGGGATAAATCGCCTGTTGCGGCACGACGACAAATTCGGCAAACGCGCCCTGCTGCCGGAACTCATTGCAGGCGACGCCCAAAATCCGCCGCCCCGCACACATGTTCGTCCGCCCCTGGCGACACAACTCGCACTCGCCGCACGAGAGCAAGGAATCGAGCGCGACATGGTCGCCCGGCCGGATGCTCGACACGTTCGCGCCCACTTCCGCGACGACACCCGCCGACTCGTGTCCCATCACCAGCGGCGGAATCCGCCGGCCCGTTGATCCGTCGAATCCATGCACGTCACTGCCGCAGATGCCGCACGCGCGGACGCTCACCAGCACATCCTCCGGCCCGACCGTCGGCCGATCGAGCGACGTGAGCTCCAGTTTCCGATATTCAGTGAGTAGTAGCGCTTGCATAGTACGTTAGGCTTTCCAGGCAGACATTGGGAGGCAAGTCAGGCTGGAAAGCCTGACGTACCATGCAAGCGCTGCTGCTCACCGAATACCGCAAGCTCGAGCTCACCTCGCTCGATCGGCCGACGGTCGGTCCGGAGGATGTGCTGGTGAGCGTCCGCGCCTGCGGCATTTGCGGCAGCGACGTGCATGGGTACGACGGCTCGACGGGCCGGCGGATTCCGCCGCTGGTGATGGGACACGAATCGGCGGGTGTCGTCGCGGAAGTGGGCGCAAATGTTTCTTGCGTCCGCCCCGGCGATCATGTCGCGCTCGATTCGCTGCTCTCGTGTGGTGAGTGCGAGTTGTGTCGCCAGGGGCGGACGAACATGTGTGCGGGGCGGCGGATCTTGGGCGTCGCCTGCAATGAGTTCCGGCAGCAGGGCGCGTTTGCCGAATATGTCGTCGTGCCGCAGCAGGCGATGTATCCGGTGCCAAACGAATTGCCGTTCGAGCATGCGGCACTGGTC
>JANNTD010000165.1:0-22442 GCA_031403315.1 Planctomycetota bacterium
CGACGGCAAGCACCACGAAGTCGACAGCTCGGAAATGGCGTTCATGGTCTGCGCTCAGAACTGCTTCCGCGAGACGTTCCCGAAGATGAAGCCGGCGCTGTTGGAGCCGATCATGCTGATGGAACTGGAGATGCCGGAGCAATTCCAAGGCTCGGTAGTGGGCAACATTTCGTCCCGCCGCGGCATCGTGATCTCGACCGACATGGTCAACAACGTGACGAAGATCATCGCCGAGGTGCCGCTCGCCGAGACGTTCGGCTACTCGACCGACCTCCGCTCGATGACGCAAGGTCAGGGCACGTTCACAATGGAGCTGGCCAAATACCGCCCGGTGCCGATGAACATCCAGATCGAGATCGTGGCGGAACGCAAGGCGGAATTGCAGCCTGCATAGCGAGCCGGGTCGTCCCCGACCCCGATCGGCTCTCGGCCACCAACTTTCAGCTTACAACGCAAATCAGCCCCCGGCTCGGCCGGGGTTTTTTTTGTGCTCGCCGTTCGGAAGAAGTGTCTCCACGCCTTCGTAACCGATCGTGCCCGACGCGATTATCGCTCAAAACATCCGCTCGCGGCCAAGTTTTCGGCGCAAGACGACCCACTGGCCGGCGTGGAGGACCCAGTGGCCGCCGATCGTCACGAAGGCGTCGCCGGCCTTCTTGACCCACGGCGGGACGCGGCCTTCGATCGGTTTATCGAAGTCGGCGGGGGTGAGTTTGTCGAGTGTTTTGAGCGTGGCGGCGCGGATGTTTTTCGCAAGTTGCAGGTACTCGTCCTTCGAGAGGTAGTCGGCCGGGTTGTCGGTCACGGGCTTTCCTCGCGCGTGGCGTTCGGCAAAGCCCGCCGGTAGTTCGGGCATCGAGCCGGGCGCGGCGGCTTCGACCAGGTGGCGTTCGGCCGCAATCAGATGCCCGAGCTGCCAGGCGATGTGGTTCGCGTCGGGCACGGGCCGCATCAGCAGCTCTTCCGCGGTGATGTCGGCGAGGTAGCCGTTCACCATGAAGTCGGCGACTCCCAGCGACGATCGAACTGCGTCTTTGAAATCCATGAACTAGTTCCTTCGTGTTGATTGCCCTAAATACTTACGCTTTTTGACCGAGCAGGCCTGCCAGATACTTTTTGAGGTGCGTCAAATTCTCTCGAATCACAGCCGGGTCGCGCGACGCCTTCCATAAGAGCAGCGAACCTTGGATCGTGCCCATCCAAAGGCTGGCGAGCGAAGCCGTGTCGAGCGTGACGCCGCGACTGCGGCAGGCATCGCTTTGGCATGCATCATCGAGTAGCGATTGGAAGTAGGCTTCGCCTTGAACGAAGCAAGCCTGGGCCGCTTCGCGAAGGACAGGATTTGTTTCGGAGACTTCCTGGACCGTGGTGCCGGCGAGGCACGATTTCTGGACTTCCGGGTTCGAGAAGACTTCGATCATGAAGTCGATCGACGCGAGAACTTTTTCTGTGGGGTCGTCGATCGCTTGATATGCGGCCGAGCGGTGGAGCGCGGCCATCTGCTGCTGCCAGTTGCGCAGGCACTCCTCGGCGAGGGCTTCCTTCGATGGGAAATGGTGGAAAAACGCGCCTTTGGTGACGCCGGCAGCGGTGCAGATTTCGTCGACCGAGGTGGCCACGTAGCCGGTGCGGCGGAACAGGTCGGTTCCTTGCTGGACAAGCTCGCCCCGCGTGTTTCCGGCCTTATCCGGCACTTTTTTTGCCATTTCCGTATGGTACCGACTGGTTGGTATGTTGTCAAGCGGGTGTTATCGAGCGACGTTGTGCCCCTTTGAGGATTCCGCGAAGATTCGCCACGCTGGATTGGCTTCAGGGCGACGCACGGCATCCATGCCGCACGGGCTCCTTTGGGAGGTCGACCAAGGTCGCGGCGGAGGTGAATTAGCCGCGCGGCCGGGTGTGGCCGTCCTCCCAATGTGAGCGACGACACGTGCACGCACGAGAAGAAAAATCTGTTCCGTACGAGAAGTCGATGAATCTGCGCCGAATTATTCCGCATGTTGTTCTTGTCGTAGTACTCGGAGGACTGTCTCCGCGACAAGATGTCGTCACTGCGCAGACGCCGGTCGAATATGCACCCGAATACGCACCAACGGGTCCCTACTTGATGGAACCGCCGGCGGTGGATTGCAGTCAGCCGAAGCCGGTGTTGATTGAGCCGCAACAACAAATGTGGGTACAGCCGGCGGCGCCGATGGAGCTGGTGCCGATCATGCCGCTGCCGGAGAGTTTGGGGCCGCGACCGGGGACGATGATGGGTCCGATGTTTGGGGCGCCGGGGATGGTGCCCCCGCCCGCTGAAGCGGGCTCGCCTGAGGGGCCACTGGCGAATATTGCACCGGGCGGCGCGATCTCGCCGCAGTTTGGTTTGCCTGCGGCGCCGGAACCCGTGTCTGGTCCGGGGAATCCGATTTTCGTGCCGGCGACCGATGATCAACTGGCTTGGGAACAAATTGCCGACGTCGTGAGCGACTACTTCACGATCGCCCGCGAGCAGCAGGTTCGCCGCAGCGGCGAGGCCTGGAGCGAAGGACGAATCGAAACGGCGTATCAAGGCGGGGCTTCGTGGCTGGAACCGTTCCGCAAGGACTCGGTCGGCGCGTTCAACCGCTGGGAGAGCACATTTCAAACGATCCGCCGCAGTGCGCTAGTCCGAGTGATGCCCGACGCAAACGGCTACCTGGTGGAAGTGGTCGTGCAGAAGGAGATCGAAGATCTGCCGCATCCGGAACGGGCGTCGGCCAGCGTGGCGGCGTTTCCGAACGACTTCTCATTGCCAACCGCGCGGGCCGGCGACGTGAGCCGCACGCTGTCGTCGCCGCGGTGGCTACCGCTGGGGCGCGACCCGGCACTTGAGGCCAAGATGCTCTCCGATATTCATGCGCGGCTCAATGGCGTGACGACGGCGTCGAGCCCGTCGATCTGGCCGTAGGTGTCGAATCGTGTGGCAGCGCTAAGCCGCAAGCGGTTTGGCTAGACGGGGGAGAGGGCGGCGCTGGTGGGAATGCCGAGCGTCGGCAAGGGGAGCGTCGAGTGCGTTAGTATTTCGGCGGGTGCCGTGGGCAGTTTGAGCGTGAATGCGGTGCCGAGGCCGACGGTGCTTTCGACGCGGATTCTTCCCTGGTGCTGTTCGATGATCTCGCGGCACATCGAGAGGCCGACGCCCATGCCGCCTTTGCCGCTGGCATCGGGGCCGCGCTTGGTGGTGTAGAAGCGATCGAAGATTCGCGGCAATTGATCGGCGGGGATGCCGCTGCCGGTGTCGCGGATGGTGAGGTCGACGGTGCCGGCTGCCGGATCGGGCGCGATGCGGATGATCACGCGTCCGCCATTGGGCATCGCTTGCCGGGCGTTGGTGAGCAGGTTCAAGAGCACTTGCTGAATCTGATTGCCGCAGACGAGCGCGAGCGGTGCGGGCTCGATCAGGAGCTCGACCTGCACGCGGTACTTGCGCATCTCGCGCTCGAGGAGCACGAGCGACTCTTCGACGAGCTTCGCCAGATCGGTCGGCGCGTGGTCGGTGCTGCGATTGCGGGCCATGCCGAGGACGCCGTTGGTGATCTTCTCGGCCCGTAGCGAGGCGTCGAGGATCTTGGTGAGGGCCTTGTCGCGGGTGGCTTCGTCTTTGTGGCGTAAGCCCAGCTTGGCGTAATTGATGATGGTCGTAAGGACGTTGTTGAACTCGTGGGTGGTGGTGCTGGCAAGCTCGCCAAGGGCGGCAAAGCGCTGGGTGCGACGTAGCTCGTCTTCGAGAAGTTCTAGCTGTCGCTCGAGGGGGATTCTGCCTTCTGACATAAGTTGCTCCGGAGGGTCGGGGGCAGACCACCGCTTCGCGTCGGTGCCCTCGCCCCGGCTCGCTGGACTCACTGATCGGCAAAATCCGCCAGGAGCCGCCAAGCTGCTTGGCTTGCGCCCTCTTCGCGGGGTCGTTGTCTTGCCCGACAGACAACTCTTAACTCGTTATATGCTCGATATTTGCGTCATTCTCTGGTATCGACGAATCCGGCTGGCCGACTAAAGAGCAAGGCGGTAGAATCCGCGGCCCGATAGCAGTCGAGAGCGGAGAGTCGAGAGCCAAAGGGTCTGCTGGCTCTCGACTCTGGACCCAACAAGGAGGTGCAGCGAATGCACACGGTGGAACTATTGCAGGAAGCGCTGGAGGCGGCGCGGGGGCTCGGTTACGATGTGCGTCAGGATTGGCTGGGCGGCGATGGCGGCGGGCATTGCCTGGTCCGCGGCCGGCGAATGCTGCTCTTGGACGTGGCCCAGACGCCCGACGAGCAGCTCGAAGTGGTGGCCGACGCGCTACGTGGCGAAGAACGTGTCGCGTCGCTAAAGATGTCGCGGAAGCTAGCCGAGCGATTGGAGTCGCGCGCGGCGGCATGATTGAAGAAAGTCAGGGGTTATGCAAGCGGCGGTTGTCTGGGGAAGGCGCCGCTTGATCTGTGCGTCCGCGATCTGTTGGGCGCTGCTGCCCGGCGTCGGCCTTGCACGCGATTGGCTCGAGCGAGTGCCGCTGGCCTCGGATCGGGTGGAGATCGAACTTGGCGAGCCGCCGGCAATTCTGTTTCTCAATTTTGGCCGCCATTCTTTTGCGCCCGACGACGTGCGCGGGCCGGACGGGGCGGACACCAAGCATTCGATCGCCCGCGAAGCAGCAGTGCCGATTGCCCTGTTTCAAGAGCTAACGGCGACGCCGTGGCGGTTTCCCGCGAGCTGGAGCGGAAAGCAGATCGAACTCGTCAAGCGGCCGCGGCGAGATCCGTTTTGGGATCAGGTGCTAACGGTCGATCGAGAACTTATCGGCACGACGCCGCGATACACGCTGGTCGAAACGGGCGAATTCGGCCAATCGCTGCCGGCGCACGTGCGTGACGAACAGCGCTCAGCCGACGAGATTCTTCGTGCGGAGCAGAGCCTCGTCGATCCGGTGATTCCGGCGATGACGCCGCGTGAGATGTCTTGGAGCGAATTGGCGGCGGCGGCGTATCCGCTCGATTTTCAGAAGGTGCTCGTGGCGAGTCGCAACGATGCCAGCCCGGCGTTTGCCTATCAAAACGGGCAGTGGTTCACGACGTGGTTGAGCCACGATCTGCCGAAGTGGACGAAAGAGGACCATTGGTTTGCGCCGGCGCTGTTGGTCGGCGACAAGTTGGTGCGGCCGGCTCCGCTCTCGGCTGAAACGGCTTTTGTTACGACGGAGGCCGGTGTCACGCTGCCGCAGTGGACGTTGCGCTGGCGATTCGGCGAGACGAACATCACCCAGTCGATGTTCTCGCACCGTGCCAGTGCAGGCAATCCGCCGTCGGCATTTATCCGTTTTCGCCTGGAGAATGCGCCGGCAGGTGCGCGGTTGGCGATTGGCGTGGGCCGGCGGCCGAACTGTCACTACTGGGATGACAAAGGGCGAGAGCGGTCGCCGGTCGCGTTCGTTACGCTCGCGCCGAACTACCGACGCGAGGGGCGATCGATCGTCGATGGGGCAGGAAAATTGATATTAACGTCGGCGCAAGCCGTTCAACTGGAGTCGCTTGGCCCCGTGGAAATGCTCGCCACTTTTGTTCCGGATGCGAATGGCAATGTTTATGTGCGAACTCCGCAGACAGATGCCGACGAAGTTGGGCTGCCGCTGACCGCGGAGATTCATGACTCGGCAGAGAAGGAGTTTGTCAAGCTGTGGGGCGAGGACTTGCGGACCGGTGCGCAAGTCAGCCTGCCGTCGAGCGCGTGGATGCGGCGGATCGATATTTGGCAATCGCAGGTGGCGGCGATCACGCGCGTCGAATACCAGGGGCAGGAGCGGCTGAGTTATGGGGCCAATTTCTATCAAGCCTACTTTGGCCCCGAAGAGGGCTGGCCGATCGTCGCACTCGCGCAATGGGGACGCGGCACGGAGGCCAAGCGGCAGGCGGAGATCATGCTCTCGGCCGAGAATCGCGATAAATCGAACGTTCATCATCAGAGCCGCAATGGTACTTCATCTTGGTATGCGGCGGAAGTCGCGCGATTGTCACAGGATGCGGTCTGGCTGGATTCAATCGCGCCGGCACTCATTGAGAACGCCGAGTGGACGATCGCCTCGCGTAAATCGACGCAAAACAACAAGTCGCCGCTCACACGTGGATTGCTGCCGGCGCACATCTACGGCGGCGACGTCCGCGATCCGGCAACGAGCTTGTATGCGAGCATGGTCTGTTACAAGGGATTGGTGGAAACTGCCGATGTGTTTCGCGAGCTGGGCACGCCGGAATTGAAGAAGCACGCGGACAAATTCGACGCCGAAGCCAAGGCGTTTCGTGAGCGGCTGACGGAAGTGATGAATGCAGTGGTCGACGAGGAAACCAAGCCGCCGTTTTTGCCGCTGGCGCTGGATGTCGCATCACTTGACGGGAAAAATGAGGGTCCGTACGGGCGGCTCACGGCCTCGCGGCTGGGGAACTATTGGAACCTGTTCGCACCGTCGGTGCTGGAGCTGGGGCTCACACTAGATCCCAACGGCGAGCGCCTGAATGGACTGCTCCTCGATTACATGGCCGCACATGGCGGATTGTGGGCGGCACTACCGCGGTTCAACACCGGGCTCGATGCAGCGTATTCGATCGGCGTCTTGCGAGAATTGCAGCGGCGCTCGAGGAGAGACGTGCGCTTTCGACACCAGGCGCTAGCGGGATTGGAAGCGTTTTTTCTGCACGCTGCCAGCCGCAACGGCTATACGATCCCGGAAGTGGCCGGGCTGTTTCCCGATCGACTGGATCGCGCGGCGTACGAGCGGCTGGTACGAGAGTCGCCGTGGAGCTTCGGGATGTACGACGACGAGCGGTATTTGGGCGGCCACATCTCGTTCACCGAACCGCTCGGGGCCGCTGCGGGCGAGGCATTGTGGCTCGTTCGCGACGCGCTGGTCTGCGAAGAGCGCGACGCGAATGGTCTCGCCAACGGGGACTTGTTTTTGCTATCGACCGTGCCCAGCGAGTGGTTCGCCGAGGGGCAGGAGATCGTGCTCGACGATTTTCCGACGGCATATGGGACGATCAGCGTGCGCGTGCGATCGCGCGTCGCAAGCCGGGGTGAGGTCGAAGTCGAGTATCAATTCGACAAGTTTGCCGGCGAGAACTGCGGCACGTTTTGGATTCGCATCGCGCCGCCGGGTCGAGCGCCGAAAGATGTCGAGCTTTCGCCGGATCGAGCGAGCACACTGCACGTGGTGTTTTAGCGATACACGTCATGCGCGGCGATGTAGGCCGCGACGGAAGGTGGCACGAGGCCGTCGAGCGGTTCGTCGGCGGCTGCGCGACGGCGGATTTCGGTGCTGCTGGCATCGACGGCCGGCATCTCGATCAGCCGCGGTTGCTTATTCTCGGCGCAGACCGCGCGGAGCGCCGCCATGTCGGGCTCGGGCTCGCCCGGGCGGCGGACCACCAACGGTGTTGCCAGCCGAAAAATATCGCGCGGCTCGCGCCAGTGGGGCACGTCTTGGACCGCGTCGGCGCCCATTAAGAAGAACAGCACCGCGTCGGGGAGTTCCTCGTCGAGTTGGCGCAGCGTGTCGACGGTGTAGCTCAGGCCGCCGCGTTCGATTTCGCGTTTGAATACGCGCCAGCTCGGTTCAGGAGCGATGGCGAGCTGGAGCATTTCGAGCCGCTGGGCGTCGGTCGCGTGGGGACCTCTTTGCTTGAGCGGTTGGACGGCGGTCGGCGTGAACCAGATTTCGTCGAGCGCGGTCTGGTGCTGGCACGCGTGGGCCAGCGCGAGATGGCCGTTGTGTACTGGATCGAAGCTGCCGCCGAAAATGCCGAGACGCATGGCCGTTTTAGCCGCGTCGCTTGCGACGCGCGATGGGGGGCTGGGGGTGGAACGTTGAGAATTGTATCGTAACGTGTGGGAGTTTGGCCGACCACCAAGGCCGGAGTTGAGCGCGTCGCGAGCGACGCGGCTAAGTCACACGCAGAAGTATGGCACAGCAGCAGACACTTTTTGATCCGGAGCCGGCGCCGTGGGAGCTCGATGATGCGGCACAACAGCATGTGGCGAAGGTCGTGCTGGCCAGCGGGCTGGCGGGCGAGTTTGATTATTTGGTGCCCGAGGGGCTAAAGCTGGAGGTCGGTTGCCGGGTAAAAGTGCCGCTGGGGCGCGGGAATCGGAGCGTGATCGGCTATTGCGTCGAGGTGGGCTTCAAGCCGGCGGGCGGACGGAAGCTCAAAGCGATCGCGGAGGTGCTCGATGCACACGCACTTTTGTCGCCGTCGATGCTGCGAGTGACGCGGTGGATGGCGGACTACTATCTGTGTCCCTGGGGTCAGGTGCTCGAAGCGGTGGTGCCGGCCGGGGTGCGGCAAAAAGCGGGGACGCGCAACGTGACGCTGCTCGCGGTCGCGCCGGAGGCAGTGCCGCGAATCGCGCAGCTGAAACTCTCGGACAAACAGCGGGAAATCATGCGCGTGCTGACGGCGAGTCCGCGGCCACTTTCTGCGCAGCAGATTTCCGCCTGGGCTGGATGCACCGTCGCGCCGATCAATGCGCTGCGAAAAAAGGGTCTGCTCACTGCGAGCATCGAGCGGCTCAGCACGAGTCGGGCTGCCGAGGCGCCGGTGCCGCGCGAGTCGGCGCACGTGCTAAACGAAGATCAAACGGCCGCGCTCAGCGTGATCCGCGAATCCCTCCACGCGGCCGAGCACCGCACGATTCTCATCCACGGCGTCACGGGCAGCGGCAAGACGGAAGTCTACATCCGCGCGATCGATGAGGTGGTGCGCTTCGGTCGGCAGGCGATTCTGCTGGTGCCGGAGATCAGTCTGACGCCGCAGACGGTGTCGCGCTTTCGAGCCCGCTTCGACCGCGTGGCCGTGCTCCACAGCCATCAGAGTGACGTCGAGCGGCACGAGCACTGGCGCCGGATCGCGCGGGGGGAAGTCGAAGTCGTGGTCGGAGCGCGGAGTGCGATCTTCGCTCCCACGCCACACTTGGGGCTGATTCTTCTCGACGAAGAGCACGAGTCGACCTTCAAGCAGGAATCGGCGCCGCGGTATCATGCGCGGGACGTGGCGCTGCGGAGGGCGATGGATCAGAATGTGCCGCTGGTGCTGGCGAGCGCGACGCCCTCGCTCGAGAGTTGGCAGCGGGCGGCGACGGGCGAGTTTCAGCTTGTGGAGATGCCGCGGCGAGTGTTCAATCGGCCGCTGCCCGCGGTGCGGACGATCGATCTGCGGGATGAAGCCCACAACAAGCTCTCGCGCGGGGCGATCAGCCGGCCGCTGCATCAGGCGATGGAAGCGGCCTTGCGCGACGGCGGGCAGGTGATTCTGCTGTTGAATCGTCGCGGTTTTTCGACGCACATCCAGTGTCCCAGTTGCGGTCACGTCGAGAAGTGTCCGCAGTGTGACCTGCCGCTCACGTTCCATCGGCACCAAAGCTCGGCCATTTGTCATTACTGCGACTACCAGACTCCGGCGCCGACCGCTTGCCCCGATTGCAAGTCGCCCGGTCTGCGATTCAGCGGCCTGGGAACACAGAAGCTCGAAGCCGAGGTGCGAGCCCGCTTTCCTAACTACGCTTGCCTGCGGATGGACACTGACAGCATGCAGCAGCGCGGCAGCCACGAAAGGGCACTCGACTCGTTCCGCGATGGGCAGGTGCGGATCCTGTTGGGCACGCAGATGATTGCCAAGGGGCTCGATTTTCCGAACGTGACGCTGGTCGGTGTGATCAACGCCGACACGGCGCTAAACCTGCCGGACTTCCGTGCGTCGGAGCGGACGTTTCAGTTGGTGACGCAAGTGGCAGGGCGGACCGGTCGGGGCGAGCAAGGCGGCCGCGTCTTGGTGCAGACGTTCGCGCCCGAGACGCCGGCGATTCTGGCGGCGGTGCGACACGACTTTGGCGCGTTCGCGCGGACGGAGCTGCCGCATCGGCAGGCGGCCGGCTATCCGCCATTCGCGTCGATGGTGCGAATCGTGGTCCGCGGCGAGAGCAATATCAAGGCGCGAGCGCTCGCGGATGAAATTGGGCAACGACTGCGAGCGAAGGCAGCGGACGGCGTTCGCGTGCTGGGCCCGGCGCCGGCTCCGATGACGAAGCTCCGCGGGCAGTATCGGTATCAGATTCAGTTGCAAGCGGTGGATGGTGAGCATTTGCGCTCCGTCGTCCGCGCTGCAACGGCGGATTTGAAACTTCCCGAGGGGCTCGTGTGGACGGTCGACGTGGATCCATGGGATATGATGTGAGCGCCGTTTGCGCGACGATTGGAGCTAAACCGCAAGCGTTTCGCGGCGTGAGTTGTCGCGATTTCCCGCTTGCGGCTTAGCTTTCGACGGTGGCATTGCACTTGGACCGTGGCGCACAATGGCCCTACAATCTAAGCGGATAGAGGACCATGTCTTACCGAACTTTCAAGCGCGTGCTGGGTGAAACGAATCTTGAGCGGAAGTGCCGCTGGTGGTTCGGCATCTCGTTGGCCGTGATGTTGACGTTGAGCTTTACCTGGTACGGCCGGAGGACGGATGAGCTGGTCGAGAAAAGCATCCAGTCGCTGAGCCAGGAGTACGTCCGCGCGGGGTGGCAGACGCTGCACATCGAAAAACTGGCTACGGTTGAGGGCCAGGTCCAGGAAAAGGCGTCGACCGACCTCGACTTCTATCGCGAATTGGCGCAGAGCGGCTTGGAGCTGAGCCGGGGCTTTGAATGGGAGGCGATCCTGCCGCCGCCGTTGCCGGACCGGCCGCCGCTGCGGCCAAAATATCGGCCGCGCGACAAATTCGAAAGGGACTTATTGGCCGACTGGGCGGTGAAGCTCCCTCAACCACCGCGGGAAGAGGGCGACGAAAAGGATCAGCCGGAGGAGTTGCGCCACGAGGAACGGCGAATCGAAATCGACGGGGGGCAGGTCTATCAGTATTTTCAGGAGATGCGCGCGGGGCCGAAATGCGTCGAATGCCATAAGGCGCTCGGTGCGTCGCCGAATCCGAACCTGCACGAAGGCGACCTGATGGCCGTGATTCGCGTCACGCTCGACGATAAGGAAACCGTCGACGCACAGGCAATCAATCGGGCGCTCGCCTGGACGGCGGCGATTGTAATTGGCTTTCTGTCGATGATTTCGCTGTGGGCAGTGGTGCGGTACGTGATCGTCAAGCCGGTGACGCATCTGCGCGACGTGGCGAACGCGGTCCGCGAAGGCGACGTCGAACAGCGGGCCATGATCCGCACAGGCGACGAATTCGAAGAGCTGGCCGCGTCGTTCAACCGCATGTTGCGGCAACTCTTGAGCCAACAGAGCGAGTTGCAGCACGTGAACAACGAGCTCGACAACCGGCTCGACGAGCTTGCCCAGGCCAACATGCGGCTCTATGAAATGAACCGGTTGAAGAGCGATTTTTTGGCGACCGTGAGCCACGAATTGAGGACACCGCTCAACAGCATCATCGGCTTCAGCGACGTCTTGAGCTCGATCGCGGCCTTGGACGACAAGCAAAAGCGGTACGTCGGCAATATCCAGCGTTCCGGCACAATGCTCTTGGAGATGATCAACGATATCTTGGACCTCGCCAAGATGGAGAGCGGCAAGATGGAGGTCCGGTTGAGCGAGTTCAAAATCGGCTCGCTCGTGGGCGCGCAGTGCGACATGGCCCGGCCGCTGGCGGAAAAGAAGAACATCGACCTCGATTTCTCCGCCTCTCCAAACCTCCTGCCATTGCGGCAAGACCAGGCCAAGGTGCAGCAGATTCTCAACAATTTGCTCTCCAATGCAATCAAATTCACGCCCGAAGGGGGACGGATAGCGATCGGCGCCGAGCGCGACGAATATGGCGACCTGCGGCTCACCGTAACGGACACCGGCATCGGCATCAGCCCGGACGACCAGCAGTTGATCTTCGAGAAATTCCGGCAAGCGCCGGGCGTCTCGAAGGACGGCGACACGATGACCCGCGAGTATTCGGGTACAGGACTGGGGCTATCGATCGTGCGGGAACTGTGCCGGCTGCTGGGGGGCGATGTTTCGCTGGAGAGCGAGCTGGGCAAAGGGAGCACGTTCTCGGTGCGGCTGCCGTGGCGGCTGGAGGAAGTGCCGCGACTCGACGCACAGTTGAAGGAAGACTTGGAAGCCCTGACGCGGCCGCGGCCGGCAAGCCCCAATCCAGAGTTGCTCGGAGCGGCGGTAGACTCTAAAGTCTACAGCGACAACATTTGAAGAATTAATTGTCGCCGTCGTCCCCCTGACCTCCCACCAACGACCTCCCACCTCTGGCCTCCGACCACTTGTTTTGTCTGAAGTCCATCTGTTTACCGACGGTGCATGCAGCGGCAACCCCGGCCCGGGCGGCTGGGCCTTCATCTTGCGCCACCCGGCCACCGGCAAAGAGCTGGAACAGAGCGGCGGCGAGCAATTGACCACCAACAACCGCATGGAATTGACCGCGGCAGTGAAGGGGCTCGAAGCACTCAAACGCTGCTCACACGTCGAGCTGTTCACCGATAGCGTGTATGTCGGCAAGGGCATTAGCGAATGGCTGCCCAAGTGGAAGGCGAACGGCTGGCGTCGTAAAGAGAAAAACAAACTGGTGCCGATCGCCAACGAAGAACTCTGGCGCGAGCTCGACGGATTGCTGGCGAAGCACGTGGTGAAATACACCCGCGTCGCCGGCCACAGCGGCCACACGGAAAACGACCGCGTCGACGAACTGGCCGTGGCGGCGTATCAGCGTTATTTATAGGCGCGGGCTGCCGATTCGATTGCCCGGCCGTACAATATCGGCATGAATGGTGCCTCGCAACCATCGGTTCCGCCTTCGCGCGAGCACTCGCCGGCTGAGGCGCTGGCCACGCCGGTGCAGTTTGTGCCGGGCGTGGGGCCACCGAAGGCGCGCCTGTTGGCGAAGCTCGAATTGCACACGGCCGGCGATTTGGTGTTCTTTTTTCCGCGCGATTATCAGGACCTCACCGACCGCCGCGCGATCGCCGATCTGGAGGACGACAAACTCCAGACCATTCGCGGCGTGGTGACCGAGGTCGACGCCACGAGCAGCGGTTTCGGCAAGAGCCGCGTCGGCGTACTGGTGTTTGATGGACACGACTACTTGCGGGCGATGTGGTTCAATCAGCCGTTCATGCGGGCGAAGTTCTCGGCGGGGCAACATGTGCTGATGTCGGCCAAGCCGCGGTTGCGCGGCGGGCGATGGGAAATGGCCCATCCGCGCGTGACTTGGCTGGAAGGCGCGGGCGACCAGCCGGAAATGAAATTGCTGCCGCTGTACTCGCTCACCGAGGGCATTTCGCAGTGGGAGATGCGGCGAATTGTCGCGGCGGCGGTCGAAGCATTTGGGCCGGTGCTCGAAGAAGTGTTTCCCGCGGCAATGCTCGCAGAGCTCGATCTGATGCCGCTCGCCGAGGCGCTGCGGTCGATTCACGCGCCGCGAGACGCGGAGGAACTCGCCCGGGCCCGCCGCCGGTTCGTGTTTCAGGAGCTTTTTGTGCTGGAGTTAGCAATCGTCGCGCGGCGCTGGCAGCAGCAGCTCGGTTTTCGCGCGCCGCCGCTGGCGGCGACGGCCGAGATCGACGCCCGCATCCGCCGCCGACTGCCGTTTGAACTGACTCCCGGCCAACAAGCGGCGATCCGCGAGGTGGAGGCCGACATGGCCCGCGAGGTGCCGATGAACCGATTGTTGCAGGGCGACGTCGGCAGCGGCAAGACAATCGTCGCGCTGTATGCCATGTTGGTGTGCGTCGCGCACGGTTTTCAGGCGGCCTTGATGGCCCCGACCGAAATCCTCGCGCGACAACACGCCGACACGCTTGCCTCGCTATTACGCTCGAGCCGTGTACGGCACCTGATGCTGGCCGGCTCACTCTCGGTGCGCGAGCGCGAGCAGGCGTTGGCCGACATTGCCGCCGGCAGCGTCGACCTGGTGATCGGCACGCAAGCGGTGATCCAAAACGACGTGCGATTCGCCAAGCTCGGGCTGGTGGTGATCGACGAGCAACACAAGTTCGGCGTGCGGCAGCGGGCGGCACTGCGGCAGGGAAACGAGTCGCCGCACTATCTGGTGATGACGGCCACGCCGATTCCGCGGTCGATCACGATGACGCTGTTCGGCGACCTCGACGTGACGACGCTCCGCGACATGCCGCCGGGGCGGCAGCCGGTGAGCACTTATCTGGTCACGCCCGACGCGCAAGCGAAATGGTGGCATTTTGTGCGTGAAAAGCTCCGCGCCGGTCGGCAGGCGTATGTCGTCGCGCCGCTAGTGGACGACTCGGAAAATGTTGCCGCCGCGAGCGTCGCCGCCGCCTTCGAGCGGCTCACCAACGGCGAGCTTGCCGATTTCCGCGTCGGGATTGTTCACGGTCGCATGACGCCGCTAGAAAAAACGGCGGCGATGGCCGACTTCCGCGCCGGACACACGCAAGTGCTCGTATCGACTTCGGTAATAGAAGTCGGCGTCGACGTGGCGAACGCGTGCGTGATGGTCGTCGATTCGGCCGAGCGATTCGGCTTGGCGCAGCTGCACCAGCTGAGGGGACGTGTGGGGCGTGGTTCGCACCCCGGATTCTGCGCCGTGCTTGTCGACGAGGAACTTTCGGAGCAGGCCCGCGCGCGACTCGATGCCTTCGCAGCAACGAACGACGGATTTCAATTGGCCGAACTCGATTTCGCGCTGCGCGGTCCGGGCGACCTTTTCGGCACGGAGCAGCATGGGCTGGCGCCGCTACGGATCGCAGACTTGCAACGCGATCAGCAAGTCGTCGAAGAAGCGCGTGTCGCAGCCGAACGATTGTTGGCTGCGGATCCGGGATTATCGCGCGCCGAGCACGCGCGGCTGCGTCGCCAAATGCTCACGCGCTATGGCCGCGCCCTGGACCTCGGTGATGTGGGCTAACCGCGCGGCGAACGGCGGATCTGGGGCTTGCTGGCCGACTTGGGTGGGGGGTAATCAGCGGCAGTAGTGCATTTTTAAGGTGCTTGGAACCGGTGGCGAATTTCGCAAGGCATTGCTGGATATGGAGTTGCGTTCGTCTCCTGGCACTGGACAGCGGATTTTGGCTGAAGTTTTACCCATAATTCTTGCAATTTTTGAGGCCTCGTCTATGCTGGGTGTTGGTAGGTGTCGGCATTACACCGACGATTGGAATAGTTTAGCAATCGAGGCCTACGTCGTTCCGGTTGGCGATGATCGCATTGCCGGTAGTCACCGCGCACTGACGCGACTTTGCCGTTGTCGCTTTTTAATTTGTTAGGAGTCGGCTAATGCTCCGCATCATTGAGACGCAATCTCTTTCTTCGCGCTCGACCATCTCGTTCGTTTCGGGACGCGCACGTCGGCTGTCGCTCACAACCGTCGCGGTTCTAGGTCTGCTGGTGGCGGGCCAACTGGCGCTCGCGACGCCAATCAATTATGGCAACCTCTCCGGAACATCTGTCGACTACATCCAGGTCACGGAGAATTCGGCGACCGATCCGCAGTATTTCCCGCCCAATCCGCCCGTGGGATTGTTCGGTCAGCCGATCGTGTCGGGTGATTCGATCGACTTCAATCCACAAAACTTTTACGCGCTCTCCGATTTCCAGGCTCCGCCGGTCGACACGACCGATGGTTACTTGACCTTTGGCGTCGATGCCAAGTCGGGATTCGCGATTACGGACATTAGCTTTCAAGAAGGTGGTGCGCTGAGCGTCGGCGGGTTTGGTACCGACAGCACCTATGTCGACGTTTCGGCGATTGGTTTCATCAACGTGCTCGAGGTCGACGGCGATCCGGTCGGCGTGGTGCAGATTCCAATCAATGTGCCGTTCAATTTCGGCGTCGCGGGCAACGGCACGTGGCGGCTGGGCACGGAAGGGGATTTCAATGGCTTTTTGTGGACCGGCTTCCAGTCGATCGACATCAACCAATACCTGATCGATAACACGAACATCGACCCGATCTACGGTGCGACAAAGATCACCGTCGCCCTGGACAATATCCTGAAGGCTCAATCGGAGTTGCTCGCCGGTGCTTTCATCGACAAGAAGGACTTCGGCGGCCTGAGCGTGACGATCGACGGCGTCCCGGTGATTCCGGAGCCGGCGACCTGGCTGCTGCTGGCAATTTGTGGCGTGGCGGCCGGCGCGGCTCGCCGCACTCGCTAACTGCCCATTTAGCCTAAGCGACCACCCGAGCGGGGGAATATTTCCCCCGCTCATTTTTTGCCTTGCCAAAAATATTCCTTGGACTAATCCTTGCAATCTGCGCATGGATCATTATTCTAAGGAGTGTCAGGGAGGCATAGCATGGCAAGTTGTCGCACGATTCGCGGCGCTCATCTTGCCGTGGGGGGTTTGGGTGCAATCGGCCAGCGTTGTGCACCAGGGGCGGTTAAGTCGGCGTTCATAGCAGCAGGAGTCAGCTAATGACTGGTCAATCTATTGAGTCCGTTCGTTTCTTTGCGCCCTCGTTCGCGAAGCTCGCCTCTCTGGCTGGAGCATTGCTATTAGTTACAATTGTTAGCGAAGCATTTGCTGCGCCGATTTTCTACGGCAATCGAGACGGTAACACAGTCGAGTATCAGATGATCACCGAATCATCGCCGACCGATCCGGCGTATTTTCCGCCCAATCCGCCCCTGGGATTGTTCGGCAATCCGACAGCGTCCGGCGACTCGCTCGACTTCACGCCGCAGAACTTCTTCGCACTGTCGGATTTCCAAGCGCCGCCGCTCGATCGTACCGACGGCCACCTGACGTTCATGATTCAAGCCCACGATGGCAGCGGAATCAATAACATCAGCTTTCAAGAAGGTGGTGCGCTGAGCGTGGGCGGCTTCGGTACGAACTCGACATATGTCGATGTATCGGCGGTCGGCTTCCTTCAAGTCCACGCGATCGACAACATACCGATCAACGTCGAGACGTTTCCGATCAACATGAAGTTCAACTTCGGTTCCAACGGCCTGCAAGACAACGGTCAATGGCGGCTGGGCACGGAAGGCGACATGAACGGCTTTCTCTGGACCGGCGGACAGTTCTTCGACATCACGCAGGGACTGATTGACCGCGGCTACACGGTCGGCTTGGGTGCCACGAAGATATCAGTGAATCTCGACAATCTGCTGTACGCCCAATCGGAACCGCTCGCAGGCGCCTTCATCGACAAGAAGGACTTTGGCGGCCTGACGGTAACGGTCAATGTCCCAGGGGGCGAAATCCCAGAGCCCACCTCGATCGTGCTGGTCGCCCTTGGCTTGGTGGGCATCGCCTGCTACGGCCGCCGGACAGAGCGCGGTTAGTCGCTGCAAGTTGCCTAGCCGCGCCGATTATTGGCCAGGCTGATTTTCGCCAGACAATGGGGCCGAACTCGCCGTTGACCAAGAAGTTAAGCTTGCACTTGCCACCCGGCAGGCCCCATCTTTCAGGGGGGTTCCTGGCAGCGCAACTCAGATAATTTCTTGGAATTTGCTTGCAACTCGCCCAATATGTCTTATGATGACGACTGCGACCAATGTATCATTTGTCGCGGTAAATAGCGGACTGTTGTGTCATCACTGCTCGAGCTTCGCACGCACAAGACATTTGGGTGTTGCATAATGAATAAGATCAATTTGTCAGGCGGACGGCGTGTTCTTTGCATTTCTGGGCATTTCTTGAAGAACTCACGCCGTCGTATGGTTCCGTTGACGCTTGGTTTCTTGAGCGTTGCCGTCGGGTTGTTGAACCCGGCGACGGCTTCGGCCGGAAC
This sequence comes from Planctomycetota bacterium, assembly GCA_031403315.1. Lineage (GTDB taxonomy): Bacteria > Planctomycetota > Planctomycetia > Pirellulales > Lacipirellulaceae > DASYDU01. Next base: position 17,706 of record JANNTD010000165.1, read on the forward strand.
TTTCTATTACGGCACGCTTCCCGGCACCGATGTGACTTACGTCGACGTGACGGAAACCGACACGAAGAGCGGAGTGATCACGACGCCGGTCTCACCGGGACCGTTTTACGGCACGCCATTTGTTTCGGCGAACAGTTTGGTTTTCATTCCGCCAGACTTTTCTGCCAACTCTAATTTTCAGGCGCCGCCGTTTCAGCGCACTGACGGGAAGCTGAACTTCATGGTGACCGCGAACGCCGGCCAGGCGATTGGCAACATGGCGTTCAACGAGGGTGGTGCCCGCAGCGTCGGTGGCATCAGCGGCACCGATGCGACTTATGTCGACGTCTCGGCGGTTGGCTTCTTGCAGGTTTCGGAAGTCGACAATGTGATGATCGATGTGGAAACAATCAATTTGAACTTCCTGTTCGACTTCGGCGTAGGCGGCAATGGTAAGTGGCGATTCGTGTCGGAAGGTGCTGACACGAATCTCTGGACCGGCGGGCAATTTGTGGATATTAATCAAGAACTGATCGATCGCGGAATCTCCTTCGTGAAGGGAGCAACCAAGGTCACCGTCGTTCTCGACAACATCCTGTTCGCCCAGTCGCAGCCGCTTACGGGCAGCCTCATCGACAAGAAGACGTTCTTCACCGTCACGACCAACATCCCCGAGCCGACCAGTTGTGTGTTGGCATTGTTCGGATTGATGGTCGGTGCATTGGTCTCCCGCCGCTCGCGCTAGTTGGCGGGGCCCGGTAGGTGCAGCGAATCGAACGCAGTGGCTGCGCTCTCGGTGCGTTCAGCGGCCCGGCCGTAGTTCCTTGGCCCGGCGAACGAGCTCCACGAACTCGGCGCGATAGCCGTGCGGGTCGCTGCCGAGATTGCTTCCGGCGATCTCACCAACCGCGTCGTAGGTCGCGTCGCCCTTGAATTGAGAGTCGCGGAGCAAGAGACCGAAGCTGGCGACCGCGGCGGCGAACTGGAAGTCGTCCGAGGCGTCGCTGAAGGCGGCACCCGCGTCGGTAATCGGCCATTCCAGCTTGCGGCTCGTCTCGCCCGCGGGCTCTTTGTACCGCATCTTGAGCGTCAGCAGTTCGCCGCTGAGGATGCTTGTAGGATGGACAATCTTGTCTGTCTCCTTCTTGGCGGCCCCTTCGCTTGCGGCTTGTTCGTCGACGGACAGGATTGTCCGTCTTACATTCGGTGTGGGTTGGTACTTGAGTTCGTCCGCCGCGGGCAAACCGACCGGTTTTCCAGCCGGGATCATTTCGTAGAGGGCGGTCACCGTGTGGCCGGCACCGATTTCGCCGGCGTCCTTCCGGTCGTCGCTAAAGTCCTCGGTCCGCAGCAAGCGGTTTTCGTAGCCGAGCAGCCGATATCCGGCGACCTGGGCGGGGTTGAACTCGACCTGGATCTTGACGTCCTTGGCGATCGTGATCAGCGTGCCGGTCATCTCCTCGACCAGCACTTTGCGGGCCTCGCGGAGATTGTCGACGTAATGATGGTTGCCGTTTCCGCGGTCGGCGATCGTCTGCATCATGGCGTCGTTGAGGTTGCCGCGGCCGAAGCCGAGGACCGAGAGGAAGACGCCCGTTTCCTTGGCCTTCTGCGTGACGAGCCGTTCGAGCTCGGCGGTGTTGGTGACGCCGACGTTGAAATCGCCGTCGGTGCAGAGCACAACCCGGTTCGTGCCACCGCGGATAAAGTGGTCCTCGGCGAGCTGGTAGGCGAGCTGGATGCCGGCACCGCCGGCCGTGGAGCCGCCGGCCCGCAGTCGGTCGAGGGCCCCGAGGATGGCCGCCTGGTTGTCGCCGCGGGTGCTCTCGAGCGCGAGGCCTTCGCTGCTAGCGTAGACAACGATCGCCACGCGGTCGTTTTCGCCGAGCTCACGGATGAGCTGACGGAGGCCGTCGACCACGAGCGGCAGCTTGTTGGGCGCGTCCATCGAGCCGGAGACGTCGACGAGGAACACCAAGTTCGACGGTGGCCGCTTGTCGCGCTTAATCTCGCGGCCCTTGACGCCGATCCGCACGAGGCGATGCTCCGGGGCCCAGGGGCAACCGGCGACTTCGACGTGGGCCGCGAACGGCCGGCCATCTTTCGTCCGCGGAATTGCGTAGTCGTAGTCGAAATAGTTGACCAGCTCTTCGATCCGCACAGCATCAGGCGGAGGGAGCTGTCGCAAGTCCATGAGGAACTGCCGCACGTTGGCGTAGGAGGCGGTGTCGACGTCGATCGAAAAGGTCGACACCGCGTCGCCGCCAACGGCTTGGGTGAAGGAGTTTTCTTGGATGCACGCGTATTGGTCGCGGGAGGCTCCCCCGTCATTTTCCAAGTCACTTCTAGAGTATTTCCGCCGCACGCCGGCGACGGGTCCCGAATCGGCGTCCAAGAAATAAGGCGTCGGCCTAGCTTCCGACGTGTGTTGATGAACGCCCAATTGGAACGAGTCCTTGGATTGTCGACCTAGATGCCCCTGGTCGCTCAAAACTCCTAAAGACTCGACCAGCGCTGGGGCGGGCCGACCTAATCCGAGACTATCGATCGCCTTCGCCTTCTCCGTGGTTTCCAGCTCGATTTCCCGAGGCGACGTCACAACGTAGCGATCGCCGCTTGCCTCCGCAGTGAAAGACGGCAGCACCTCGACGCCAGCGAGGCCGGGTCGCAGCATTTCGATCTTTGCGCCTCGATCCCGGACGCTGGACTTAATTTGGGCGCGATATTTTTTGTCGAGATCACTTCTCGGCGTCGAAGCGTCGTTTACGAGTCCTCTGACGCCAATTGCATTCTCACTCGGCAGGGGAGCGGAAGCGACCTTTTCAGTCGTCACGCTCGCTGAACGCCATGCCATATTTCTGTACACGCCGACCTGGGACACAGCGATCGTGACCGCGATGACGAGTGTCGCTGCGACTGCCACGAACAGCGCTTTCCATTGTTTCGCCGTCGAGTGTGAGTCGACTCTCAAAACCTGCGCGTCGTGGGCCAATATCCGCGGCGCCAGATCGGGCGGTGTCTCGCGGCCAAGGGTTTCAGCGAGTGCGCGGTCGATGAGGCGGTCGTGGAGATCGGCGACGCTGGCGGGTTCGTGGTTTTTTTGGGACTCGGTCATGGTTGCTTCTCGTTGCGCCGATCGGCGCCGTTAATTTTTCGTTCCACACATTCGCGGAGCAGTTCGCGGGTGCGGCGCAGCAGGGTTTTGACGCCGTCGAGTTTCATGTCGAGTTTTTCGGCGATGGCCTCACGGCCGGCGCCATCGCGGTAGTGGAGGTCGATCGCTTCACGCGGCCGACCGTCGAGCTGCTCGACGCAATCGCCGAGCGCGTGCAAATAGTCGTTCAGGCTGCCATCCGGGCCGGCTGCGGCGGCCCAGACGCTGTCGGCTGCTTCCAGTTCGACGGTGCTTACCTCGCAGTGCTGCCGCCGGCGGAGCGCCAGCAGTTGGTTACGGGCCACGGTGCGGAGGAAGCCGGCCGTCTGGCGCGGGTCGCGTTCGACGAACTTGGCCCCGGCGAAGGCCACGAACGTCTCCTGCGTGAGATCGTCCACCTCCGTCGGCTCAGCCCCCAAGAACCGCAGATACCGCCAGACACCCGCCTGGTTCCCTTGGACCAAGGTCGCCAGGTCGCTGGGTGGTTGAGGCAAGGGCGGCTGGGGCGGTGCTTCGATGGCCGTCATACCCCTTAGAGTGCGGGTGGGGGTGAAAAGGGTCCGCAAAAAAACAGAAATTTGTCATTTGTCATTGCAAATTGGGCGATTTCCGAATTGGCCCAATGACAAATGACAAATTCTCAATGACAAATTCGGCTCATGCCCCGGCCGTTATTGCTTCGCCCGCTTGCCAGTGCTCGCCGTCGCGGTCGATTCGGTGGTAGAGCGTGTCGCGTTCGACCGGCTCGCGGCCCGCTTCGACGATCAGGCGGCGGATGTCGTCGACGGAGAGAATCTCGGGCGTGGTGGCCCCGGCGTCGTGGTAGATCAGCTCGTGCCGCACCGTGCCATCGAGATCGTCGGCACCGTAGGAGAGCGCGACCTGGGCCGTGCCGATGCCGAGCATGATCCAGTAGGCTTTCATGTGCGGCACGTTGTCGAGCATCAGCCGGCTGACAGCCATCACGCGCAGGTCGACCAAACTCGATGGCTTCTTGATGTGGGCGAGGCCGGTGTTCTCGGGATGGAACGCCAGCGGGATGAACGTTTGGAAGCCGCGGGTTTCGTCCTGCAGCTCGCGGAGCCGCAGCAAGTGGTCGATGCGATGGTAGCCCTGTTCGATGTGGCCGTAGAGCATCGTGCAGTTCGAGCGGAGGCCAAGCTCGTGGGCCGTGCGGTGGGTCTCGAACCAGCGGCGGGAGTCGGCCTTGTGCTCGCAGATCTGGTTGCGAACTTCCGGGTGGAAGATTTCCGCCCCGCCGCCGGGCAGGCTGCCGAGGCCGGCTTCGATCATGTCTTCGAGCACCTCGCGGACGCTCTTGTCGGCGAGCCGGCAAAACCAGTCGATCTCGACCGGCGTCCAAGCCTTGAGGTGCAGTTCGGGGTAGGCCTCGTGCAACATGCGGATGATGCCCAGGTACCAGTCGTATTTGCGCTGGTGGTGCAGGCCGCCGACGATGTGCATCTCGGTGCAGCCCGCCACATGCGCCTCGGCCCCGCGGGCGAGAATCTGCTCGTCGCTCATCGCGTAGCCCTTCGAGTCGCGCAGGTTCGAGCGGAACGCACAGAACGTGCAGCGATAGACGCAGACGTTGGTGGGGTTGA